>JBPPMZ010000026.1:0-32844 GCA_051306295.1 Candidatus Limnocylindrales bacterium
CCCTCCCCCACCCAGCGTCACCGTGGACCGAGAGCGCCATCCCGGGCTGGGTGACGGCCGTGCCGTCGGCGTCGCGACCTGGGCTCGTCGAGGGATTCGCGCGCGCTCTGGCCGGTCGCCTCGACCTGCCGTTCGTCGCGACCCTGTCCGTCGTCGATGGCGCGGCGCCGCAGGCCTCGATGGCCAACAGCGCCCAGCAGCTCGCGAACGCCGACGCGCGCCTCGTGGTCGATGGCGCGGCGGTGCTGGCCGGCCCGGTCCTGCTCGTCGATGACCTCGTCGATTCGGGCTGGACGCTCACGGTCGCCGGTTGGCGATTGCGCAGCGGCGGCAGTGGCGAGGTCCATCCGTTCGCCCTGGCCGTGTCGAGCGCCCGCGACGGGTAGGCTCCAGTCCCATGTCCCGCACCGTCAAGCTCCGACCCTGGCAGCACGCGGCCCTGAGCCGGTTCACGGCAGCAGCCGCGACCAAGCCCGACTTCCTGGCCGTGGCCACGCCTGGCGCCGGCAAGACGACGTTCGCCCTGGCGGCCCTGCGAACGGCCCTTGCCAGTACCCCGGGGAGAGTCGTGATCGTGGCCCCGACCGCCCACCTCAAGATCCAGTGGGCCGCCGCGGCGGCCGGCCTGGGCCTCCACCTGGACCCGGCCTGGTCACCGTCGGACGGGGCCCTCCCGCTCGATATGCACGGCGTCGTGACGACCTACCAGCAGGTCGCGATGAGCGCGCCGGCCGTGCGTGAGGTGGCCCGCGGCGCGTTGGTCGTGCTCGATGAGGTCCACCACGCCGGCGAGGACCAGGCCTGGGGCGAGGGGCTGCGCCTGGCGTTCGGAGGCGCCGTCCGCCGCCTGTCCCTGAGCGGCACCCCGTTCCGCAGCGACACGCGGGCCATCCCGTTCATCCGCTACGACCAGGACGAGGCCGTCCCCGACTTCGAGTACGGGTACGACGACGCGTTGCGCGACCGCCGGGTCGTACGACCCATCTACTTTCCGCGCCTGGGCGGGGCGATGGAGTGGACCGCGGCGGACGGCAACCTCCAGTCGGCCACGTTCGACGACGTGCTCACGACCAACCTCGCCAACCAGCGCCTGCGCACCGCGCTCTCGATCGAGGGCGACTGGCTGACGTCCGTCCTGGGCGAGGCGGTCGAGCGCCTGGCGACCATCCGCCAGACCCACCCCGATGCCGGCGGCCTGGTCATCGCCACCGATCAGGACCACGCCCGGGGCATCGCGGCCCTCCTGCGTACGCACTTCCGGACCACGGCGGTCGTCGTCACCAGCGACGACCCGACGTCGTCCGCCCGGATCACCGCCTTCGCGGCCGGCACGACCGAGTGGCTGGTCGCGGTCCGCATGGTCTCGGAGGGGGTCGACATCCCGCGCCTGCGGGTCGGCGTCTTTGCCACGACCACGACCACCGACCTGTTCTTCCGCCAGGCGGTCGGGCGGTTCGTGCGCTGGATGCCGGGTATCCGCGACCAGCGCGCGTGGCTGTACCTGCCCGACGACCCGCGCCTCAGGATCCGTGCCGCGGAGATCGCCGAGCAGCGCCGGCACTCCCTGCGCCGCGATCCTCGACGTGAGGAGGACGAGGCGGCGTTCGCGGCACGGAACGGGGAGCTGCCGGGGGCCGACGAGGAGCAGCTCTCGTTGTTCGCGCCGCTGTCCGCGGTGCCCCTGGCGGTCGCGCCGCCGGATCCCGACGCCGCGGACTGGCGGCCGTGGCACGAGCCGCTCCCCGACGACGACGACACGGGACCGAGTCTCGACACCCTGATCGAATTCGAGCTGGCGCCCGCGCCACCGTTACGCGGCACGAGCAGCGCCGGGCCGCCCGGCACGACGCCGGGGGCGACGCCCCTGACTCGTCGCCAGGAGAAGGATCGACTGCGCCTGGCCAACGCCGACGCGGCACGCCACATCGCCCGAGCCACGAACATGACCCACGCCCAGGTCAATCAGGAACTCAACCGCCTGGCCGGGATGCGCCGCATCGACGAGGCGACCGTCGAACAGCTCCAGGCTCGCCTGGAGCACGCCACGCGCTGGCGCTGGAAGCTCGCGCGCTAGGCGTAGGCGTCGCGGACGGCCGTTCCGCGCGAGTGATCCCCGGATGAGCGGAGGCGTCCATACTGGTGACGTGTCCACCCTTGACCCAGCGTCGCTCCTCCATGACCTCAACACCGCTCAGCGCGAGGCGGTCCTCGCCACGACGGGGCCGGTGGCCATCCTGGCCGGGGCCGGGACGGGCAAGACCCGGGTCATCAGCCGGCGCACCGCGTACGCGATCGCGACCGGGGTCGTGGAGCCCGACGCGGTGCTCGTGGTCACCTTCACCGAGAAGGCCGCGACGGAGATGGTCGAGCGGCTCAAGGTGCTGGGCCTGCCCGCCGTCACGGCTCGGACGTTCCACGCCCATGCCCTGAGCCAGCTCCGCCACTACTGGCCGTTGACCCATGGCGGCGACGCGTTGCCAGACCTGCTGGACTCCAAGCTGCCGCTGCTCGTTCCGCTCGTCCGGGGATTGCCGGGGCACTATCGGTTCACGCCGTCCAAGGACATCGCCGACGAGATCGAGTGGTCCAAGAGCCGGCGGTTGACCCCCGAGACATACGAGGCGGCCGTCGCGGGCACCCTGACCACGGCCGGCCGCGAGCCGCCCGTGCCGGTCGACCTGTTCGTCAAACTGTTCGCGGGCTACGAGAAGGCCAAGACGCGGGCCGGGCGGATCGACTTCGACGACCTGCTGGTCGAGACGGCGGACCTGCTCGAGACCGACGAGGAGGCGGCGGCCACGGCCCGGTCGCGCAAGCGCTGGTTCAGCGTCGACGAGTACCAGGACACCAACCCGCTCCAACAGCGCCTGCTCGAACTATGGCTGGGCGACCGGCGCGACCTGTGCGTGGTCGGCGACGAGGACCAGACGATCTACACCTTCACGGGCGCGACGAGTCGGTTCCTGACCTCGTTCGCCGAGCGCTACGAGGGCGCGCGGGTCGTCAACCTGGAGGACAACTACCGCTCCACGCCGGAGGTCCTCGCCCTGGCCAACAACCTGTTGGCCTCGACCGGGCGCGCCAAGCACCTGGTCGCCACCCGTCCGGCCGGACCGGAGCCCACGGTCCTTCGGCACGGGACGGAGGCGGCGGAACTGGCGGCCCTGGCCAAGTGGATCCGCGAGCGCGTCGCGGGCGGTGTCGCACCGGCAGAGATCGCCGTGCTCGTCCGGATGAATGCCCAGCTGGCGCCCATCGAGGCCGAGCTGACGAAGTCCGGCATCGCCTACCAGGTCCGCGGCATCCGGTTCTTCGACCGGGCCGATGTGCGCGGTGCGATCGACCTGGTGCGGCGGGCCGCATTGACCGCCACCGGGACCGCGCTCGTCGGGGAAGTCCGGCGCCTGTGGGCGACGGAGCTCGGCTACTCGGATGACGCCGTCGCCGGGCAGGCCGGCGACGAGGCCCGCGAACGGACCGCGGCCCTCGATACGCTGCTCGACATCCTGACCACGCGGGTCCGGTCCGATGCGGTCGTGGACGCCCCGGCATACCTGGCCGACCTGGACCGGCGACGCGCGGCGGAGCGCGCGGGCTCGGCCGACGGCGTGAACCTGCTCACCTATCACCGGGCCAAGGGCCTGGAATGGGACGCCGTCGCGCTGCCCGGCGTCGAGGAAGGGCTCCTGCCGATCCGCCAGGCACTCGATGACGACGACCTGCTGGCCGAGGAACTGCGCCTGCTGTACGTGGGCATCACCCGGGCACGGGTCCACTTGGCCATCTCGTGGGCGGCCGAGCGGGACACCCGCGGCCGCGTCACCCGCCGGCAGCCGAGCCGGTTCCTGGGCGACCTCCGCCCCCGCGGGGAGCGGCGTGTCGTCCAGCTCCCCGATCGCTTCGCGGCGGACCAGGGGGCCCGCAGGACGGCCAGCCAGGCGGCGGCCGCGAACCCATACGGCATGTCCGACGAGAACCCGCTGTTCGCCGCCCTCAAAGCCTGGCGCACGGCCCGCGCTCGGATGGATGCCGTGCCGCCGTACGTCGTCTTCCACGACCAGACACTGGCCGCCATCGCCGAGGTCAAGCCGCCGTCCGCGGCCGCGCTCCGCCGGGTCAAGGGCATCGGGCCAGCCAAGGTCGAGCAGTACGGCGACGAGATCCTGGAGCTCGTCGCCCGCCTGCGCTAGGTCCGCCGGCCCGGCCGGTCGGCCTTAAGCAGCGGCGGCCTTCTCGTCGAGCGTGCCCGACCAGGCCTGCCAGGCGAGGACCGCCAGTGCGAACAGCAGCGTCACACCCATGAGTGGGGCGCCGATGTGCTTGATCTCGGCGCTCTCGACGACCAGGCCGACCACGAAGACGGCGAGTCCCAGGTTCACGCCCCAGAAGATCAGCTGGCTGATGAGCGACTGGGCTCGGAGCACCAGCAGGCTCAGCAGCCCGAGCACGATGTTGGTCATGACCCCGATGTAGGAGCACCGACGGAGTCGCCGGACAGGAGCGTGATCGCCAGCGCGCCCTGCAATTGGAGCAGGACGCCGATGACAGCGCCGTACGCGAACGTCGTCAGGGCGAGAGTCACGGCCAGGCGGGGCAGCGAGCGCTCGCCGTTCAGGAACTGCTGCCAGATCCAGACGAGCAGCCAGGCGATGGCGACCAGCAGCGCGGTCCCGCCGAGTGCTCGGAACGGCAGCGATCCGGTGTAGAACGCCAGCACGTAGACGGGCACCAGGATCGCGAGCGCGAGCATGAGCCGACGATCCGCGGCCTGGAAGAGCAGGAACGCCGACGCGACGATGGTCAGGGTCAGCCAACCGACGGTGCCCGCGTGGACGTGGGTCAGGATCTGGTTGCGATCGAACTCGACGGCGTCGGCGCCGTTCAGGATGCCGATCACGATGTTGACCACGAACAGGGCCATGGCCACGAGATACAGGTCGCGGGCCGCCACGACCCACTGGGCTCCGGCGCGCGCGACGGACATGATGCCTCCTCGTCCCCTCAGCCGGGGTGGACCGTGGCGCGGTGGGCACCGCACCAGCCCCGAGCGAGCGCAGGATGCACGGTCCGCGGGCTCGCTGCAAGACGCTTCGCCCCCGTGATCGGCATCCAGAACTGTGGCTGCTACGACGCTCGGTCCCGGGCGCCCCGCGCATCGAATTCCTTGCCTACAGAAGCCTCGTTGCTGGTATGGCCCCGTTTGGCCCTACCCCGACCGGATCTGGCGTCACGGGCGGTCATACCAGAGGTCTCGCTGCTGTATGCCGGGATCTGGGCACGCGGCGCGCGACGGGGCCCGGACCGGCGAACCGATCCGGGCCAGGCCCCGCGTCAGCGAAGGGAAGTCTCAGCCCATGGCCAGCGGCGCCTCCCCGAACCCGACCGGCGACTCGGCCCGACCGGGATCGATGTCTCGATCCACGTCCGTCGAGCGCGTTCGACCCGGCAGGGCCAGCGCCGCAAGGGCACCCACGGCGACGACCACGGCGCCGACCCCCATCGCGGGCACGAGCCCGTCGACCTGCTCGGCCGGGGACACGAAGGAACCGTTGGCCGCGAAGACTGCGGCCAGGATGGCGACCCCGAACACGCCGCCGAGCTCGCGGATGGCGTTGTTCGCGCCCGACGCCTTTCCCTCCCTCCGGCCGTACGGCCGACAGGACGACGTTGGCGATCGGCGCAAAACAGAGACCCATCTCGGTGCCGGCCAGGACGAAGGCCGGGACCAGGGCCAGGTACTCGATCGTTGGGGTGATGACGAGCGCGATCCAGGCCAGGGCAACGGCCTGCAGCGCCATGCCAAGGAAGAGCAGCGGGCGGGTCCCGGTCCGGGTCGAGATCAGGCCGGCAAGGGGAGCCACGATGACCGGCATGAAGGTCCAGGGCAGGGCCCGGAGGCCGCCTGCAGCGTGCTGTAGCCCTGGACGACCTGGAAGAACTGCGCCAGCAGGACGATCGAACCGAACATCCCGAAGGTCATCAGGAGCGAGACGGCGTTCGCCGCGCTGAACGCTCGCGAGCGGAAGAGTCGGAACGGGAGCATCGGCTCGGCGGCTCGCGCTTCAGGCGACGAAGGCAGCGATCAAGACGGCGCCGACGATGAACGAGCCGACGATCTGCGGATCGGTCCAGCCGAGTTCGTTGCTCTTGACCAGGCGTCGAGAAGCATGGGCCCAGCGAAGAATCGGTGGATCTCGTCGGGCGTCGCGCCGGAGGCGTGTCCGACGTACATCGCCTCCGAGGAAGCGGCTGTCAATGGCCCTTTGAAATCTTCTCGCTACGCGCTAACGAGGCGGTCGCCGCGAGCGCCCAGGGCATCGCCGTCGCGGTCCCGATCGATGCCGCGGCCGCGATCAGGGCGGCGGCGCGTGCCGACGGGGACCGCGTCGATCTCCGGCGGCCCGTTTTGCGGTGTCGCGCCATACTGCGGGCCGATCGTGCTGACCCTCGCTCCCTCCGGACGCCGCCGCTATGTCCTCGTTGCGGTCGGACTCGTGGTGGTCTCGCTCGTCGCGGCCTGCACGCCGGGCGATGCCACGCCGACCCCGATCGCGACGTCGGCCGATGTCGGTCCGAGTGCGACCGCCGTCGCGGTGGCGGACGGGGCATCCTCGCCGAGCGTGATCCTGGCGTCCCCGTCTCCGGCCCCGGCCGCTCCGGCTCTGGCCGCGTCTCCGCTCCCTCCGTCTCCTTCCGCCGATCCGCCGGAGATCGCGGAGGCCGATCCCGAGCCGTTCGCCATGAACCTCGCGACGCGCGCCGATTTCGTCGGCCAGTACACCTTCGAGTGGTGCGTCGGGGCCAGCCTCCAGATGGCCCTCAACATGGCCACCGACCGGCAACGGACCACGCGAGTCGACCAGGGCGACCTGTGGGCGATGGCCCGTGATCGCTCGTCCAGCCCGTTCGGTGGGGCGAATCCGCGCGGCTGGACCGCGGCCCTCAACGATCTTGGTATCGGGCCGTACCGGCTGGTCTCCCTGCCCACCTTCGAGGGAGCTTTGGCGGTCGCCGTCGAGGCGATCCGGGCCACCGATCGGCCGGTCGGGCTGGTGATGTGGCGCGGTCGGCACGCCTGGGTCATGTCCGGCTTCGAGGCGTCGGTCGACCCGGCGAGCGCCGACGCATTCGAGGTCACCGGCATCCGGGTCCATGATCCGCTCTATCCGCACGGCAGCACGGTCTGGGGCCAGAGCCCAAAGCCGAACAGCCTGATCAGCCCGGCGACGCTGGCCAAGCAGTTCGTCGTACGCGACAGCACGCGAGTGGACCTCGGCGTGCCGCCCGGCTACCTCCTGGTCCTGCCGGTGGTGAACGAGGCCTGAACGGGCCGCTGCAATGTGTCCGTGATGCGGCCGGGCGGTCAGTAGGAGCCCCTGTTCGCCGGTACGACCTACGGTGATGACCCAGCCCATCACGCGACTCATCAGGAGGCACCCCGATGTCCGAAGCCAAGACCGGCGAGGCGTTCATCACCCACGAGTTCGACGAGTCGATCGCCGTTCAGCAGGCCATCGTCGATGGAGCGGAGGTTCTCTCGAAGAAGCACCCGCGCCGCGCGACGAAGCAGCTGATCACCACGACCCTGAAGGAGGACCGTCAGTTCCTCTCGACCCTTAAGCAGCTGGGCAAGGCCCACGACGCCACCGGCAAGGCCGAGGGCGTCGCCCTCGCGCTCAAGAACCTCATGGAGGAGACGGCCAAGAGGGCGGGAGAGGCCCCGAGCGAGGCCTACGAGGCCCATGCCGTGCTCATCAACCTGAAGCGCAAGCAGCAGGATTCGGCGGCGGCCATGCTCAAGATCGCCCGCGAGATGGACGACACGAAGCTCCGCGATGCCGCCATCGAATTCGGCAAAGCGACCAAGGCCAGTGCCCAGGCGCTCGCTGACGAGTTGGCGACGTTCGCGGTCGAGATCGCGACGCGCGTGCCGGCTGGCGCCCGGTCCTAGTCCTGGTCCGAGGCTGCGAGGCGGGCCGGCAGGCCTGGTCGGCCCCGTTTCCTCGTCTACAGCGCTCAGCTGCCGCCCAGAGCACTCGGAGCGCCCGATCCGTGACAGAAGCCGCCGTGGTGGGCCGTCGTCGGGAGGTTCCTGACAAGAAGCCGCCTCGGTGGGCCGTTGTCACCGTTTCTGGGACCAGGTCGGTCCCTTCGAGCGTGGCGCGACCGTCCTGCGGTCGCCGTGCCGCGACGAGCGCCCACCCCAGACGCAAATGTCAAGACCTTGACGAGCCTGCGCCCCTGCGCGGGTCCGAGTACCGTTTCGCGATGACCAACCAGACCGTGGCCGTTCCGGGCGGCCGGCTCCACGTGCTCGACGAGGGTGAACCCACGGGCGCGCCGATATTGCTCCTCCACGCCGGGATCCCGCGAGCCACGCTGGTCGGCAACTCGCGCGGTGGCCTGATCGCCTTCGACACGGCCATCGAGTTCCCGGACCGCGTCCGCGCGGTCGTCGGCGTCGGGGCCAGACTCGGCGGCTTCGAAGGCGACGCGACACCCGACGAGATCGGGGTGGAAGCGCCAGACCGACTGGCCGCGCTCATCGTCGCATTCCTGGGCCCCGGCCGACCGGGGACGTGAGGCGGCCGGCGCTCCTGGCTGCGCTCGTCCTCGCGGTCTCTGCCGCGGCCTGCGGCGGGACGCTCCCGAGCGACCGCACCTCGGCCTCGGGGGATCCGGATCCCAGCGCAGCAGCCGATCCGACCCGCGTCCCGACCCCTGGCCACGAGACCTACGGGTTCGTGCCGTATTGGGAGATGGACGACGGGATCGCCGCCCACCTGGCCGACACGGACCTTACGACCGTGGCCCTGTTCTCCGTCACCCACCGTCGGAGCGGCGAGCTCGCCACGAACCAGAACGGCTATCGGCGCATCACCGGCGACGTCGGCCAGCGGGTCATCCGCGAGGCTCGCGAGCGCGGGACCCGGGTCGAGATCGTGTATTCGAGCTTCGGCCCCCAGAAGAACACGCGCTTCTACACCGAACCCGACGCTCAGGCGCGCTGGATCGAGGAGCTCGTCGACCTCGTGGTCGACCTCGGGATCGATGGCGTGAACGTCGATGTCGAAAGCCTGCCTGTCGAGCATCTCGTCGACTACGGCGCCTTCGTCGGTCGACTGCGCGCGGCGCTTCGCGAGCGCGTACCCGACGGACAGGTCTCCGTCGCCACCCAGGGCAATGCCCGCGGGGCGGCGATGGCAGCCGAAGCGGCAGCAGCCGGCGCGGACCGCATCTTCCTGATGGGCTACGACTACCACTGGGAGGGATCGGGGCCCGGCGCGTCGGCGCCCATCGACCGCTACGACGGCGACGACGCCGACCTGGTCTGGTCACTCGACCTCTACGCCGGGCTGGGCGTACCCGTCGAGCGCACCATCCTGGGCTTGCCGCTGTACGGCATGACATGGCCGGTCGAAGGACCGGATCTGGGTGCCTTCGCGACGGGGCGCGGCGACGAGTGGGTACCGCGCCTCAACCTGCGCGTCTTCGAGGCACCGGGTTTCACGCCGACCTACGAGCCGATCGAGAGCGTCGAGTTCTATGCCGTCCAGCGGCCACCCGAGGCGTCGACGTCAGTGTCTGCGGGACCGTCCGCGAGCGCCGCGACCGCTGGCGACGGGCAGTGGCATGCCGTCTACTACGACTCTCCCCGGAGTCTCGCCCCGAAACTCCGCCTGGCCGATGAGCGCGGTCTCGCCGGCGTCGGCTTCTGGGCCATCGGCTACGAGCGCGGCCTGCCCGGCTACGGGGAGTTGCTCTCGACGTTCCGGGCCGGGGAGTTGCGCGCGCCATGAACAGCGCGGATCCACCGATCCTCTCCCTCGCCGCGTTGAACCGGGCCACGCTGGCCCGCCAGCACCTGCTCGAGCGGGCGCCACTGGATCCGGTCGCGGCCATCGAGGCGCTCGGCGGCCTCCAGGCGCAAGAACCGGCGTCGCCGTCCATCGCGTTGTGGACCCGCCTGGCGGACGTCCGTGTGCAGGACCTGGACGCGGCGATCGCCCGACGGGAACTCGTCAAGGCCACGCTCATGCGCTCGACGCTCCACCTGGTGAGCGCCGCCGACTATCGGCGGCTCCGCCCCGTCCTCCCGCCGCGCGCGGGCTCGATCCGTCGCCAGGACCGGCGGGCGCCGCCCGACGGCGAGACGCTCGCGGCCCTGCTCGCGGCGACCGCCCAACACGCCCGGGAGCCGCGCACGCTGGCGGAGATCACGGCCCATCTGGCCGCGGCCGGCATCGAGCCCGACCGGGACCCCGCGGACACCGTCTGGTGGGTGCGCCGCCACGCGCCGCTCATCCACGCGCCCGGTGACGTGCCGTGGTCGTTCGGGCGACGGCCGCGCCTGGTCGACGCCGGAGCGTGGCTCGGGACCAGCGATGACGACCGCGTCGGGATCGATCACGCCCTGGAGCACATGGTTCGGCGATACCTGGGCGCCTTCGGCCCGGCGACCGCCGCCGACATCGGAGCGTGGTCGGGCGTGGCCATCGGGACACTCCGCCCGGCCATCGCGGAGCTCGACGTGCGAGACGAGCTCTGGCATGCCCGGGACGAGCGCGGTCGCGCCCTCCTTGATCTGCCGAACGCCCCGCGGCCCCACCCCGACATCCCGGTCGCGCCGCGCCTGCTCGCGATGTGGGACAGCATCCTTCTGGCCCACGCGGATCGGACGCGGATCATCAGCGATG
This sequence comes from Candidatus Limnocylindrales bacterium, assembly GCA_051306295.1. Taxonomy (GTDB): domain Bacteria; phylum Chloroflexota; class Limnocylindria; order Limnocylindrales; family CSP1-4; genus SPCO01. Next base: position 10,698 of record JBPPMZ010000026.1, read on the forward strand.
CGGATCGGGCCGTGGTGATCGCCCTGAACGGCGACACGCTCCCGACCTTCCTGGTCGATGGTCGCGTCGCCGGCCTGTGGTGGGCGCAGGCGGAACCCGGCGGCCGGACGCGCATCGCCATCGAGCCCTTCCGCCCGGTGGATCCCCGGGTCCGCCAAGCACTCGAAGCGGAGGTTGAGCGGCTGGCCGCGTTCGTCGAGCCGTTCGAGCCGGGCGTGTACGGACGGTACCGTCGCTGGCGGCCCACCGAGGCTGGATGACCCGACCCAGCGTTGCCATGATTCTGCCGTTCGGATGGTCGTCGCCTCTTCACCACGCGCGTGCGTCCAGGCGATGGCGATGTCGTCGGGCCCGATCATCGGGTATCGGCGGGAAGCGCGACAATGGGCCCATGTCCAGCCCCGAATCCTCGACCGACGGCGACGCCGCGCCGACCCCGAAACGCGCCCGGCCCCCGAAGACCGCGAAGTCGGTCGTGCCCGCGAAGCAGCCCGAAGCGCCGGCCGCGACCGCGGCGTCGGCGACCGTCGCGAAGCCGCCGAAGCCTCGAAAGCCACCGAAGGCCGCGAAGCCGCCCAGGATCGATGAGGACGATGTCGCCGTCGACCTCGAGCCCGACCCCGGTCCCGCGCCGACCACGGAGGCTGCGCCAGAGCCGGCTCCGGTCGCGCCAGCCGCGCCGGCCGCCGCGGAGGGATTCGCCGCCCTCGGCGTCGACGCGCCGCTCCTCGGCGCCCTGAGCGATCTTGGGTACGAGGAGCCGACACCGATCCAGCGCGAGGCCATCCCACTCCTGCTCGCCGGCCGCGATCTCCTGGCCGAGGCGCCCACCGGCACCGGCAAGACCGCCGCCTTCGCCCTGCCGACGCTCCAGCGCATCCAGATGGGTCGGGCGGCGCCGGGCAGCACGTCCGCGCTGATCGTCGTGCCCACCCGAGAGCTCGCGATGCAGGTCGCCGAGGCGTTCGGCAAGTACGGGCGGCCGATGGGTGTTCGCGTGGTGCCGGTCTACGGCGGCCAGCCGATCAGCCAGCAGCTGCGCAGTCTGCGCCGTGGCGTGGATGTCGTCGTGGCGACCCCCGGTCGGGCGGTCGACCACCTCAAGCGCGGCAGCCTGACGTTCGATGCCGTGCAGGTCGTCGTCCTCGACGAGGCCGATGAGATGCTCGACATGGGCTTCGCCGAGGACCTGGACGTCATCCTGGGCGCGACGCCGCCCGAGCGCCAGACGGCGCTCTTCTCCGCGACCATCTCGCCGCTCATCAGCAAGATCGCCAAGCGCCACCTGCGCGAGCCCGCGCGGGTCACCGTCCGGGCGGAGAAGCGCACGGCAGAGCAGGGGTCGCTCGTCCGCCAGTCGGTCTATGTCGTCCGCCGCGTGGACAAGCTCGCCGCCCTGTGTCGCATCCTGGATGTCGAGGACCCGGCGTCCACCCTGGTCTTCGCCCGGACGCGCGGTGAGGTGGACGACCTGGCGGAGGCGCTGACGAGCCGCGGCCATGACGCGGGCGCACTGCACGGTGGCCTGGCCCAGGAAGCTCGTGATCGGATCATGGGCCGGTTCCGCGACGGCTCCCTGGACGTGCTGGTCGCCACCGACGTGGCCGCGCGTGGGCTGGATATCGAGCACGTCAGCCACGTCGTCAACTACGACGTGCCCTCCGACCCCGACCAGTACGTCCATCGCATCGGGCGGACGGGCCGGGCGGGACGCGAGGGCGTGGCGATCACGCTGGTCGAGCCGCGCGAGCATCGACTCCTGCGCAACATCGAGCAGTCGAGCGGCACGCGCCTGCAGATCGAGCGGCTGCCGACGGTCGCGGACCTGCGCGAGCGCCGGCTGGAGATCCTGCGGGCCAACCTCCACGCGGCCCTGGTCGAGGGCGACCACGAGCGCCTGCGCGGCGTGGTCGAGCCGCTGACCGATGAATTCGACCTGCTGGAGATCGCGCTCGCGGCGGTGTCGCTCATCGATGGCGCGGAGCTCCGGGCCGAGGACGAGGTCGAGCTCGCACCGGCATCGTTCGGGCCACCGCCCGGCGGCCCTGGGCCGATGGGTCGTGGCTCGCCGCGGGGACGACCAGTGTTCGGTGGTGGCCCGGGCGGGCCAGGCGGCCAGCGGGGCCCGTGGCCGGGGCCCGGTCAGGGTCAAGCTCAGGGTCGTGGGCCAGGGCCGGGACCGCGCGGCCAGGGAGGCCCGGGACCTGGACCGCGGATGGCGTCGGGTCCGGAGCCCGGCTGGGACCAGCTCTGGATCGGCGGTGGCCGGCGGGCCGGCCTGCGACCGGGCGACCTCGTCGGGGCGATCGCCAACGAGGCCGGCGTGCCGGGCTCGGTCGTCGGGGCCATCAGGATCTTCGATGACTTCGCGCTCGTGGACGTGCAGCCGCAGGTCGCGGAGCAGGTCGCCCAGGCGCTCCGGGCCGCGACGATCCGCGGTCAGCGACTGCCGGTCCGTCGCGAGCGGCGCTGATGCCGGCCATCGTCACCCGCCTGCGTCCGTTCGGACTCCTGCTGCTGACCATCGTCGGCCTGGTCGGCGGCCTGCTCCTGACCTGGGCCGGACGCGACGACCTCGCGACCCTGGTCTGGGCCGGCCCGACCGCCGTGGTCGGCGTGCGGCTGGTCTGGTCGATCGTCCGTGACCTGCTCGCTCGCGAGGCGGGCGTCGATGTCATCGCCGTGCTGGCGATCGGGGGCGCCCTGCTCCTGGGTGAGACGTTCGCGGCGGCGATCATCGCCGTGATGCTCGCCACCGGCGAGGCCCTCGAGACCTATGCGCAGGGTCGCGCGCGACGCGAGTTGACTGCCCTGCTGGGGCGCGCCCCGCAGGACGTCCGGCGCTATGCCGACGCCGGGCTTGAGGTCGTGCCCATCGGTGACGTGCAGCCAGGTGACCGCCTGCTGGTCCGTCCGGGCGAGGTGGTCCCCGTGGATGGACTCGTCCGTGGGGGCTCGGCCATCCTTGACGAATCGGCGCTGACCGGCGAGAGCCGCCAGGTCATGCGCGACGAGAGCGACACGGTCTCGAGCGGCGTGGTGAACGCCGGTGGGCCGTTCGATCTTCAGGCGATCGCGAGTGCCGAGTCGAGTACGTACGCCGGCATCGTCCGTCTGGTGGAACAGGCGAGCCAGGACAAGGCGCCGTTCGTTCGACTGGCCGACCGCTACGCGCTGGTGTTCGTGCCGGTGACGCTGGTCATGGCCGGCCTCGCCTGGCTGATCAGCGGAGATCCGGTCAGAGGCCTGGCAGTCCTGGTCGTGGCGACGCCCTGTCCGCTCCTGCTCGCGGCGCCCATCGCGATCGTGGCCGGCATCTCCCGCGCCGCCCGGCGTGGCGTCATCGTCAAGGGTGGCGGGCCGTTGGAGACGCTGGCCCGGGCCCGGGTGATCCTGTTCGACAAGACCGGGACCCTCACGGCCGGACGGCCGCAGCTGACCTCGATCGAGGCGATCGACGCGGATCCGGACGAACTGCTGCGCCTGGCCGCCGCCCTCGAGCAGGCATCGCCGCATGTCCTGGCTGCCGCGATCGTCCAGGCGGCGCACAAGCGTGGCCTGGACCTGCCGATGCCGACCGACGTCGTCGAGATGCCCGGTGGCGGCGTCGCCGGGACGGTCGATGGGCACGCCGTCGCGCTGGGCTCGGCCGGATTCGTGGCCGATGGCGGATCGCTTCCGATCGCGGTTCGGGAATTGCGCCGCCGCGCCGTCCTGGAGGGCGCCACCAACGTCTTCGTGCGCATCGATGGCGTGATCGCCGGGGCGCTCATCATGGACGACCCGATCCGTGCCGAGACGCCGCGCGCCGTGCGCTCGCTCCGCCGCGCGGGCTTCACGCGCATCGTGATGGTCACCGGCGACCATCACGCCGTGGCTGACCTGGTCGGTGCAGCGATCGGCCTGGACGGGGTCCTTGCAGAGCGCACGCCGGCCGACAAGGTGGAGGCGGTCCGCACGGAGCGGGAGATGGCCGGCGGGCCACTGGTCATGGTCGGGGACGGAATCAACGACGCGCCGGCGCTGGCCTCCGCCGACGTCGGGGTGGCGATGGGGGCCCGCGGCGCGACGGCCTCGTCCGAAGCAGCCGACATCGTGATCGCCGTCGACCGGCTGGATCGGCTGGCTGAAGCTGTCCGGATCGCCCGTCATTCACGCGCGATCGCGACCCAGAGCGTGGTCCTCGGGATGGGCATGTCGCTGGTGGCCATGGTCGTGGCCGCCTTCGGGTTCCTCCCGGTGGTCGCCGGCGCGCTTCTCCAGGAACTCATCGATGTGACGGTCATCCTCAATGCCCTGCGGGCGCTGCGCGGCGGCATGGAGCGGGCGGTCCACGTCCCGGGTTGGCCGGAGACGCGCACCCGGCTCATCGGCGAGCATCGCGACCTTGCGCCGGGCATCGCCCGCCTCCGCCGGGTGGCGGATCAGCTCGACGCCCTGACGCCGAGCGAGGCCGCGGAGGAGTTGCGGACCCTCCGCTCGTTCCTCACGGAGACCCTCGTCCCGCACGAGGAGGAGGAGGATCGTGCGGTCTTTCCGATCCTGTCCGCCGCGATCGGGACCGACGACGCGACTGCCGCGCTGCACGGCACTCACACCGAGATCTTCCATCTCATCCGCCTCTTCGGGCGGATCGTGGACGAGACCGGCGAGGACGGGCCGGCGCCGGCCGATCGCACGGACCTGCGGCGGGCGCTCTACGGACTCGACGCCATCCTGCGCCTACACATGGCCCAGGAGGAGGAGCTCTACGCCTCGATCGACGCGGACACCGCCGGCGAACTCACTCCGCAACCGGCCTGACCGCACCCGTCCTCGTAACGAGCCCGTAGCGCCGACCGGCGACGCTCTCCGTATCGGGTCACGAACGGAGGCATGGCATGGACCCACAGACACGGAACGCGCGCCAGCGCGGACCCGCGGTGCTGCTCACCGCCGGACTCCTGTTCATCGCGATCGGCCTCGCCGTGATCGGCCTCCTCGTCAAGACGGGCGGCAGCGGCGGCCACGCCACGCTCCACGGCCTGACCAGCGCGGTCGTCTTTGCCGGGGCCCTGGCCATCGTCATGCGCCGCCGCCGCGCGACGATCGGTACCCGGGCACCGGCCCTCGGACTCGTCGCCTTCGGGATCGCGACCCTGGTGGAGGGCATCGGCGCGTTCGGATTCGTCGGTGATCAGCGAACGGATTTCGCCGTCGTCCACGACCTCGGCATCGGCCTCGCTCCGCTCGGCCTGATCGCGCTGGTGGTCGGTGCATCCATCGGCGTGAACACCTTGGCGCGCGGCACCCTCCCGAGGGGCCCCCTGGGGCGTGCCGTCGCCGCCGGGATCGGGGTGGTGGCACTCCTCGGCGGCCTCGCGGTCTTCGTGACGTTGACCGGGCTCGCGCCGTTCCTCGGCTCCTGACAGCGGGCGGACCGCCGACGTGAGTACGGGTATTGACTGATGCGCAGATATCTTCCCATAATGCGCCGATGCGACGGAAGCCTGGCACCTTGGTCCCACTGGAACACGAGATCCTGGAGGCGGCGCTGTCCCTCCGAGCGATGGGCGTGGTCGAGGCGCACGGGTTCCTGCTGGCGCGGACGATGAGCGAGGGAGAAGCCCCGGGAGGCCGCCGGCTGACGGCCTACGGGACGCTGTACAAGGCGCTCGATCGGCTCGAGCGGGCCGGGCTCCTCGTGAGCCGCTGGGAGGATCCCGTGTACGCGGCGGATGCCGCCCGACCGCGCCGCCGCTTCTACCGGGTGACAGCCGCCGGGGAGGCCGCTGTCGCCACCGCCCGCGCCGCGGACCCGCTTCCGGCCGGGGCCGCGAAGCCCGCCCGCCCCACAGAGCGCCCGGTGTCGTAGATGGCCGTCACCAGCCGCAACCGGCGTCAGGGCGACGGCTCCGCCGTGGTGCGCGGCTGGGTCGCGCTCTACACCGTCGGGCTGCCGGCGGCGATACGCATGCGGCGCCGCGACGAACTCGATGGGGACCTGGCCGACGAGGCCCTGGACGCGGTCCGGCGCGGCCGTCAGGCGACGCTCCGCCGGCAACGCGTCGTGCGCGTCGTGGCGGGCATCCCGGCGGATCTCCAGTGGCGGTTCATCGACGCGCCAGCGATGGCCCGCGATCAGCGCACCGAGGAAGTCTGGGCGCCGCTGACCCGCTGGTCCGCCGCGCTCATCGCGATCGTCATCGTCGGTGCGGTCGGGGCGCTGGCCATCGTCACGCTCCCGCAGCTCACGGGGCAGGCCAGATCGGCTGACTGGTCCGGCTGGGGTCCGGCCGGCTTCACCTTCGGCTGCCTCGCCGCTCTGGCCGGCGTGCTGACCTCGATCCGATGGCCCGCGCGAGGCGCCGCCATCGTGCTACCGGGCATCGTCGTCGGTTCGTTGGCGTCGCCCTGGCTGTGGGGATGCTGGTTCCTGGCGCTCATCGCGGTCGGCGTGCGCTGGTATCAGGCCGATCTCTTCGAGCGATCGGACCCGCGCCGGTGAGCTTCCTCGAGCGCGTCGACCTGGCCATCCGCCGGAGCCCGGTGTGGCGATCGTTGTTCCGCCAGCCCTACCCGCGCGACGAGCGCTCGCGGGCGTATGCGGTCATGAACAACGTGTTCCTGCACATCCACCCGGTGCGCGTCCGGGTCCACGCCGTGAAGTTCGCGTACACGTTCTGCCTGGGCGGCCTGAGCTTCTTCCTGTTCCTCGTGCTGACCATCACCGGCGTGTACCTGATGCTGTTCTACGTCCCGAGCGCCCAACTTGCCTACTCGAACATCCTCGAGATCCAGTCGGAGGTCACCTTCGGCCTGCTGACCCGGAACATCCATCGCTGGGGCGCGCACCTGATGGTCTTCTTCGTCTTCCTGCACATGATGCGGGTCTTCTACCACGGCGCCTACAAGCCGCCGCGCGAGTTCAACTGGGTCGTCGGGGTCGTGCTCCTGTTCCTGACGATCATGTTGAGCTTCTCCGGTTACCTGCTGCCCTGGGACCAGATCGCGTTCTGGGCGATCACCATCGGCACCAACTTCGGGTCGTACTTCCCGATCGTGGCGACACCGGTCAATCGCATCCTGCTGGGCGGCGTGGAGGTCGGCCAGAACACCCTGTTGCGCTTCTACGTGTTGCACATCATGGCCCTGCCGCTGCTGACGGCCACGTTCCTGGCCGTCCATTTCTGGCGCATCCGCAAGGACGGTGGCATCAGCGGGCCGCTCTGACCCGATACGCTGGGCGGCATGTCCGCCGACCGTCCCGCCATCGACTTGCGCTTGGCGCTCGATACATCCGACCTCGATGATCTCGAGCGCATCCTCCTGCGCGCCCGCGCCGCCGAGCTCAGCGAGGTCCGCCGGCGTAACGTTCGTCTGACCGCCGGCTACGGCGACCCGACGAACCGCGCCGCGATGGACGACGACGCACGCTCCGCGCAGCGCCGCTACGACCTGCTCGGTCGTGTGCTCGCCGCCATCGCGAGCGCTCGGCAGGAGACCTGACTCAGGCCAGCGGCGTGAAGGTGAACGAGCGGATCACGACCTCTACGGGTTGGCCATCCGTCGGGGACGCTCCGTTGAAGAGCCACAGATTGAGCCGCACGCGCTCATCGCCGCTCGGCGGGACGTCCGACCCGGTGTAGGTGAAGGCCGCGACGATCGTGCCCGCGGCGTCGCGGCTCTCCCAGTCGATGCGGCCCGGACGCCAGCTGAATCGATGCGTCGTCGGTGTGCCCGCCGGCTGTGTGAACCGGTGGAGATGGGTCGCGATGTCGTGGGGCTGGACGACGAACTGGGCATTCGTCGGGTCGGCGGCGTCTCCCCAGCGGGCGAACTCGATGTCGATCTCGCGGTGGGCGTAGCGGGCCCGATCGCTCCACGTGAACAGGCCCAGCACGACGTTGGGATCCAGGTCATCGACCGCTGACTCGATCGTGAAGGTGTACGTGCCGTACCCGTAGGTCCGCGGCCCGATGATCTCCGCGGTCGTCCAGGCACCGGCGGCATCCTTCGCGATGCGCAGGTGCAGGCGCCCCTGCGCATCGACCGAGACGTTCGACTTCGCGAAGACGTTGGGGCCGGGCCCGACCGGGCTGCGGCTGGTCTTGATGGCCCACGACTCGCCGGACCAGGTGACCTTGTCCGGGTAGCCAGGCTTGCCGGCGGCGAGGGTCGTCGACGCGGTCGCGAGCAGCACGACGAGCGCGATGGGGGTGGTCAGCCAGCGGGTACCACGTCGCGTGGTCGATCGGCGTTGGTGGCGCATCGGGCGAAGGCTCCAGGGCGGGTTCGGGCGGCCAGTCTGCCAGAACCCGTGGTGCGCGTGGACAACGGTGACCGGACCTCCCGCGGGCATCGCTCGGCTGCTATCGTCGGCGACCATGGGACTCGGCTTCGGACTGCTCAGCGCGCAACTCCGCCCCGGCGAGACCGACTGGACGCGCGCCTATGACGAGACGGTGCGCCTGGCGGTCGAGGCGGAGCGGCTCGGCTTCACGTCCGTCTGGACGACCGAACACCACTTCGTCGACGACGGGTACATGCCCTCGCTCCTGGTCGTGGGCGCGGCGCTGGCCCAGGCGACGTCGCGGATCGAGCTCGGGACGGGCGTCATCCTCGCCCCGATGCACCACCCGCTCCGCCTGGCCGAGGACGCCGCGACGGTCCAGCTGCTCAGCCACGGGCGACTGGCGCTAGGTCTCGGCCTCGGGTGGTCGGAGGTGGAGTACGAGGGCCTTGGGGCGGATGCGCGCCGCCGCGGCGCGGCGATGGACGAGATCCTGCGGATCCTGCCGCAGGCCTGGAGCGGCGAGCCGTTCACCCACCACGGCGACGTGTACGACCTGCCGACCCTCGGCGTGCGGCCGACGCCGTCCGCGAAGATACCGGTCCTGATCGGAGGGAGCGCGGAGCCCGCCGTGCGCCGTGCGGCCCGCCTGGCGGACGGCCTGTTCGCCAATGCGCCGGTCGGGAAGTTCGTCGAGCAGGTCGGCTGGGTCCTCGATGAGTGCGAGAAGATCGGGCGTGACCCCGCGACCTTCCGATTCATCCACTACTCCGTGCTGCTGCCCGGTCCATCGCGGGAGGCCGCGCTGGCCCGCTACCGCGACGCCCTGTGGGCGATGCAGTGGAAGTACTCCGACATGGAGGCCTCGGCCAGCCGGCCGTTGCCGGCCGCGACCCCGCCGCCGCTCGATCGCTCGGACGAGGACCTGGTTCGGGGTCGGGCGACCTTCGCCGGGCCGCCCGAAGTCCTGGTCGAGGCGCTGCTCGACATCCGGCGCCAGGCTGGCGTGCCCGTGGAGTTCGCCGCACGCAGCCACTTCCCGTTGCTCGACATCGACCCCCAGCTCGAACTGATGGAACAACTCGCTGAGGCCGTGGCGCCGCACGTGTGACGCGAGGGGGCGCGACCAAGGCGAGCCGCAATCGCCTTCGTGCCGGTGGGTGAGGCGAGATGCTGGCAGGAGGACATCCCGTTGGACGAAGGCCCGTTCTTTCATGGCACGAGGGCCGACCTTCGGGTGGGCGATCTCCTCACCGCCGGCTTCCGCTCGAACTACGGGCCCGAGGTCGTGATGAATCATGTGTACTTCACCGCGTTGCCAGACGGTGCCGGACTCGCCGCCGACCTCGCGGCGGGCGACGGTGCGCCGCGCGTCTATGTGGTCGAGCCCACGGGGTCGTTCGAGGACGACCCCAACGTGACCGACAAGAAGTTCCCAGGCAACCCGACCCGGTCGTATCGCAGCAGGGAGCCCCTGAGGATCGTCGGCGAGGTGACCGACTGGACTCGGCAAACCCCGGCGGCGGTGGAGGACTGGCGCGACCGGCTGGCCGTCCTCACGGCCGAACGGGGCGAGATCATCAACTGACCGGCCGCGTAGGGCGGCGTCGAGAGCCGAGCCCCGGATGGACCGCCCTGACATGACCGACCTGATCCGCCGTTCATCGAGCGCCTACGTCGACTGGGCGCTTGGGATGACGGGCTGGTCGCACGATCCGTAGCGCGAGGTCTCCTCGTCCTCACGCTGCTGACCTCCTTGTTGGCGTCGCGGTCGGAGCTTGACCAGGATCGGATACTTGCAGATAATCGGTATCACAGAACCACGAATGTACCCGATTATCTGCACGGTAGCCGAATGCGCAGCTTCATCGACCTCGACAAGACGTTCGCCGCCCAGCCGGTTCGCCTTGGGGCTCGACTCGCCCGGATCGACGTCGGTCGGGGACGAGAAGGCATGTATCGCGATCAACTGCCGCAACTCCTCGACGCGCTCGCTGACGTCGCTCGCGTGGAATCGATCACGGCATCCAACGCCATCGAGGGGGTCGTCGTCGACGCCGGCCGAGTCCAGGGGCTGGTCGCGGAGGGCAGTGAGCCTCGGCGATTCAGGAACAGGAACGAGCGGGAGTTCGCCGGATACCGAGACGCGATCGACGAGATCTCCCAGTCTCCCAGTCTGGAGGCACTGTCGGTCCCGTATGTGCTCCATCTGCACCGCCTGCTGTTCGGCCATACCGACGGCGGCGGAGGACGGCTCAAGACGGAGCAGAACCTGATCGTGTCCTACGAGCACGGTCATCGCGAGGTCCTGTTCACCCCGCCCTCGCCGAAGGAGACGGTGTTCCTCCTGCCCGACCTGTTCGAGCGCTACTGCCAGGCCGTCGCCGACCAGAGCGCTCATCCGATCCTTCTGATCGGTGCGCTCGTGCTCGACTTCCTCGCGATCCACCCGGTCGCTGACGGTAATGGCCGTCTGGCGCGCCTCATCACGACGCATGCTCTGCTGGGGCGTGGCTACAAGGTCTCGCGCTACATGAGCGTCGAGCAACGGATGTTCGCGACCAAGGATGCGTACTACGACGCGATCTACGCCTCTCAGCGGCATTGGCACGATGGTGAACACGATGTCTGGCCCTGGGTCGGCTACCTCGTCGATGTCCTCGCGGCCTCGTACGACGACTTCGAGGGTCGGGTCGTCGCCCGCAGGGATCTCGCCTACGGAACGAAGCAGGATCAGGTCCGTCGTTACATCCTCGACCACGCCGGAGCAACGTTCCAGTTTCGCGACGTGCGGGCGGCTCTCCCCGGGATCGGAGACCCAACCATCAAGCGTGTCCTGGCCGTGCTGCGCCAAGAGGGCGCGATCGAGCTTCAGGAGACAAGTGGCCGCCAGGCCAGATGGCGACGGAAGGCGTGAAGGTCGCCGATACCCCTGAGGGGTATTGACAACGCTTGACAGATCCGGGGCTCAGGGGCACCATTCGGCCGCAGATGGGCTTGTCAAGACTTGACAGGCCCACAGGCACGTCTGGGACCCTGACGCCGGTCTCGGCAGCACACCAGGAGCGGATTTGTCGGTCGGCGCCACCGCCGAGGTCAAGAGCAAGCTGTCGGTCGTCGATGTCGTCGGCGAAACGGTCAGCCTGAAGAAGGCCGGTACCACCTACAAGGGTCTGTGCCCCTTCCACGGCGAGAAGACGCCGTCGTTCGTGGTCACGCCCGTGCGCGAGAACTGGCACTGCTTCGGCTGCGGCCTGGGCGGCGACATCTTCAGCTTCGTCATGCAGCGCGACGGCCTGACCTTCCCCGAGGCCCTGCGCCAGCTCGCGACCAAGGCCGGCGTCGAGATCGATGAGCGGACCAAGCGCGAGGACGCTCGCCGTGCCCGCCTCCGCCAGGTCCTCGATACGACGATCGCCTTCTACCACGCGGTCCTGACCGGCTCCAAGATCGGGGAGCCCGCGCTCGCCTATCTGCGCGGCCGCGGGTTCACGGACGCGACGATCGAACGCCACCAGCTGGGCTGGGCACCCGCCGGCTGGGACCACATGGCCCGCCAGCTCCAGACCAAGCGCGACGTCCGCGGTGAGGAGCTCGTCGAGGTCGGCCTGGCCAGCCCGAGCCAGCGCGGCCATGGCGTCATCGACAAGTTCCGGGCCCGCGTGATCTTCCCGATCCGCGACCAGAACGGGCATGCGACGGGCCTGGGCGGCCGACTCCTGGAAGGGGAGGGGCCCAAGTACCTCAATTCCCCGGCCACGCCGCTGTTCGACAAGAGCCGCTCGCTGTACCTCATCGACAAGGCCAAGGGTCCGATGCGAAAGGCCAACAACACGGCGGTCATCGTCGAGGGCTACACCGACGCGCTGATGGCCCACCAAGCGGGCTTCGAGAACGTCGTCGCTTCGCTCGGGACCGCCCTGACGCCGGGCCAGATCGCGCTCCTGACCCGCTACGCCAGCCGGATCGTGCTGGCGTACGACGTCGACGCGGCCGGGGAGAAGGCGGGGACCCTGGGCGTGACGGCCCTGGCCAGCCTCATCGGCCAGCTCCAGGTCGACGACTCGGGCGTGAAGCTGGAGGATGTGCGCGTCGCCCGCCTGCCCGACGGCAAGGACCCCGACGAGGTCGTCCGAGAGTCGCCGGCCGATTGGGAGGCCGCGGTCGGCCATGCCAAGCCGCTCGTCGAATACCTCATCGGCCATCACGCCGACCGCTTCGACCTCAAGATCAGCAGCGGCCGGATCGGCTTCGTCGAAGCGGTCATCGGGTCCATCCGAGACATCGCCGACCCGCTTCGTCGGGACGAGGCGCTCCAGGAGGTTCGGCGCGTCTCGGGCGTCGAGGAGCGCGTCCTGCGCCAGGTGCTGGATCGGCGGATCGCGGCCGTGGGGCCGGGTCGGTCCGGCGGAGAAGCGGCCACCAGGATCACCGCGGAATCCGTGCTGGCCTCGCCCGACGCGCTGCCCATCGGCGACATCCTGCGCGCGGTGACGCCGGTGGAGGCCGAGCTGCTCCGCCTCCTGCTCCTCGTCCCCGATCAGCAGCTTCGCGTGGTGGAGAGCCTGGGCCCGGACCAGCTGCCGTCCACCCTGGCCCGCGAGCTGTACCGGGCCATCGTCCTGCAGCGCGCCCCGGACGACGAGGGCGTCCATCCGGCCCCGGACGCTGCGGCGCTGATGCTCGGCCTGGATGACGAGACGCGCTCCCTGGCCCACGCGCTGGTCGCCCTGGACCGTCCGCGCCCCGAGGCCCGGGAGGTCGAGCGGCTGCTCCTGGATCTCGAGGACGACAGCGTCCGCGAACGCAGCGACTACAACGAATCCGCCCTGGCCGAGGCCGAACGGGCAGGCGACACCGATCGGATCGAGCGCCTGCTCGCCGAGCGTCGCGACATCAACGACAAGCGGCGGTCCATCGACCGTCGCCGTGAAGACACCCGATTGCTCGCCCGGCCCCTCGCCGGTCGACGCTGACCCTCAGGCACTGGAGGAACCCGACATGCCCGCCGATCCGCTCGACAAGCAGCTCGTGGAGGCCGTCCTGTCGCGGCCGCGTCGCGGCAAGGCGGACATGGAGGAGGCCAAGCTCGCCGGCCTCCGTCCGACCCGGGGCGGCACGACGGCCATCGCCGAAGACGACGATGACGATGACGACGACGATGACGACCTGGATCTCGGACCCGAGGTCGCCGCGGCGGCCGCCGGCGATGCCGATGCCGACGTTACGGTCGAGGTCCTGGCCGACGACGGGTCGATCGATCCGGGGGCCAAGCTGCTCCCGGTGGAGGCGCCGACCAAGCTCGATCCCAAGGCGCTAGAGGAGCCCACCCAGGAGGACCTGGAGGCCATCAGCGCCGACATGATCGGCATCGATGACCCGGTCCGGATGTACCTCAAGGAGATCGGCAAGGTCGCGCTGCTGACCGCCGAGGAGGAGGTCGTGCTGGCCAAGGCCATCGAGCTCGGTGAGCAACTCGTCGAGGCGCCATGGAAGGGCCTCGTGTCGCTGCACGAGTGGACCCTCCACGACACCGAACGCAAGACACGTACCCAGAAGCCCCAGCATCGGTTGCCGTTCCCCGACGAGGCGCACACCTTCGTGCGGACCGCGATCTCGGACAAGGGCGCCACGGATCTGCTGGTGTCGACGCCAGATTTCCATCTCGTGAAGGCCGCGCGCGATGCCCAGTCCGATGGGACCAAGGAGCTGCTCAAGGAAGCCAAGAAGCTCCTGCACGCCTACAACGAGACGCACTCGCCGGACGACTTCATCAAGCTCCTGGACTGGGCGTTCTTCGCGGTCCACAACGGCGATCTCGACTCGCGCGACAACGTCGGGCTGCGGGCCATCTTCGACTGGGGCCGCGAGGAAGTCGCGTACCCGGCCCTCGAGCGCTGGATCCTGGCCGGCAACGACGCCGACCTGCTCAAGCGCATGGGGTTCGACCCCGAGGTTCCGCTCAACACCAAGCTGCGTGATCGCAAGGGCACGGTCGTCGAGATCGGGCGCGATGCGCGCGAGCAGCTGACCTCGGCCAACCTGCGCCTGGTCGTGTCGATCGCGAAGAAGTACATCGGGCGCGGGATGTCGTTCCTGGACCTCATCCAGGAGGGCAACATCGGGCTCATCCGGGCGGTCGAGAAGTTCGATTACGAGAAGGGCTTCAAGTTCTCGACGTACGCCACGTGGTGGATCCGGCAAGCCATCACCCGGGCCATCGCCGACCAGGCGCGCACGATCCGTATCCCGGTCCACATGGTCGAGACCATCAACCGACTCATCCGCGTCTCGCGCGGGTTGCTCCAGGAGCTGGGCCGCGAACCGACGGTCGAGGAGATCGCGGAGGCGATGTCCAAGGGCCAGGAGGTCCAGGTCACGCCCGAGAAGGTTCGCGAGATCATCAAGGTCTCGCAGGAGCCGGTCTCGCTGGAGACCCCGATCGGCGAGGAGGAGGACTCGCACCTGGGCGACTTCATCGAGGACCGGGGGGCCTTGGCTCCTGCGGAGGCGGCGTCGCACCAGCTCCTCAAGGAGCAGGTCGAGGCGGTGCTGGACTCGCTGACCGGTCGGGAGCGGCGCGTGCTGCAGCTCCGATTCGGGCTGGAGGACGGCCGGGCGCGGACCCTGGAGGAGGTCGGCAAGGAGTTCAACGTCACCCGCGAGCGCATCCGCCAGATCGAGGCCAAGGCGCTGCGCAAGCTTCGCCACCCGTCCCGTTCCCGCAAGCTCAAGGACTACCTGGAGTAAGGGAGGGCGGGGCGCGAGCCCCGCGGGGCCCGAGCGCGCTCAGCCCCGGCGGCGCCGGGGGCCGGCGGCGCGGGGGGCCGGCGGCACTCGGCACCTCGCCACCGGGCTGCGGTCGAAGATGCGCCATCTGACGCCGCAAAGCCTGCATGGGCGTGCATTCGATGCACACAACGGTCGGTTCGAGCCGGGCGGCGGTCGGGAATGGCGCATCGAACGCCCCGTTTCGGTCGTCCGGCCGGGCACGACGGCGTCGGTGGCTCCGCGAGGCAGGAGCTGGCGCATCCGATGACACAGGATCGACGTCGCTGGCGATGCCGGCGCGGTCGGAGGGCTCGCTGTGTGCATTCGATGCACACCGGGCCGTTCGCGGCCGGCCGCTCGTGACGGGTCAGAGGAGGATGAGCGCGTTGCCGCCGGGATCGAGGCCCGCGCGCAACAGCTCCAGGGCCCGCGGTCCGGGGATCGGGAAACGCCCGCTCAGGACCTCCCCGTGTGCCCGAACCACGTCGCGGTTGTGCCTCGTGTTCGCGACCAGCAGGATGACCCGGTCCATGCCGCCATCGCGCTCCTTCAGGGCGATCCGCCGCTCGACGGCCTGCAGATCACGCAGTCGCGTCTCGCCCTCGATCCCGATCCGCGCCGCCTGGTTGCAGGCGGTCGCATCCCACGCTCGCAGGTCGCCCGGGATGGGGAGCGGGACTTCGGTCAGCCACCTGAACGATCGATGCAGCGAGGCATGCAGGCGCTCGAGCAGTGCCACCTGGGCCGCATCCCGGAGCGGGTCGCCGGACGGGAAGGTCTGGACATGCAATGCCTGACCGAGGATTGCGAACACGCGGGCCGCCTGGTCGATGGTCAGGTCGGGCGTGAGACCGCGCTCGATGCGGCTGAACTGCGAACGGGACAGACCGATCTCGTCCGCCACTGACACCTGGCTCAGCCCGGCCTGGAGTCGCGCGGACCGGATCTCCGCGGCAAGCCGAGCGAGGATCGCGCGAGCCGACGCAGCCCCGACATCGACCGACCGCTCGCGACCTCCCACGCGCGCAGCATGCGAGTCGCCGCGTAGCTGCGACTTATCGCGGCGGTTCGCCCGGCTCCGAACCCACGACGATCGGATAGCCGTGCTGCGTCCAATCGCTGTACGACCCGATGTAGACCAACGGGTCGGGCAGGCCGGCGGCCCGCATGGCGAGGGCGTTGTGACACGCGGCGACACCGCTGCCGCAGGCGGTGACGACCGGCCGCTCCGCCCCATCCGCCCCGAGTGCGGCGAACCGCGAAGCCAGGACGTCGGGCGCCAGGAAGCGCCCGCCCGCCTCGACGAGGTTCCCGTCTGTCGGGGCATTGCGCGCGGTCGGGATATGCCCGGCTACCGCATCGATCGGCTCGTGCTCGCCGCGGTAGCGCGCGGCCGCCCGGGCATCCAGCAGCGTGACGGACCCAAGCCGCGCCCGGAGCGCGTCCCGATCGATCGTGCCGGACCACGCGGGCGCCAGCGACAGCCGCGCCGGCGGCCAGGCCACCACGTCAGTCGTCAGCGGCAGATCGGCAGCCGTCCAGGCCCCGATCCCGCCATCGAGCACCGCGACCGAGCCATGTCTCAGCGACTCGAGCATCCACCACAGCCGCGCCGCGACCCAACCGCCGACGTCGTCGTAGGCGACGACGCGGTGTTCATCACCGATCCCCAGCGCGCCGAGCCGCGCGACGAAGTCGGCCGGGTCGGGCAGGGGATGCCGCCCGCGTTGCTCCGGCCTGCCGAGGTCGGCCAGGTCGGCCAAGTCGTCGTCCACATCCACGTGGACCGCTCCGGGCAGGTGGCCGCGGAGGTACGCCGCACGTCCCGCCCCCGGCTGCCCCAGGACCCAGCGCGTATCGACCACCCGAAGCGCCGGATCGCCGACCCCATCGAGGAGGTCGGCGAGCTTGGCGACGGAGATGAGCGGGCTCCAGAACGTCACGCCCCCGAGTATGCCGCACCCTCGCGGCCCGGCGGCGCCTCAGTCGATGAAGGCTTCCAGGTAGGCGGACGGTGCTCCGTAGGCCCGCATCGTCGTCACGAACTCTCCGGTCGTCATGACCCCGTTCCGGTTTGCGGCGAACAGGGCGCGCATCCCGCCGAAGAAGGTTGTCGAGCCCATCCGCGAGCGCAGGCCGGCCAGCATCCGTGCGGCCTTGAAGTAGATCGTCTGATCGTAGGAGTCGGGCTCACGCGAGGTGAACGGCGCGGGGATGTTGGGGAAGGCGGCGATGGCGTGTTCACCGGCAGCGCCGAGTCGTACGGCATGAAGTCCCCGAAGAAGTAGCTCGCGCTGAACTCCGCGATCCCTTCGTCCAACCACGGAGCGTTGATCTGGTCGTTGCCGACCATCCCGTACACCACTGGTGGGCCGTCTCGTGGGCGACCACCTCGCGGTTCGACAGGAGCGTCTTGCCCAGGAAGACGATGCCCGGGAACTCGTTGCCCGACGCCGGCCGCGGAGCCTGGGCCAGCACGTAGGTCGGCCACTGGTACTGGCCGTACACCGATTCGAACTTGGTGATGGCGGCCTTGGCGAGGCTGAGCGCGGTCGAGCCCGACCCGCTCGTCGTGTAGACCTTGATCGACACGCCACCGGCCGACCCGGTCACGCGCCGGAAGTTCGGGCTGGCGGCGAATGCGAAGTCGCGCGCATCGGCGAGTTCGAACACATGGTCGCGACCGGACGAACTGACGACCTTGCCCGGCGCGGCGACCTTCACCGAGGTGGCGTCCGTGCGCAGCTCGAGGCGGATCTTCTTGGCGGTCCGGGGCGCTGACCGTGCCATTGGCGTAGCTCACCGTCGCGCGGAGGAGGTAGTTGGTCGGCAGTCGCATCGTCGCCTTGTCGACGGGCGCGACTTCGGCCGCCGCGGCGCTGAGGGGCATCCCGGCGAGGCCGATGACGGTCGCCAGGATCGCCTGGATGAGTCGCTTGCTGGGGGTCTGCATCTTCGTGTCCTCGGGGGTGGTCGAGGACACAAGTACGCGCCTGTTCCGAGGCGATTCGAATGGACGACCGGTGGTCGCCGAGCACGACGAACGACCGTTCGATGGGCCGCTCGCGCTGGACGTCGGGCCATCCCGCGGACGGCCATCTGACGATGGTCGGTCCGGCTCCTGGACGACTCGCTCGGATCAGACGCGTCGCGCCCAGCGCTCCGGGGTGAGGCCGATGGTCCGGTCGGGCTCGGCGCCGTCGAGATCCGTCGCGCGCAAGCGACCGGTCATCCAGTCGCGATACCAGGGCGACCATGTCCGCGCGGCGACCGCCAGTCCGGCGCCCCCGTCGTGGTACTCGGCATAGGTCCGCCCGAATGGCGGTTCCCCATCCGGCCTGGTCGAGGTGTACGCCCCGGCATCGTGGAGCGGCGGCAACTCCGCCTCGGACAGCCCGAGTCCGCGGTACACGGCCTCGACCTGGTGGAGCCACTCGTGGACGTAGCCCTGGGCCGGGTCCGGATCATCGGCGAGCGTCCGCCAATGGTCGGTCGAGATGGACGAGAATCCGGCCCCGAAGGTCGCGTCCGATGGGCCGAGCGTGCAGCCCCAGCCGCACTGCGGCACGTCGGGATCGCCCGGCCACAGCGCGAACACCGAGTCGTAGCGGGCGCCAGTCGCCGCGACCTCCTCGAGCTCGGTCCGCACCTCGCGCGGCCCGACCCACCATCGACCGCCGCCGCTCGACGACAGGCCGCCGATCGGCCGCCGCACGGTGACGATGTCCAGCGGCTCCAGGGTCGCGGCGCCATCGCTCCAGTCGGCGATCGCCCCGGGCAGTCGATCGACGACGGCCTCGACGGCGGCGCGTTCCTCGCGACCCATCACCCGCCTGGCGCGCTTGCGAGTCAGACCGGACCCGAATCTGGCGTCGAGGACCGGGTAGAACAGGACGAGGGTCCGCCACGGCTGGGTCATGAGCGATAGGGTAGCGGCCGGCCAGGCCCGGCCGCCCGGTCCGCCGCCCGGGCTTGGCTGCCTGAGGTATCCTTCCGACCGGTCGCCCGTGGGCGGCCCGACGCGGGTGCGACCCGTGTCCCGTTCCGGCGTAGCTCAGTGGTAGAGCGGGCGGCTGTTAACCGCCATGTCGTAGGTTCGAATCCTACCGCCGGAGCCAACCCCCGATGTCATGGCCAAGGTCATCGGTCATGACAGGCTGCGGGCGCTCCCAGGCCTCCGCCGGCGCGGGCCGACCGAAGTGATAGCCCTGCGCGAAGCTCAGTCCGAGCGACACGAGTGCGAGTCGCTCCTCCTCCGTCTCGACCCCCTCCGCGATGACCCAGCCGTTGGTCGCCCGGGCGAAGTGATGGAGTCCGACGATGAGCGCCTGGCGGGTCAGGTCGCTGTTCACGCCGCGGACCAGGGAGGCGTCGATCTTCACCCAGTCCGGACGGAGCTGGACGATGTGGGTGAAGTTCGCCACGCCCGCCCCGGCGTCATCGACCGCGATGCGCACATCCGGGCCCAGCGCCGCGACCGCCCCGCGCACGGCCTGGTAGTCCTCGATCGCGTCGTGCTCGGTGATCTCCAATACGACCGGCCGCGTCCGTCGACGGAGGATGGCGGCCAGGCGATCCCCGTCCAGGACCATCTCGGCCGTGACGTTGAGGGCCAGCCACGGACCGGCGGGCAGGAGCAGGGAGTCGGCGACGGCCCGCTCCAGGGTGGCGGCCTCAAGCTCGAGGCCCAAGCCGCAACGTCGGGCGGCGGCAAAGCGGCGGTCCGGCGGTGTGCCGTCGTCGAAGCGGGTCAGGGCTTCGTAGCCGATCGCGGCGCCGTTCGACATCTCGACCACGGGCTGATAGACCGAGCGGAAGGTCCCGGTCGCGAGCACGGCCTCGATCTCGGTCCGGCCGCGACGCGCGTCGCGCCGCTCATGCAAGGGGCCCGCCAGCAGGCTTCGAGCGTTCACCGCCAACTCGACGACGATCGGCAGCTGGTCCTCGAAGCGGAGGGCCGACGCGGGCGAGACGGTCCCCATGGCCAGCAGGCCGATGAGGTCGCGACCGCTCAGGAGCGGGGCATAGGCCACGGCCTGGACGCCCGCCTCGGTCAAGGCAGCGCCATACTCGCCGTCTTCGGGGCGTCGCTCCCAGGGTTCCACCCAGGGACCAGCGGCCGCCCGTTCGCGCAGGTAGGCGGCCCGCGTCGGGGGCAGGGCGGCGCCCGGCTTGATGGGATGTGGCTGTTCCCCGTTCACGGCGATGACCGTCGATCCTTCGTCGCCATCGAAGGCCACGAGGAGCGCGACATCCACGCCGGGCAACTCGACGATGGCGTCGGTGATCTCCCGGGCCGTGGCTTCCACCGTGGGGCGGGCCTCCATCCGGCCGAGTGCGTGGGCGACCGCCGCCCGTTGGGTCATGGTCGCGTCGAGGGTCGACTGGATCTCCCGGATGTCGGTCACATCGCGGGCCACGACGACATAGCCGGACACGGCCCCGGACTCGGTCCGCACGGCGGAGATGGAGGCCTCTTCACGGCGCCGTCGCCCGTCCGGGCGAACGAGTTCCCATTCGCCGGTCCACGTCCGGCCCGCCCGCAGCTCGCTCGCGATCTGTCGGAACCGCGGTCCACCCGGCTCCAGGGGCAGGAGCGCCCACGGCCGCTGGCCGATGGCATCCGCCGCCCGGACCCCGGCCGATGCCTCGAAGGCGGGATTGGCATACACGATCCGCCCCTGGACGTCGGTGACGAAGATCGACTCGGCGGTCTGGTCCACGGCTGCGGCCAGGCGATCATGTCGGTCCTCGAGGCGGCGCCGCTCGGTGACGTCCTCGCCGACGGACGCCAGTCCGGTGATGGCACCGGACGCGTCCCTGATGAAGCTGCTGGTCCAGGCGATCCGTATCGGCGTCCCGTCGCGACCCAGCCATGTCGATTCCCAGGGCTCAGCCGCGTTCTCGGTCCGGAGCGCCTCGCGGTATTGCTCGCGGGTGATGGCTCGTTGCTCGGCCGGGATGAACGTGTCGATCGCGTCCCGGCCCAGGAGGTCGTCGCGCGTCCAGCCCGAGCGGCTCGAGACGAACTGATTGGTGAACACGATGCGACCATCGACGTCGAGGATCATGGCGTGCAGGCCGATGCCGTCCAGCGCCATTCGGAATCGCGCCTCGGAGGTTGCCACGTTGGCGGCTGCCTGGACGCGCTGCGTGGCGTCACGGGCGACCCCTTCCACGGCGACCCGCCTCCCGGTCTCGTCCAGGATCGCCGTATTCGTCTGTTCGATCCACACGACCCGTCCGTCCTTGCCCACCCAGCGAGCGAGGAAGGGTTCGCGGAAGAGCCGCCCGTCCTTGAGGCGGGCCTCGAAATCCGGGCGGTCCTCCTCGTGGATCATCGCGAAGGCGAGCTGCGCATCAACGTAGAGGTCCTGCGCCGTGTAGCCGGCGAGCGCTTCGATGCTCGGGCTCACGTAGTCGAAGGCCGCGACGGGCGCCGTCCGGTAGCGGAAGATGACGTCCTGGCTCCGTTCGGCGAGGAGACGGAACCGCTCCTCGCTCGCCACCAGGGCGTCGCGCGTGGCGAGGTAACCGGAGATCTCCCGGCCGGTGACGGCGACCCCGTCATCGACCCGGACGATGCGCAGGTCGATGGCGTAGCGCTTTGGCGAGCCGTCGGCATCGACGCCCTCTAACGGGAACTCGTCGATGACGTGTGGTTCGCCGGTCTCCGTCACCCGCTGATAGATGTCGAACAGGTTCGCGCCACGCAGGTCAGGGACCAGGTTCGATAGCCGACGTCCCGCCGCGCGCCAGCGTTCGACGCCGTACAGGCGCACGTAGGCCGGGTTGGCGTAGGTGACGGCGAAGTCCTCGATCCGTCCATCGGCGGCGCGGACGGCCTGGAGGACGAGGAGCGGATCGACCATCGCTTCCGCGACGGCGAGGAGCCGCTCGGCGGAGGTAGTTCGTTGGCTGTCGGTCATGCGCTGGTACGGCCTCTTTGTCGTTGTTCCCGAGCAGCATGGTCCCGCCGCCACCTGCCGGCAACCTTCCGGATGACTACGGCCGGAGCATCCGTTCGCCGCCCACGGCTACGTCACGGAGATGACGG
This sequence comes from Candidatus Limnocylindrales bacterium, assembly GCA_051306295.1. Taxonomy (GTDB): domain Bacteria; phylum Chloroflexota; class Limnocylindria; order Limnocylindrales; family CSP1-4; genus SPCO01. Next base: position 32,798 of record JBPPMZ010000026.1, read on the forward strand.
CGGTACCCGACTCCTCGCCCGGGGTAGACTCCGTCCGCCGCCCGCAG
>JBPPMZ010000027.1:0-7585 GCA_051306295.1 Candidatus Limnocylindrales bacterium
CGGCACGGTCCTGACACCGGCCGTGCTGGGCCTGGCCGCGGGCGTCGGCCTGGACCAGCTGTCGGTCCATCGCCGGCCCATCGTGGGCATCCTCGCGACCGGCGACGAGGTGCGCTCGCCCGGTCGTGATCTAGGCCCTGCGGGCATCCCGGATGCCAACGGTCCGGGACTCGTGGCCATGGTGGAGGCCGCGGGCGGCGATCCCCGCGTCCTGGGCATCGCGGCGGACCGGTTCGATGACGTCAGGGCCCGCCTGTGCGCCGGCCTCCTCGAAGGGGCGGACGCGATCATCGTGTCGGGCGGGGTGTCGGTCGGGCCATATGACGTCGTGCGCGCCGCCTTCGAGGCCTTCGGCTCCATCGAGCTCTGGCGGGTCGCAGTCCAGCCCGGCAAGCCGTTCGCGTTCGGCACCGCGCGCGCGCCGGGCGACGACGGCTCTGACCCCGATCGACCGCCGACGCTGCTCTTCGGCCTGCCCGGCAACCCGGTGTCCACCTTCGTGACGTTCGAGCTGTTCGTGCGCCCGGCACTCCGCCGGCTGGCCGGCCACCGGGACGACGACCTCTTCCGCCCGGTGGACCGCGCCGTGCTCACCGATCCCGTGTCCAAGAGCGCGGGTCGTCGCGCGTTCGTGCGCGTGCGGGTCGCGCGCGACGCCGCCGGGTCTCCGATCCGCGACGAGCGCGGTCGCGTCAGCGCGTCCCTGGCGGGCGGCGCGACCGGGCAGGGGAGTCACGTCCTCTCGGCGCTGGCCACGGCCGACGCCCTCGCGGTCATCCCCGAAGCCGACGACGACCTGCCCGCGGGCGCCGTGGTCGAGCTGTGGTGGCTGGACCGCGCCTGACGCGAGGCTGACCTGGGCAGCGGGCCGCAACGCCATGGTCCCGGAGCCGCTATCCTCGACGTGTGACCGAACCGAACCCCCCGCGCGGGCCCGTGCCCCGTTTCGAGCGCCGTCGTCTGAGCCACGTGGATCGAAGCGGCCGGCCGCGCATGGTCGATGTATCGGCGAAGCCTCTCACCGCGCGTCGCGCGGTCGCGGAGGCCTGGGTCACGATGTCGCACGAGACGATGAGCCTGGTCATCGATGGCGGGGGCTCCAAGGGCGATGTCCTGGGCGTGGCTGAACTCGCCGGGGTCATGGGCGGCAAGCGGACCAGCGTGCTCATCCCGCTCTGTCATCCGATCGCGCTCACCGACCTGCAGGTCTCGATCACGCCTGATCGCACGGCCGGCGTGCTGCGCATCCGGACGGAGGCCGCCACGACCGGCCAGACCGGGGTCGAGATGGAGGCCATGACCGCGGCCTCGGTCGCGGCGCTGACCGTCTACGACATGGTCAAGGGCGTCGAGCGCGGCGTCGAGGTCGGTGGCGTGCGGCTGGTGAGCAAGACTGGGGGCAAGAGCGGCGAGTGGCACCGGTCGGCCGGCGAAACGGCACCCGGGACGGTCGGAGCGGTCGGGTCCGGTCCGTCGGCCGCCTCGGCGCCGCGTGCCGGCGACCGCGTCGCAGGTCGGATCACCAAGAGCCGGTCGGGTAGGCCGTCGGGCGGCCCCGGGCGCAAGCGCGGCTGATGCATCGGGCCCTCGTCATCACCGCCAGCGACGGGGTGAGCGCCGGTGTCCGCGAGGACGCATCGGGTGCCGCCGTCGAGGATCGGCTGACCGAGCTCGGCTATGCGGTCGATCGCGAGCTCGTCAGCGATGACATCGAGGAGCTGCGCACGGCCCTGACGGCCGCGGCAACCGACCATGAGCTGGTGCTCACCACCGGAGGGACGGGATTGACGCCACGGGACGTGACGCCCCAGGCGACCCTTGCCGTCATCGACTACCAGGTGCCGGGCATGGCGGAGGCGATGCGCGCCGCCGGGCGGGCGATCACGCCCCTCGCGGACCTGTCACGCGGCGTCGTCGGCGTGCGTGGCCGGGCGCTCATCGCGAACCTGCCGGGCAGTCCCAAGGGTGCCCTGGAATCGTTGGCGGCTATGGAGCCGATCCTGGAGCACGCCCTCGAGACGCTCGCTGGACCGTTCGATCACGCACTGGGCGGCGAGGGTCGGCGGTGACCCTGTTCGGGCCCTTCGCGGACGTGCCGGGCTATCCGTTCGTGTTCGTCCTGTTCTGGGGCGCGGTCGCCATCTTCTGTCTGGCGATGGCCCGCCACTTGCGCGTCTTCGCGGCGGCGCGTGCCCAGGGCCCGAGCCCGTTCGCCGACATCCCGACCCGGTTCGTGGGCCTCATCCGCTATGCATTCCTCCAGACCAAGATGTTCAAGGACCCGCGCGCCGGCCTGATGCACGCCGGGATCTTCTGGGGCTTCGTGTTGCTGACCATCGGCACGGCCAACGTCGTGACCGGCGGTGTCATCGAGCAGATCGTCTCGCTCCCGCTCGACGGGCTGCTCTGGACGCTCATCAGTGCCCTGCAGAACGTCGTCGCGGTGGTCGTCCTGGGCTCGATCGGCTGGGCGTTCTTCCGGCGCCTGGTCACGAAGCCTGCGCGCCTTACGTTCAACCGCGATGCCCTGGTCATCCTGTCGATGATCGGCGGGGTCGTCGGGACGGAGCTGCTCGCCGAGGCGTTCGAGTTCGCGGCCCACGGCGACCAGCCGGGGGCGTTCGTCGCCGCGGCCCTCGCGATCCCGGTGCGGGCCCTGCTCCCGGCGTCCGTCCTGGAGCTCGGGTTCGCGGCGCTGTGGTGGGCGCACATCGGACTCGTCGCGGCGTTCCTCGTGTACCTGCCGTTCAGCAAGCACCTGCATATCGCCACGAGCTTCCCGAACATCTGGTTCCGCAAGCTCAGCCCGCGCGGCGAGCTGCCCAAGATGGACCTCGAGGACGAGACCGCGACCTTCGGCCTCAGGACGCTCCAGGATCTGGGCTGGAAGGACCTGCTCGATGGCTTTACCTGCACCGAGTGCGGTCGCTGCCAGGAGGCCTGCCCGGCCCACTTCACCGGGAAGCCGCTCAACCCCAAGGCGTTCATCATGGGCATCCGGGACATGTCCGTCGAGGCCGAACACGGACTCAACCTCATCCCGAACTCGCCGATCGTGCGCGAGACGTACGGCCTCGATGACTCGCAGCCGGACGCGGCGGCACTTGCCACAGCGATCGTGGATACGGCCATCCCGTACGACGCCGTCTGGGACTGCGTGACCTGCGGGGCCTGCGTCGAGGCCTGTCCGGTGCTCATCGAGCACGTCGACAAGATCGTCGGGCTGCGGCGCAACCTCGTGCTCGAGGAATCGCGCTTCCCGCAGGAACTGACGCCCGCATTCCGGGCGATGGAGGGCCAGGGCAACCCGTGGGGCCAGCCTGCGTCCGCCCGCCTGGATTGGACCAGGTCGCTGCCGTTCGAGGTCCGGACCGTGGCCGCGGTCCAGGCGGCTGGGGAGTTGGACGCGCTGGAGGTCCTGTACTGGGTGGGTTGCGCGGCCGCGTTCGATCCGCGTAACCAGAAGGTGGCCCGGGCGGTGGCGACCTGCCTGCACGCTGCGGGCGTCTCGTTCGCGGTCCTGGGGCAGGAGGAGTCGTGCACCGGCGATCCGGCTCGGCGGATGGGCAACGACTACGTGTTCCAGATCCTCGCATCCGGGGCGGTGGACACGCTCAACCGCTACGGGATGGCCGAGCGCACGATCGTCACGGCCTGTCCCCACTGCTTCAACACCATCGGCAACGAGTACGGGCAGCTGGGCGGCTCGTTCACGATCAAGCACCACAGCCAGTTCCTGGCCGAGCTCGTTGCCTCGGGGCGACTCGCGACCCTGCCGGAGGACGCCACCTCGCAGACCGGCGACCATCGACCGGGGGCCGTGACCCTCCACGACTCGTGTTACCTGACGCGCTACAACGGGGTAGTGGCCGCGCCAAGGTCCGTGCTGGGCGCCGCCGGCGTGGAACTCATCGAGATGGAGAAGAGCGGCAAGGACACGTTCTGCTGTGGCGCCGGTGGCGGCCGGATGTGGATGGAGGAGACGCGCGGCACGCGGATCAATGCCGAGCGGACCCGTCAGGTCCTGGAGACGGGAGCGACCACGGTGGCCACGGCCTGCCCGTTCTGCATGGTCATGATGTCGGACGGGCTGGCGGCGGTCGCGGATGGGTCCGGCGCCGGCGTCAACGCGATGGACATCAGTGAGGTCCTGGCCGCCCGGCTGGCATCGGTGCCGGAGGAACGCCGACTGCCGGTGGTTTGACGCGGGCGCCGTCTCGGCACCTGGCCACGACCCCGATCCCGGCCTCGGCCCCCGTCCCAGGCGATTTCTGGCATCCAGAGCTGTGCCTGCTACTACGCGACGCGTGGTGACGGCCTGATGCGCGAACAGGGCGATACCAGCGGCGAGACCGCTATCTGCCGAGAATCGACCCCCAACGGCGTGACCGGCCGGGCCTAGTAGCGGCCACGCCGCTGTATGCCGATTTCGGCCCTGAGAGCCAGGCCGACCCCGTTCGCGCGACCCAGTAGCCGAGTCGCCGCACCCGTCCGTTGCGTTACTCGGTCGCCGGGGCCGGGGACACGGTGGGATCGCTCGGGCCGTTCTTCTCGGAGGCACCCCAGCCGTCGCGACCGTCAGCGCGGGAGGCGCTTCCCGCACGAGGCGCAGGTCGCGTCGGTGACGAGGTTCCCGAATCCGCACTCGGGGCAGCGCGACATGCCCTCCGTGCTGACCGCGAAGCGGTTGGCCCGACTCGCGGACTCCACGTCGTGTCGCTGGCGGCGCAGGATGCCGAGCGTGGCGGCGATTCCGATGGCCGCGGCGCCGATCAGGGCCAGGAGCTGGGTCGTCTGGTCCATCTGGATCCCTTCCGTCACTGGAGTGCGGCCCCCGCGGCGCGCTCGCAACGTGGAGGACAGGGTACGACGCCCCACCGCCACGGAACAGTCCCACAGCCGCGAGGTACTATGCGGTCGGTGACCACCTCCGACCACGCGACCGGCCCGTACCGCCTGACCGAGGAGCACGAGATGCTTCGCGAGGCGATTCGTGTGCTGGCCGACGGGCGGGTCGCCCCGCGCGCCGCGGAGATCGATCGGACCGGGGAGTTCCCTGAGGACCTGCGACGCGTCCTGGCCGACCACGACATCCTGGCTCTCCCGTTCCCGGAGCAGCACGGAGGCCTGGGTGGCGAGCTGTTGAGCGTCTGCCTGGCGGTCGAGCAGCTGAGTCGCGCGTGCGCCACGACCGGCCTGATCCTGGCGGTCCAGGAGCTGGGCTCCCTGCCGATCACCCTGGCCGGGACGGCGGACCAGCAGGACCGCTGGTTCCCGAGGCTGGCGTCCGGGGAGCAGCTCATCGCCTTTGCGTTGACTGAGGCCGAGGCTGGCTCGGATGCCGCCGCCACCCGAACGACCGCCCGACGCGACCCCGGCGACGACACGTACGTCATCGACGGCACGAAACGCTTCATCAGCCACGGATCGGTCGCGGACCTGCTCGTCGTGTTCGCGGTGACCGACACGGACCCGGCGACGCCACGCCACCGACGTTTGAGCGCGTTCGTCGTCGAGCTGCCGACCGCCGGGTTCGCCGTGACCCGCCTGGAGCACAAGATGGGCATCCGCGGCAGCCCGACCGCGGAGCTCGCGTTCGACGGCGTGCGGGTGCCGGCGGCGAACCGGCTCGGCGCGGAGGGCGACGGGTTCGACATCGCCATGCGCACCCTGGACCGCAGCCGGCCCGGGATCGCGGCCCAGGCCGTCGGCATCGCGCAGGGCGCGTTGGAGGCCGCGACCCAGTACGCGAAGGAGCGCCGGCAGTTCGGCCAGCGCGTCGGGGACTTCCAGCAGATCGGCGCGATGCTCGCCGACATGGACGCCGGGACCGAAGCGGCCCGCCAACTCCTGTACAAGGCCTGCGTCGAAATCGAGGCCGGGTCGCCGGACGCCAGTCGATGGTCGGCCATGTGTAAACTCGTGGCCGGTGACAACGCCATGCGGGTCACGACCGACGCCGTCCAGGTGCTCGGCGGATACGGCTACATCGAGGATTTCCCAGTAGAGCGGATGATGCGCGACGCGAAGATCACCCAGCTCTACGAGGGGACCCAACAGATCCAACGACTCGTCCTCGCACGGGCGCTCCTGGGCAAGGACGGCTGACACCGGACAGGGAGGTCCAACCGCTCGTGCGCATCGTCGTCCTCACCAAGCCCGTACCGGATCCCGCTTCCGGCGGTGAGCGCCTGCTCCCCGACGCTCGCCTGGACCGGGCGAACAGCCCAGCCGTCGTCAACGGGAACGACGAGTACGTCCTGGAGAAGGCGCTCAAGCTCGTCGAGGCGGCCGGGGAGGGAGAGGTCATCCTCCTTTCGATGGCCCCGGCCAACGCCCCCGAGACGATGCGCAAGGCGCTGGCCATGGGCGCGACGCGCGGCGTGCTGGTCACGGACCCGGCGCTCGAGGGTTCGTGCACCGTCGCCACGACCCGGGTGCTCGCCGCAGCCCTCAAGACGATCGACTTCGACCTGGCGTTCGCCGGCGTCGACACGTCCGATGGCGGGGCCGGCGTGGTGCCGGCCGGGATCGCGGCCCTGAACGGCCTGCCGTACCTGTCCTACGCCGCGGACATCGAACCCGACGCGGAGGCCCGGACGGTCCGGGTCAAGCGCATCACCGCGACCGGCTACGACGTGCTGGAGGCCGGGTTGCCGGCACTCATCAGCGGCACCCAAGCGCTCGGCGAGCCGCGCTACCCGTCACTCAAGGGGATCATGGCCGCCCGCAACAAGGAGATCACGACCCTCACCCTGGCCGATCTCGGCATCGACCCGGCGTCCGTCGGGACGGTCGGCGCCACGACGGCGGTCATCGCCTCGGAGAAGCCGCCGGCCCGGGCCGCGACCCGGGTCATCCGTGAGGCACCCGACGAGGCCGCGCGCCAGGTCGTCGCGTTCCTCGCCGAGCGGAGGCTCATCTGATGGCCGGCATCCTGGTCGTCGGTGAGCTCGCGCCGGACGGCGCCCTCACCAAGCTCTCCACGGAAGTCGCGACGCTCGCGCGGACGCTCGGCGAGGCGAGCGGCGTGATCCCGGCTGCGGGTTCGGACGCGGCGGCCGCCGAGTTCGCGCGCTTCCTGTCGTCGGTCGTCGTCGAAAGCGCCGTCGCCGCTGATGGGACCGCATCGGAGCGTGCGGCCGTCATCGCCGGCGCCCTGGACGGCGTGAGCCACGTCCTGCTGCCCGCTTCGCCCGACGGCCGCGACCTGGCCGGCGCCCTGTCGGCGTTGACCGGCTGGGGCGTGCTGGCCAATGCGACGGGGGCCGCGTCCGATGGCGCCGCCGGCATCACCGTCGAGCAGAGCGTGTTCGGCGGCAAGCTCGTGACCAGCTCGGCCTTCACCGGCGCGAACGGGATCGTGACGATCCGCCCGAACACGGTCGTGGCCGCGCCCCTGGACGCGTCTGGCGCGGTGACGAGCCGCCAGACGACCGCGACCGCGACCGTCGCATCCGTCCGGACCGTCGATCACATCGAGGCCGAGAGTGCCGCCGTGTCGATCGACGACGCGCGGATCATCGTGTCCGGCGGACGCGGTGTCGGCGGGCCGGACGGCTTCGGCCTGCTCCAGGACCTGGCG
>JBPPMZ010000028.1:0-27732 GCA_051306295.1 Candidatus Limnocylindrales bacterium
CACGGCCTGCCCATGATAGCGGCCACTTGCAGGAGTGGCGGAGAGGGCGGGATTCGAACCCGCGATGGGTTGCCCCATACCGCATTTCCAGTGCGGCGCCCTAGGCCTCTAGGCGACCTCTCCGCAGGCGAACGTCGTGGCCGGCGACGCAGGAGTCCTGGAGCGAGATGGCGGAGAGGGAGGGATTCGAACCCTCGGTGCTTTCGCACACCGCTTTTCGAGAGCGGCACCATCAACCACTCGGACACCTCTCCGCGGGAGAGGATAGCAAACCCTCGCCGACTGGCCGGGTCAGGCGGTCGGCAGCGCCGTGAGCAGGGCCTCGGCCTCGTCGCGGCGGATCCCGCTGACGACCTTGATGCGCCGCGGCAGCGCCGGATGCTGGGCGAGCTGGATGACCGTGCCCGCGGCCCCGTCGCGATCGTTGGGCGCGGCATACACGAGGGCCTCCACGTCACTCGCGAGGAGCGCGCCGACACACATGGCGCACGGCTCCTGCGTCGTGAAGATCGTGGCATCGGCGAGTCGGACGCGACCGAGCCTCCGAGAGGCCTCACGCAGCGCGGATACGACGGCATGGGCGGTCGGATCGTTGGTCGCCTCGACCCGGTCATGGGCCCGCGCGACCATCGCCTCGTCGACGACGGCGACGGCAGCGATGGGCCGCTCGCCGCGCTCGGCGGCCAGCTGTGCCTCGGCCAGGGCCTCGCCCATGAAGAGCTCGTAGTTCATGGTTCGATGCTAACAGGTCACCCGTGGCCATCTGTCCGACCTTGGGGTCGCGGTCCGGCCCATCGCAACGAGGCGGCAACCTGTGGCCCGACCGCCATCGCAGTACGCTTGGCGCTGCCATGACCACCAAGAAACGCATCGCGATCCTGACCGGCGGCGGCGACGTCCCGGGCCTCAATGCCGTCATCAAGAGCGTCGTGTATCGGGCGACGGAGGCGGGCTACGAGGTCCTGGGTCTTCGGCGAGGGTGGGAGGCCCTCACGCACGTCCAGCCCGAGCTGCCTGACGGCGGCGGGAGGGGCTACCTCCACCCGCTTGACCGGATCAACACGCGAACCATCGACCGGACCGGGGGCACGATCCTCCACACGTCGCGGACCAACCCGCGCAAGATGCGCGCGGCCGGGCTGCCGAGCTGGCTGCCCGAGGCCGATCGGGCGCAGTACCTGACCGCGGACGGGATCTACGACGTGACGCCGATCGTGCTCGATCACCTGTCGGCGCTCGGCATCGACGTCCTGGTGACCATCGGGGGCGACGACACGCTCTCGTATTCGCAGATCCTCGCCGACGCCGGGGTCGCCCTGATGGCCATCCCCAAGACGATGGACAACGACGTCCAGGGCACCGAGTACTGCATCGGCTTCTCGACCGCGATCACGCGTGCCAAGGAGGCGATCAACCGCCAGCGCACGACGCTCGGGTCGCACGAGCGCATCGGCGTCTTCCGCATCTTCGGGCGCGACGCGGGGTTCTCCGCGCTGTACACGGCCTACGTCACGTCCGGCCGATGCGTCATCCCCGAGGCGCCGTATGACCTGGACGCGTTGGCCGGGCTGCTCGCCGCCGATCACGCCGCCAACCCCAGCCACTACGCCTTCGTCATCACGGCCGAAGGCGCGATCTGGCAGGGGGCCCAGATGAGCGACGTCGGCGAGGCGGACGCCTTCGGTCACCGGCACAAGGCCAACGTCGGCGAGGCCCTTGCCGAGGAGCTCCGCCGCCGGACGGGGATCGAGACGCTGGCCTCCGAGCTGACCTACGACCTGCGCTCGGGCGAGCCGGACTCGATCGATTCGATGGTCGCGACGACGTTCGCCAACGTCGCGATGGATCTCGTCGAGAGCGGCGTCACCGGCCGGATGGTCGCCATCCAGGACGGCAAGTACGCCCACACCGCCTTGCCCGATCCCAAGCTCGGGCCGCGCAAGGTGGACGTGCCGGTGATGTACAACGCCGCCCGCTTCCGGCCACGCTACGAGGGCAAGCTCGGCGACCCGATGCTGCTGGTCGGGCTCGACTGACCGGCTAGTCGTCCAGGCCGGACAGGCCGCGGATCGCGCGCGCCAGGGCCGACATGTCGTCCTCGCCGTGGCCGCGGGCGATGAGACCGGACTCGAGTTGTGCCGCGAGCCCGCTGACCGGCAGGGCGGCACCGAGCTGGTTGGCGAGATCGAGGGCGATGCCCAGATCCTTGCGATGCAGGGCGACCTTGAAGCCGAGCGGATAGTCGTTGTCGATCATGCGGCCACTGCGGTTGGCGAGGACCCAGCCCTGGGCCGCTCCCCCGCCGAGTGCGCCGACCACCTGTTCGACATCCAGTCCCGCCTTGATCGCAAGGACGATGCCCTCCGCGACGCCGAGGTAGGTCCCGGCCAGGATGACCTGATTGACCGCCTTGACCGCCTGGCCGGCGCCGATCGGGCCGACATGGGTGATGGTCCGGCCGAGCGCCTCCAGGATGGGCCGGGCACGCTCCACGTCCGCTTCGGCCCCGCCCACGAAGATGGTGAGCGTCGCGTTCCGGGCGCCCTCGCTGCCACCCGAGACGGGCGCGTCGATCATCGCCAGGCCGCGCTCGCGCAGGCGCGCGGCGAAGTCCCAGCTGCCGCTCGGGGCGATGGTCGAACAGTCGATCACCAGGGAGCCGTCGCGCGCTCCCTCGGCCACGCCGTCCTCGCCGAACAGCACGGCCTCGACGTCAGGCGTGTCCGAGACGCACACGACGACGATGTCGGCCTCGGCGGCGGCGGCCGCCGGCGTCGCGGCGAAGGCCACGCCGAGATCGGCCAGCTCCCCGGCCCGTCCCGGGGTCCGGTTCCAGGCGGTGACCGGGAACCCGGCACGAGCCAGGTTGGCGGTCATGGCCCCGCCCATGGTGCCGAGACCCAGGAAGGCGATGCGCTCCATGCCGGGATGGTACGTCGCGTGGGGCCGTGTCCGTCCGGCGTCTACTCCAGGGTGAAGCCCGTGAACAGCCACGTGGCGAGGGCGAGGGCGACGACCAGGTTCAGCACGGTTGCGGCCCCGAAGGCCAGCAGCGGGCGCAGACCGGCGTCGCGGATGGCCTTGGGTCGGAACTCCAGACCGATGCACACGAACGCCAGGGTGAAGAACCAGACTCGCAGGTCCGTGCCGGCGACCTTGGTGATCGCGCCGGCTGCCTTGGGATCGGCGGCGGTGTTGATGAACCAGGTGGCGATCGCCGAGGCGGCGACGAACCCCAGGATGAACTTGGGGAACCGAGTCCACAGCGTCCCGAGCCCGACCGAGACGCCCGGCTGGCGCTCGACGCGATAGACGAACCAGGCGGTCAGGAGCACGGCGACGATGCCCATCATCGCGTTCTGGGTGGACTTGACGATGGCCGCGATGGCCAGTGCGTCGTCCCCGACGATGGAGCCCGCCGCGGTCACCGCGGCTGTCGTGTCGATGTTGCCGCCGATCCAGGCACCGGCCACCGCATCGGGCAGGCCGAGTTGGGTCACGAGCCACGGCTCGATGAAGATGAGCGGCAACGCGAACATGATGACCACGCTGGCGACGTACGCGAGCTGTTCCTTCTTGGCCTCGACCGCACCCGCCGCGGCGATCGCCGCGCTCACCCCGCAGATGGACACCGCGGCCGCGATCAGGGCGCGCAGCTTGTCATCCAGGCCCAGGCGGCCGGCGAACCACCACGTGGCGAGGAAGACCGTGCTGATGAGCACGACCGCCTGGATGATGGCCGGGCCAGCGGCCCTGGCGATCACCGCGAGGTTGATGGACGCGCCAAGAAGGACCAGGCCCGTCTTGATGAAGAACTCGGTCCGGAACGCGGCCGACAGGCGGTCGCGCAGGCCAAGGGCGGCAAGGACCGCGCCGCCGAGCAGGCCGATGACGATGGCGTAGACCGGGAATTCGATCGAGGGCAGCCAAGTCTGGTCCGGGAACCAGCCCGCGAGATTGAGGTCGATGAATCGGACCAGGCTGCCGAGACCCAGGACGATGGCCGCCGACACGATGACGCCGATCGGCCCGTCGAGCAGGCCACGGGCGTCGGCGGTGGCGGCCGGCTCGGTGCGATCGAGCGTGGGGGCCAGGCCGCTCACGGGATGAGCCCGTCGCTGATGACGCCGGCCAGGACGAGCGCAACCAGCACCAGGCCGACGAGCGTCGCCGCCCAATCCTCGGAGATGGCCCGGCGGTTCGCGGCCGCCACGGTGATGGGTTCAGCCGGCGGGGCGAGGCGGTCGGGCGATTCGGCGGACTGGGTCATGGTGGGCGGGCATCTCCTAGTGGTCCAGTAGGAGAACCATGATAGTGGCAGTCAGGCGCCTGGGGAGCGGCCATCGCGGCCCCTTGTTGGGGGCCGAAGGTCACGCCTTGGTCAACCCGCGGACGGATCCACGACCCGGCCCATGAACAGGATCGCGCCGGTCTCGACGTCGCGAAGGGCGAACAGGAACGGCCGATCCGCGTGCGCCGTGCACGTCTCGCTGGGCCCGCCCGTGGTGTCCATGCCGACCACGGTGACCGCGGCGGCTTCGGTGCCCTTCTCGTCGACGCTGATGTTGGCCTGGTGGATGACCTTGCTGATGACCAATCGGGTCTGCGTGGTCATCCCGGAGAAATCGGCGCTCGCGGGGTCGAACGCAGTCGGCATGCCAAGGTCGGCCAGGATGTCGCCGAGCAGCTCGCGGGTCTCGAGCTCGAATCGGGGCAGGGTGATGTCGGCGATCGCGGTGGTCTTCGAGATCGTCGTGTCGATGGCGGCGATGGCATCCGCGTCGAGCGTCCGCTCGAACGCGGCAAGGTCATCCGGGACGATGACGAGCATCGACAACTGGTTCCCGAGATACGGGATGTCGGCGGCCGCCCAGCCGTCGCCCTCGCCACAGGACGCGCCGCGGACACGCATCAGGGGCACCGTCACCGTGCTGCCATCCGGGCGCGTGAACGGCGCCTTGTTCGTCTGGTCCTCCTGGAAGGCCTGCGCCCAGGATGCCTTCAGGTAGATGGCGTTGACCAGGGCAAGGCGGGTATCGGCGCTGATGTCGTCGGGCGAAAGGACCTCCGGGATGCGACCTCGGGTCCGCTCGTTCGCCCAGGTGTTGATCTGTCGGCGGGCTGCCTCGGCATCGGCCTCGTAGTCGACGAGGTACTGGCCGGCATCGAAGCGGGAGGCCAGGCCCTCGAGATACGCCGGTTCGAACGCCAGGTCGCGCTGGGCGAACGAGGCGTTCGAGATGTCGAGCGTCTGGTCGTGGGCCGTGCCCTCGTCGTCGCGGAAGCTGCCCGTGCGACTCGCGAGCGCCTGGTCGAGGCCGTTGAGCCACGCGGCATGCTCGTCCGTGGCGAGGTCCGACAGGACGGCATCCATCTCCGTCGCGGTCTGTCCGCGGGCGCCGATGCGGGCCATGCCAAGCGCGATCGCGATGCTGGTCGGCGAGGCGACGAGGTTCGTGCCGCTCGCCGCCAGGGCACGGTGGAGGTCGAAGCCGAAGGCGTTGATCGCGGTGGCGGCGGCTCCGGCGTCGTCGATGGTCGCGGCGGCTCTCGGGACGTTGGCCTTGGCGAGTTCGACGCCGGCAGGCGACGGGCTGACGGCGACGCTTGGCGCGGGCGAGGGGGTCGGGCTCGCGGGACTCGGAGTCGCGGGTGGGTCGGTCGGGACCGATGACGGAGTGGTGCCGGTGCAGGCCGCGGCGAGCGTGATGGCGAGCAGCCACGTCGGGAGTCGCAAGGTCCAGGTGCGGTCGAGTCGGGCGGCCATGATCCCCTCCATTTTGCGGGTGGCGCAGGGCCAGCCTACGCCCTGGGACGCTCCGCGGCGCCCTGGTGGGACGCTGGCAAGGTTGCGGGAAACCATCGGTCGCGCCTTTGGTGGTGGGCGGGGAGACTGGTCGCATGGCGCGTTTGCGGTCGATCACGTCCGTCATGGGGGTCGGGCTCGTCACCGGCACGTTCATGTTCGTGCTCGCGCCGGTGAGGCCCGTCGAGGAGTCGGCTTACGACTTCAGAGCCGAGCGGATCGTGTCGATGCAGGCGTTCTTCGACGCGGTCCCGCCCGGCTGGGCCGCGGTGCGGTCTCGCGTGGCCATGTTGGAGGCGGAGGTGTTGGCGCTCATCGAACGGGCCGCGCGCTGATGGGCACCGAATCGCCGCAGCGAGGTCCGAACGAGGAAGGAGATTGGCGCGCCCGGCGGGACTCGAACCCACGACCTTTAGGTCCGCAACCTAACGCTCTATCCGCTGAGCTACGGGCGCACGCGATGCCGCTCGGTACCTTGGAGAGGTCTGGCGGAGAGGGAGGGATTCGAACCCTCGATGCAGGTTACCCCACATGGCGGTTTAGCAAACCGCTGCACTAGACCTCTATGCGACCTCTCCGTCGCCGAAGCGGGCGCCATCCTATCACGAGCGGACGTCCGGATCGGGTAGGCCCTGGCCGCTGCGGGCCGCGGCCTGGCGGCGCCCTCTGCGCCTACCGAAGCAGGTGACCGACGTCCCCTGACCCGTTCGCCATCCGGTGCGCTGAGCGGCGTGCCTGACGTCCGGTGGGCATCCCTGCCGTCGGATCGTGCGCCCAGCGAACCGGGTGACCGCCTCGCCGGTCGCCTGCTGCGTTGAGCGAAGGGGCGGCGCGCCGGATCGGGCACTCGCGTTGACAGGGGGCGAGTTGGTCGGCACACTCCGTGGACGCATGAGCCACTACTTCTACTTTCGATGCCCGGCATGAACGTCTCCGGTCGATAGGACCGGGGGCACGGGTCGTGCCGGGCGAATGAAGCAGAGGCGAGACCTCTGCTTTTTTGTTTGCTCGACCGACCGACGAGGAGACCACACCGCGATGTTCGTCGTGATGACCGTCGGCGCCAGCGAGGCCGAGGTCCTGGGAGTCAAGAGCCACATCCTCGGTGAGGGGATGACGCCCTTCGACCATGTCGGGCCGAACCGCACCGTCATCGCGGTCGTCGGCGAGATGGGCTCACGCAAGGCGGAGCTCGCTACACGCCTGGCCGCGCTGCCGGGCGTCGCCCAGGTCACCCCGATCTCGCGGCCGTTCAAGCTGACCTCGCGCGAGTTCCACCCCGAGGACACCGTCATCAAGGTCCTCGACGCGGTCATCGGCGATGGGTCGCTGACGATGATGGCCGGGCCGTGCTCAGTCGAGAGTCGCGACCAGCTGTTCGAGACGGCCGATGCGGTCAAGGCAGCCGGTGCCACGATCCTGCGCGGCGGTGCCTTCAAGCCGCGGACCAGCCCGTATGCCTTCCAGGGCCTGGGGGTCGAAGCGCTGCGCTATCTCGCCGAGGCGCGCGAGCGGACCGGCCTGCCGGTCATCACCGAGGTCATGGAGCCGTCCCAGGTGGACATCGTGGCCGAGTACGCGGACATCCTCCAGATCGGCACCCGGAACATGCAGAACTACTCGCTGCTGCGCGATGTCGGGCGGGTCGCCCGGCCGGTCATGCTCAAGCGCGGCTACGGCGCGACCGTCGAGGAGTGGCTGATGGCCGCCGAGTACATCGTCAGCTCGGGCAACCCCAACGTCATCCTGTGCGAGCGCGGCATCCGCACCTTCGAGACGTACACCCGCAACACGATGGATCTGGCCGCCGTGCCGCTCGTCCACCAGCTGACCCATCTGCCGGTCGTGGTCGATCCATCCCATGCCACCGGCAAGCGCTGGCTGGTCAAGCCGCTGGCTGTCGGGGGCGTGGCGGTCGGGGCGGATGGCGTGATGGTCGAGGTGCACCCGACCCCGGAGCAGGCCCTCTCCGACGCCGAACAGCAGCTGGACCTGGACCAGTTCCGGGACCTGATGGCGACCCTCATCCCGATCCACGAGCTGGCGCGCGGGATGCGCGCGCCCGCGATGAGCGGCGCCGCCCTGGGCATCGGCGGGTCCGGAGGGCTGGCCAAACATTGAGCACGTCCCTCGACGACCCGACCCTGGCATCCCTGGCCTCTCCGGCGACCGTCCGGCCGGCCACGCGGCTGCGCGGTGAGCTGCGCCTGCCCGGCGACAAGTCGGTCAGCCATCGCGCCCTGATGTTCGCGACGCTGGCTGCCGGGGAGAGCCGCATCACCGCCGCGGGCGACGGCGCCGACGTCCGCTCGACCGCCGGGATCATGGCCGCCCTGGGCGCCTCCGTGGAACGCGTCGCCGAGGACGGGCGCCGAGTGGACTACCGGGTCATCTCGCCAGGGGCCGACCGTCTCGACGAACCGGACCGGATCCTGGACTGCGGCAACTCCGGCACGAGTCTGCGACTCATCACCGGGATGCTCGCGGGCCTGCCCATGACCTGCATCCTGGACGGGGACGATTCGTTGCGGCGCCGTCCGGTCGCTCGTATCATCGAACCGCTGCGCTCCATGGGCGCGGTGCTCCACGGACGACGTCACGACTCCCTCCCTCCCCTCACCGTGGTCGGGCACACCCCGCTCCGGGCGGTGGACGTCACGACGCCGGTGCCTTCGGCGCAGGTGAAGTCGGCCATCCTCCTAGCAGGGTTACGAGCGGATGGACGGACGACGGTCCGCGAACGGGTCGCCACGCGCGACCACACGGAGCGCATGCTGCGGGCCAGGGGTGTGCCGGTACAGCGCGAGGACGGGCCCGACGGCTCGGTGGTGTGGTCGGTACAAGGAGGGGCGACGGTGCAGGCGATCGACGAACGCGTGCCGGGTGACGTGTCGGCGGCCGCCTTCTGGCTGGTTGGCGGGGCCGTCCACCCGGATGCGGAACTGACGATGCGCGACGTCGGGGTCAATCCCACCCGCCGAGCCATCATCGACCTGCTGCGCGCGATGGGCGCCGATATCGACGAGCAGGCGACGACCGGGGCCGACGACGGCGTCGGCGAGCCGCTGGCCGACCTGACCGTCCGCTCGTCCGACCTGCGCGCGATCGACATCGGGCCGGCCGACGTGGCCGCGGCCATCGACGAGATCCCGATCTTGTGCCTGGCCGCCGCCCGGGCGCGTGGCACGACCACGATCCGAGACGCCGGGGAGTTGCGCCACAAGGAGTCGGACCGGATCGCCGGGATCGCGAGCGGCCTGCGGGCGATGGGCGCCCGCATCGAGGTCGATGGCGACGACCTGCGCATCGAGGGCAACGGTGGCGCCCCATTGCGCGGTGCCGCGACCGACAGCCTCGACGACCATCGACTGGCGATGACCTTCGCGATCGCCGGGCTCATCGCCACGGACCACACGACCATCGAGCGGCCAGGTTCGGCCGCGATCTCCTATCCCGGCTTCTTCGACGATCTCCAAGGGGTGCGAGCATGACCAAGCGCGTCGTCCTCATCGGCCATCCGGTGGCCCACTCGCTGTCGGGCGCCATGCAGCAGGCGGCCTTCGACGACCGCGGCATCGATGCCAAGTACGAACTCTGGGACCGGGCGCCCATGGCCCTCGGGGAGGCCATCACCGAGCTGCGCACCGACGACTTCCTGGGCGCCAACGTGACGATCCCGCACAAGGAGCGGGTCGTGCCGATGATGGACAAGTTGACCGAGGAAGCACAGGCGACCGGGGCCGTCAACACCGTGACCCGCGAGGGCAAGCGCCTGGTCGGGCACAACACCGACGTGCCGGGCTTCAAGGTCGCGCTGGATCGCCTCGTCGGCAAGCAGAAGATGCCGCGCCAGGCCGTCGTGCTGGGTGCGGGTGGTGGGGCGCGGGCCGTCGTCTACGGCCTGATCACCGAGGGCTTCCAGCGGGTCATCGTGTTCAATCGTCACCTCCACCGGGCGGAGGGGCTGGTCAAGCACTTCGGCCGGAGTGCGGCGCACATGGAGCTGCGCGCGATGCCCTGGCACGAGTCCATCATCGAGTCGGAGCTGGCCAAGACCAAGGTCCTCATCAATGCCACGTCGATCGGGTTGACCTCCGATGTCAGCCCGATCCCCGGCGAGATCCTGCACGGCGACCTGCTCGTCCTGGACCTCATCTACGCCCAGACGCGCCTCCTGCGCGATGCGGCGGCCGCGGGCGCGACGACCGCCGACGGCGAATTGATGCTGCTCCACCAGGGGGCCTCGGCATTCACGCTGTGGACCGGGCAGGCGGCACCGCTCGAGCTCATGCAGGCCAAGCTCGCCGAGACGCGGGCCGGTGGCATCCGCTCGGCCGAGGGCGAACCGACCGGCGAGGCGCTCCCCGAGGCCGAGCCGACGGCGGCCGCTGCCGAGTGACCGCCTTCCGCTTCCTGACCGCCGGGGAGTCGCACGGCCCGGCGCTGGGCGCCACGATCGAGGGCGTGCCGGCCGGCCTGGTGCTGACCGAGGACGCCATCGCGCTCGACCTGGTACGCCGCCAGAAGGGCTACGGCCGGGGCGCGCGCCAGACGATCGAGCAGGACCGCGCCGAGATCCTGGGGGGCGTCCGACACGGGCGGACCCTGGGCTCGCCGATCCTGCTCCTGGTCCGCAACCGCGACTGGGAGAACTGGACGCGGGTCATGCAGGTAGGCCCGCTGGCCGACGACGAGGCCGCGGAGCTGGCGGCGGCGGCTGAGGGCGGCAACAAGCGTGCCACCCCGGTCACGCGGGTACGCCCCGGGCACGCCGACCTGGCAGGCGCCCTCAAGTACGGCTTCAACGACGTGCGCAACGTGCTGGAACGGGCGTCTGCGCGCGAGACCGCCGCCCGCGTGGCCGCCGGGGCCGTCGCCCGCGCGTTCCTGCGCGAGCTCGGCATCGAGGTCTGGTCGTTCACCGCGGAGGTCGGCGGCGTCGCGCTGGACCCGGCGAAGGCGACCCGCTCGCGCGAGGAGGCCGATGGGTCGCCGCTGCGCTGCCCGGATCCCGAGGCGGAAGCCGCGATGATCGCCCGGATCGATGAGGCCCGCTCGGGCGGCGATACGGTCGGTGGCGTGTTCGAGGTCGTCGCCCACGGGCTACCGATCGGGCTCGGGTCATACGTCCACTGGGACCGGCGCCTGGATGCCGCGCTCGCTGCGGCGGTCATGAGCATCAACATCGTCAAGGGCGTCGAATTCGGGCTCGGTTTCGAGCAGACCCGGCGATTCGGATCGGCGGTCCACGACGTGATCGAGGGCCGCACGGACGACGGCCGCTGGGTGCACCGGACGAACAACGCCGGTGGGCTGACCGGTGGTGTCACGAACGGTCAGCCGCTCGTCGTGCGGGGCGCGGTCAAGCCGATCTCCACCCTGGCCCGTCCCCTGCCGTCTGCCGACCTCATCACCGGCGAGACGGTCGACAAGGCGCACTACGAGCGCAGCGACATCAGCGTCGTGCCGGCAGCGGGCGTCGTCGGCGAGGCGATGGTCATGCTCACCCTGGCCGCGTTCATCGCTGAGAAGTTCGGCGGCGACACGATGGCCGACGTCGCGGCCAACCTCGCGACCTACCGGGCCCGCATCGCCGCCGTCCCGCAGGCGCCGGAGGCACCGGTGGCCGGACGGCCGCACGGCCTGTCCGGGACCGACGAGGCCGGTTCCGGCGGCGACGACTAGGGCGCAGCGATGGACCTCATCCTCGTCGGGCTGCCCGGGAGCGGCAAAAGCGTGGTCGGGAAGCGGCTGGCCCACCGCCATGCCGCCGAGTTCATCGACCTCGACGAGCGCATCGAACGCGACGACGGCCGATCGATCCCGACCATCTTCGAGGAAGACGGCGAGGCGGCCTTCCGGGCGCTGGAGCGGCGGGCCGTCGCCGCCCTGGGTCCAGCCGATCCGGCCGCGGACGTGCGTCGCGTGGTCGCGACGGGCGGCGGCGCGGTCGTCGATCCGCGCAATCGCTGGCTCCTCTATCCCGGCCGGATGACGGTCTGGCTGGACAGCCGGCCGGAGGTGCTCGCCCAGCGCCTGCGTCGCTCGCCGCATGTCCGGCCGCTGGTCACCGGGCGCGACCCGATCGGCACGATCCGCGACCTGGGAAACCGCCGCGAGCGGTTCTACGCCGCGGCGGATCTGCGCGTGACTGGCGTGCAGGAGGTAAGCCAGGTCGTCGAGTTCATCGAGCGCCGCCTCGCGGAGAACACCGGGCCGGGAACGGCGACGCTCCTGCGCTCGGACACCCCGATCGGGCGGGTCGTGCTCACGTACGGTGGCGCCGCGGCAGCCGTGGACGGCGCCCTCCGACACCTGGCCGCGCGGCGACTCATCGCCGTCTCGGAGCCGGGTGCGTTCGGCGCCGTCGGGTCGGCGCTCGTCGGGGAGCTTGGGGCCGCCGGCTGGGAGATCGAGACCGTGATGCTCCCCGAGGGCGAGGCTGCCAAGCGCCTGGCCGTCATCGAGACGGCCGCCAGCCAGCTCGCCCAGCTCCGCGTGGAACGTGACGAGCCCATCGTGGCCCTCGGCGGCGGGGCCCTGGGCGATGCCGCGGGCTTCCTGGCCGCCACCTACCTGCGCGGAATCCCGATCATCCACGTCCCCACGACCCTCGTCGCCCAGATCGACTCGTCCGTCGGGGGCAAGACCGCGGTCGACCTGCCCGAGGGCAAGAACCTGGTCGGGGCGTTCCACCAGCCGGCAGCGATCGTCATCGACGCGTCCGTGACGCGCTCGCTCCCGGAGCGCCAGCGGCGTGCCGCCCTGGGCGAGGCGGTCAAGATGGCGGCCCTCGGTGACGAGCGACTGTTCGAGTTGCTGGAGCGCGATGGCGCGGCTGTTGCCCGGGGAGAGGCCGCAGCCTACGCTCGGGGCGTGGCCGCCGAACTCGTGGAGCGCAGTGCCTGGGCCAAGGTGGAGGTCGTCGTGGCCGACGAGAAGGAACGGACATCCAGCGGCACCGGACGGATCAGCCTGAATCTTGGGCACTCCCTGGGACATGCCGTGGAGGCCGCGGCCGGGTACGGCGGGCTGCTGCACGGGGAGGCCGTGGCGTACGGGCTGCGGGCCGCCACGCGCATCGGGGTGGCCATGGACGTGACGCCGTCGGAACGCGCGGCGCGGATCGGCGCCCTCCTGGACGCGTTGGATCTCGCCCGTGATCCCCTGCCCTATCCCCTGGACGCGGTGCTGGACCACCTGCAGACCGACAAGAAGCACAGCGGCGGCCGCCTGCGCTGGGTCCTGCCGACCGCGACGGGCGTCGAGATCCACGCGGATGTGCCCGAGGCCCTCGTCCGCGAGGCGGCGGCATCGCTCCTGGCGGCCGGATCGGAGGCGGCGCGATGACGCGCGTCCTCGTCGTGCAGGGACCGAACCTCAACCTCGTCGGGACGCGCGAGCCCGAGATCTACGGCTACGAGTCGCTCGAGGAGATCCACGCCGGGATCGCGGCCCGAGCCGCCGACCTGGGCCTGACGGTCGACTTCTTCCAGTCGAACCACGAGGGTGCGCTGATCGATCGGCTGCACGTGCGCGACTTCGACGTCGCGATCGTCAACGCCGGCGGCCTGACCCACACGAGCGTCGCCCTGCGCGACGCGCTGCTCGCCGTGCAGCGACCCTTCATCGAGGTCCACCTTTCCGACCCGTCACGCCGGGAGCCCTTCCGCCACGTGAACTTCCTGCACGATGTGGCCCTCGAGTCGATCGTCGGCCAGGGGGCGCGCGGCTACCACCTGGCACTCGAGTCGATCGCGCGGCGCTTCGGGGGTGCCCGTGGCTGACCGACGTCCGGCGGAAACGCCCGAACTGCGACGGCTGCGCCGCCGGATCGACGCCCTGGACCGGCGCATCGTGGCCATGCTCAACGAGCGGGCGAAGCTGGCGCGTGAGGCCGGTACGGCCAAGACCTCCGCTGGGCGGCGCGCGATCCGCGACCCCGAACGCGAGCGCGAGGTCCTGCTGCGGGTCTCGATGTCCAACGAGGGCCCCCTGCCCCAGGCCGACCTGCTGGCGCTCTACCGCCGGCTGTTCGTGGCGACGCGGGCGCTCGAGACGCGCGACCGCGATCGGGCCGCGCGGGCCACGCTGGATGGCGGACCGGGTGACGAACCCGGCTCCTGACCTCACGGCCGACGCACCGATCCCTACCCGCCGGCTCCGTCCTCCGGCACCGTGTAGCACGGCGCCGACGGCCGTGACGCGAGATCCTCGTACGCCTGCAACGCGGCTTCGATGAGCGGCGCGGCGTCATCGAGGGCCTGCGCTTCAGCGGCAGGATCGGCTGCTTCGTAGGCCCGCTCAGCATCGTCAAGTGCCGCCAGCGCGTCGGCCAGGCTCCGGCGCGCCTCGTCGCCGGGACCCCAGTCAGGCGTGCGTTCGACCAATGCGATCGCGCCCGCGATCAACTCGCGACGGTTCGGCACCACATCTCGCGGGGCGAGCAGGTCGTCGATGTGGCCCCAAGCGAGCGACATCGGCTTCCGCCAGGTCTCGGGGCACGGTCCGGTCAGGCCGCCCGCCTGGTCGAGCCCGACGGGGTCGGCGTCGAAGCCCACGATGGAGACAAAGCGGTAGCCGGTCGCGAACGGCGGCGCGGAACCCACGACGATGCACAGGTAGCGGTCCGTCGGACCGGACGACGGCGGTGGCCCGGCGCCGGACGGGCCGGGAAATGGGGGCGCCGGGTAGTCGGGTCCCATGACCAGCACGAGCGCCGGCTCGTCGCCCAGCAGCTCCGGCTCCCAGCCCGAGAATGACGGAAGGTACAGCCGCATGTCGCGGGCATGCGGCACCTCGAACGCGGACACGGCCGCCGGATGGTCCTGACAGGTCGAGGTCCGGGGGTCGTTTCGGAAGGGGCTTGGATCCGGCAACGCGTCGCCCGACAACGGTGTTGGCGATGAGGCGGTAGGCGTCGGCGTGTTGGGTTGCGCCGTCGCCGCGAGATTCACGCGCAGGCCGGTGATGTCGACGCGGGCGATGCCGGCCGACTCCCAGGTGGCCGGTCCCCCGCCGACCACGATGCACAGGTCGTGCTCGGTTTCGCTGGGAGACGGCCGGGGCGAGTCGAGGAGAGGCATTCGCGTGTCGAGGAGAGGCATTCGCCCCAAGGTCGCTGGACCTTCGTAGACCATGACCAGGACCGGCGCGCTCGGATCCACCTGGAGGCCGATGAGTGGGTACGAGTTCGGCAGGTGTCGTGGGTAGTCCGCGATGCGCGCCATCTCGAAGATCGTCAGGAATGCGTCGGACCCGGAGCCGCAAAGCGCCAGCCGCGGGTCGTCGTCGAACGCCGCCGGGTCCGGAAGCGGCGACTCGATGGAAGTGGCACCTGGTCCATCGACCTGCGGGACGACCAGGGCGAGACCGGCGATGGCCAGCGCGATCGAGGCTGCCGCGTAGATCCATCCGGGGCGCCGTCGGCGGCGATCGGGCAGTCGGTCGATCGCCGCGGCGGCGTCCGCCATGGCGCCCGGGTCCGGCGTGGCGCGCATTCGCAGCCAGTCGATGAGCTCGTCACCCAGCGGGTCACTCATCGACGCTCCTCGGCGTCAAACGCCGCTCGCCATCGGTCCATCGCGTAGTGGACGCGAGACTTGACGGTCCCCTCAGCGACACCGAGGTGCGCTGCCGTCTCGGTTATCGGCAGGCGCCACAGGTGATGGAGGGTAAGGAGCAATCGATCGTCGTCGTCAAGCCGGTCGAAGGCGCCGGCGAGGGTGCGCTTCGCCACCGCGCGGTCGATGTCGGGCGCGGTCGCGACGGTGGTGGCGTCCAGTTCGACGACGTGGTGTCGAGCGCGCTCCCGTCGGGTCCGTGACGCGGCTCGGATGACGTGGCGACGAAACCAGGCGGGGAACGCGTCCGGCTCTCGCAGCCGATCGAGGCCCTGCCATGCCGAGAGGAGCGCGTCCTGCACGGCATCCGACCCGTCCGCAGCCGAGCCCGTGATGATCGTCGCCGCCCCGAGCGCCACTCCGAGATACGGCTCGACGAGTGCCCGGAACGCCTCACGTTCGCCCCGGACGGCAGCCGCCACGAGGATCGTCATCGATGGCACGGACGAGCGAGCCGGTCGGTCCAGGGCAACCTCCATGCTGTTGAGTGTGCGCGAGTCCGTGAACGGTTCGAACTTCCTGCGGTCAGTCGCCCGGGTCGGCGCGGTCCTGCATCTCCCAGGCGTGGTCGAGGGTATGCCAGGCGATGCGGCGGGCCGCATAGCGGAGCGGCCACTTGTGGCCACCGAGCGGCGTGCCGTCGGAGGCCTCACGCAGGACAGCGAGCACGGCGGCGCGCTCGGCGTCGACGGCGACGCGGTCCTCGAGCGAGCCAGGCGGAAGGCGCACGCCGATCTCCCGGGCGTAGGCGTGATCGGCGTCGAAGACATGGCCGAGCATCTTGTCCCGGTCGCGCCCGCCGCCGCGCGGTCCCTTGCGCAGCTCCGCCGGCGCGGCCGCCGCGACGCCGTCCAGGTACGCCCACGCCGCCGCGACGAGGTTGGCGAGCCGTTGCGCTTCGGCGGCGTCCGCCGGCCGGCGGTCGAGGTCGGTGATGGCATGCGGGACGCCGAAGTCGGTCGAGGCGTCGCCGGGCACCGACTCGACGATGTCGAGGACGCCGTCACCCGTCGGGCTCGGCGGCGTCAGGCCGGCGAGCGTCGCGACGTCGGCGTACCGCGGCGCGATGGCGACGAGCGCCTCGCGAGCGAGGATCGGGTCCTTGCCCCCACGGCTCCAGCCAGGCCAGTCGATGACCCACGCGAAGGCGCGCTTGGCCGTCGCCTCCTCGCCGATCCGGATGGTCGGGGCGGCCATCGCGCGGCTACCCGTGCGCCGTGGCGGCTCGCAGGTCCGTCACGAGGCGCGCCAGCGCCGCCACGTCCCGCCCGTCCGGGCCGAGCGCGTCCACGAGAGCGCTGGCGACGATGACGCCGTCCGCCCCGGCTTTCGCGATGGCCCGGACGTGGGCCGGCGTACTGACCCCGAAACCGACCGCGACCGGCACGGGCGACGCCGCCCGGACGTCGCGGACGAGCGCGCCGACGGTCTTGGGCAGGGCCGAGCGGGCGCCCGTGACGCCGACCAGCGAGACGCAGTACAGGAAGCCACCACTCCGGGCGGCGATGGCGGCCCGGCGGTCGGGCGCCGTGGTCGGCGCGACAAGGTAGATGACCGCGATCCCGGCCCCGCGGGCAACGGCCTCGAACGGCGCGCCCTCGTCGGGTGTCAGGTCCGCGACGATGATACCGGCCGCCCCGGCCCGCGCCAGGCGCTGCGCGACCGCCTCCCCATCGCCGCCGCCGATGACCTGGTTGGCGTAGGCCATGGGCACGAGTGGCAGATCCGGCCGGGCGGCGCCGATGCGTTCGATGAGCCGCAGCGAACGCTCCAGGGTCGCGCCGGCGGCGAGCGCGGTCTGCGACGCCCGCTGGAGGGTGGCGCCATCGGCGAGCGGATCGGAGAACGGGAGCCCGACTTCGAGCAGGTCCGCGCCGGCATCGGCCGCGGCGAGGGCCACGGCGAAGCCCGTGTCGGCATCAGGAAAGCCCGCGACGACATACGGGATGAGCGCGGCGCGACCCGCATCCCGGGCATTGGCGAACGCGGCGGCGATGCGTCGCGCCCCGGCGGTCTGGTTCGTGCCGGCCACGGCACCCGGGAGCGTGGCCAGCAGCGTCGTCATCGGGCGCTCTCCCAGGGCTCGACGTCGGCGAACCGCTCCAGGGCTGCGAGGTCCTTGTCGCCGCGCCCGGAGAACCCGAGCAGGACCACGAGCTCGCGCGCGGGGTCGAAGCCGCCGGGCAGCCCATCGACGCCGGCCAGCACCTTGGGCAGGGCCGCGATGGCGTGCGCCGTCTCGAGGGCGGGCAGGATCCCTTCAAGTCGGGTCGTGGCCTTCATGGCGGCCACGGCCTCCCGGTCGGTCGCGGCGGCGACTTCGAGTCGGCCGCCCTCGGCGAGCGCGGCGAGCTGCGGGCCGATGCCCGGGTAGTCGAGGCCGGCCGAGGCGCTGTGCGCTTCGGTGACCTGCCCGTCGACGTCCTGAAGCATGAGTGAGCGCGACCCGTGGAGGATGCCCGGCGTGCCGCCCAGGATCGCGGCGGCGTGCCGGCCGGTGGTCAGCCCGTCGCCGGCGGCCTCCGCCACCGCCAGGCGGACGGATGGCTCGCCGATGAAGCGGGCCAGCAGGCCGATCGCGTTCGAGCCGCCGCCGACGCAGGCGATGGCGAGGTCCGGCAAGCGCCCTTCGACGTCGTGCAGCTGGGCCGCAGCCTCGTCGCCGATGCGGCGCTGGAGGTCGCGCACGATGGTCGGGTACGGGTGCGGGCCCATCGCCGAGCCCAGGACGTAGTGCGTCGTCTCGACGTTCGTGACCCAGTCGCGCATCGCCTCGTTGACCGCGTCCTTGAGCGTGGCCGTGCCGCTGGTCACGCTCCGGACCTCCGCTCCGAGCGCCCGCATGCGCAGGACGTTGGGCCCCTGGCGCTCGATGTCCTCGGCGCCCATGTACACGACGCACGGCAGATCGAGCAGCGCACAGGCCGTGGCGGTCGCGACGCCATGCTGCCCGGCTCCGGTCTCGGCGATGACCCGGGTCTTGCCCAAGCGCCGGGTGAGCAGGGCCTGACCCATCGCGTTGTTGATCTTGTGGGCGCCGGTGTGGGCCAGGTCCTCGCGCTTGAGGTACAGGCGAACCGGTGGGAGGGCGGCGGCGGCACCCGCGCCCGAGGATAGGCGCGCGGCTTCCGCGACCACCGCCTCCGACAGTCGATCCGCGCGGTAGAGGGCCGTCGGGCGGCCGGCGAAGCGCTCCAGCAACTCGCGCAGGTCCGCCCAGAAGGCCGGGTCGTGGCGGAGCGCGTCGTACGCGTCCTCGAGCTGGGCGAGGGCCGCCATGAGCGTCTCGGGCACGTAGCGCCCGCCGAAGTCGCGCTCCAGCCCCCAGCGACCGGCACCATCGGCATCGAGCAGCGCGGGGTGGACCGGCGTGGGACCGAAGGCCACATTCGGGCGGTCGTCGCGAGCCGCCTTCGCGCGCTTGACGAACAGCGCGACGCGGAACGGATCCTTGGTCGGCCGCTGGCCCGCGACGCGCGGCGCCTCCACGCCGGACGCCACGTCCACGCCGACCGCCGGGATGTCGCGCAGGGCCTGGGCGACGTTGGCCGGGCTCAGGCCCCCGGCCAGGGTGATCGGTACCTCGCGAGCGATCGCCGCCGCGACGGTGGCGTCGGCGCGGGTCCCGGTGCCGCCCGGGTGCGGTCCGCCGGCGGTGTCCAGGAGCACGCGCTCGACGCCGCCGGCCAGCAGGGCCCGGGCCGTCCCGAGGTGGTCGGCGCTGCCGTCGGCGACGGGCGGGACGTGCAGCGCTCTCCACGCCGGCCGGGCCGCGGCCGCCACGACCCCCGCGGGTTCCTGCCCGTTGTACTGGATCGCGTCCGGATCGACCGATGCCGTGAGCTCCGCGAGTCGATCGGCGGCGATGTCGGCCGTGACCAGCACGATGGCCGGGCGCCGGCCGACCGGAGCGGCCGCGCGGATGACCGCGGCCAACGCGGCAGCTTCCGCGACCTCCAGCGCCCGGGGCGTGCCCGGCACGACGTTCAGCCCGATGGCATCGGCGCCGGCCCGGACCGTTGCCTTGACCCCCGCCGCATCCACGATGCCGCAGATCTTCACGAACGGCCGACGCGCGACGTTGGCCGGATCGATCGGTTGCCGGCCGGCGGCCACGAACGAGCGGACCGCCGCCGCCGGATCCGCGCTGCGCATGAGCGCCTCGCCGACGAGCGCGCCATCGAATCCGAGCGCCCGCCAGCGCGCGACCGTCGCGGGCGCCCGCACGCCCGACTCCGCGATGACGATCCGATCGTCCGGCACGAGCGCGCGCAGACGCTCGGCGCGGGTCGTATCGACGTCGAGGGTCCGCAGGTCGCGGTTGTTCAGGCCGATGAGGCGGGCGCCGGTCGCAAGGGCGGCCTCCAACTCCCCTTCGTCGTGCGCCTCGACGAGCGGCTCCATCCCAAGCGCCAGCGCGGCCTTCACGAGACCGGCGAGCCGATCCGCGTCGTGCAGGACCGCGAGCAACAGGACGAGGTCCGCGCCGGCCGCTCGCAGGATCGGCAGCTGACGCTCATCCGCGACGAATTCCTTGGCCAGGACCGGGATCGAGACCGCCGCGCGCACCCGGCGCAGGTCGTCCACCGAGCCACCGAACCAATGCGGTTCGCACAGGACGGAGATGGCCGCCGCGCCGCCCGCTTCGTAGGCCCGCGCCTGGGCGACGATGTCCAGCCGCTCCCCGGCGATGCGGCCGGCGGACGGCGAGGAGCGCTTGACCTCGGCGATGACGTGCAGGCCGGGCTCCGCGAGTCGTTCTGCGATGGGTCGCACGGTGGGCGCGGCACCCAGGTCCGGAGCCGGACCGGCAAGGTCAGCGGCCAGGTCCGCGCGCCGACGCGCGGCGATCTCGTCAACGACGCTCGGCCGGGCCTCGATCGCGCTCATGCCGTCGCCACCGTGGCGCGTCGCTCCACACGCAAGCGCTCGAGCAGCTCGGCCGTCAGGCCGGCGTCGATCGTCAGGCCGGCGCGCTCGATGCCGTCCTCCAGGGTCTCGTCAAGGCCCGCGGCGACGAACGCCGCCCCTGCGTTGAGCAGGACCACGTCCCGTCGGGAGCCGGGCTCGCCGCGCAGGATCGCCTCCACGTATCGCGCGTTGGTCTCGGCGTCCCCGCCGGCCAGTCGCGAGGTGGCGGTCGCGCGCAGGCCCAGGGCGACCGCATCCACGACCCGCTGTTCCACCCCGTCTTCGGTGACCTCGTAGAGCACGCCCGTCCCATCCAACGGCAGCTCATCGATGCCCGCGCCGTGGACGACGAGCGTCCGCTCCGTCCCCAGGCGATGGACGACCTCGGCGAATCGGCCCGCCGCGCGCGCGTCACCGACGCCCAGGAGCTGCCGACGTGTCCCGGCGGGATTGGTCAACGGGCCCAGCAGGTTGAACGCCGTGCGCACGCCGATCTCCTTGCGGGTCGGGGCGGCGTGGCGCATGGCCGGGTGGAAGTTCGGGGCGAACAGGAAGGCGAACCCATGATCGCGCAGCGCGGTACCCGCGGACGCCGCGTCGTGGTCGATCCGAATCCCGAGGGCGTCCAGGACATCCGCGGAGCCGGCCCGCGAGGTGATCGCCCGATTGCCGTGTTTCGCGACCGGCACACCGGCGGCCGCGACGACCAGGGAGGCCGCCGTCGAGATGTTGAACGTGCCACTCCCGTCGCCGCCGGTACCGACCACGTCGACGGTGCCTTCCGGCGCCTCGACCCGCACCACGCGCTCGCGCATCGCGGTCGCGAAGCCGGCCAGCTCGTCCACGGTCTCGCCGCGCATGCGAAGGCCCATGAGCAGCGCCGCGAGCTGGGCTGGCGTCGCCTCCCCGTCCATGACGGCTCCCATCGCGAGGCTGGCCGCCTCGAGCGTCAGGGTCCCGCCCTCGACGATCGTCGAGAGCGCGGCGCGCACGTGCTCGCTCATCGGGTCGCCCCGGTCGCCGGATCGCGCTCGGCGATGCCGGCGGTCGCGAACGAGCCCGTCGCGTCGTCCAGGAGCGACGCCTCCCCTTCCCCGGCCTGGCGCAGGAAATTGGCGAGCAGGTGGGGGCCCTGCGGCGTCAGCACGCTCTCGGGGTGGAACTGGACGCCTTCGAGCGGCAGCGCGACGTGGCGGATACCCATGACCACCCGGTCGACCTCGCTCATGGCGGTCACGCGGAGCTCGGGCGGCAACGTCGCCGCGTCGACCGCGAGCGAGTGGTATCGGGCGGCCATGAACCCGGGCGGCATCCCGGCCAGCAGCCCCGCGCCATCGTGGGTGACCTCTGAGGCTTCGCCGTGGACGAGGGTCGGGGCCCGGACGACCGACGCCCCGAACGCGGCGGCCATCGACTGCATCCCGAGACACACGCCCAACAGCGGGATCTCGCGCGCGGCAGCGACCTCGATCGTCGCGACGCTGACCCCGGCATCGTCGGGGTCGCCGGGACCGGGCGAGATGACGATGCCGCGCAGGTCCGCCGACGGGTCGTCAGCGAGAGCCTCGACGCCGGCGCGGTCGATGGCGTCGTTGCGCAGCACCCGGACATCGGCCCCGGCCGCCTGGAGGGCCTGCACCAGGTTGAAGGTGAAGCTGTCGTAGTTGTCGATGACGAGGATCATGCCGGCGCCCCGGTCTCGGTGGGCTGGGCGCCGGATGGGACGTCGGCGTCGGCCGCCTCGACGGTCGAACCGCGCGGCGCCTCCGGGATCCCGGCCGCGAGCTCGATGGCGCGCCGCAGGGCCGCCGCCTTGTGCTCGGTCTCCTCGAATTCCTTCTCGGGCACGGAGCCCGCCACGATGCCCGCGCCCGTATGCACATGGGCCTGGCCGTCCTTGAGGACCGCGCTCCGGATGGTGATGGCCGTGTCCAGATTGCCGTCGTAGCCGAGGTAGCCGACCGCCCCACCGTACAGGCCGCGGCGCTCCCCCTCCGCGGCGGCGATGAGCTGCATCGCCCGGACCTTTGGCGCGCCACTCAGCGTGCCGGCGGGGAACACGGACCGAAGCGCATCGAGCGCATCCAGATCCGGCTTCAGGCGCCCCTCGACGTGCGACACGAGATGGTGGACGTGGCTGTAGCGCTCGACTTCCATGTACTTGCTGACGGTCACGGTCCCGGGACGGCTGACCCGGCCCAGGTCGTTGCGGCCCAGGTCCACGAGCATCACGTGCTCAGCGCGTTCCTTCGGGTCGCGCTGGAGCTGCTCGGCCAGGATGGCGTCCTCGCGCGGGTCCGCGCCGCGCGGCCGCGTGCCCGCGATCGGGTGCGTCGTCAGTCGATCGCCCTCGACCTGGAGGAGGAGCTCCGGCGAAGCGCCGACGACCTCGAACGTCGGGGTTCGCACAAAGAACAGGTACGGACTCGGGTTGACGCGACGGAGCGATCGATACAGCCCGATGCCGTCCAGCGGGCGGCCGGTCGACGCATCGAGCGGGACTTCGAACGACTGGCGTCGGGCGAGCACGACCTGGATGGCCTCGCCGCTGGCGATCGCGTCCTTGGCGACTTCGACCGCGCGGATGTATTCGTCACGGCCCAGGCTGGTCTCGATCGGCCCGGCGAGGGCGGGCGTCGTCGTCGCGCCGCGGGGGGCTCCGCCGACTGCCCCGGCGCCGGCCATCTCGGCGGCACTGGGCCGCGACGTCCGCTCCAGGGCGGCGAAGATCGCATCCTCGGCGATCCGATAGCGACCCTCGAGATCGGGCGTCTCGGTGTGCAACGACGCGATCGCGCTCAGGGTATGGGTCAGGTGGTCGAAGACCAGGACAAGATCGGTCTCGATGAAGGCGGCGGTGGGCACGGCGACCGGGTCCCGGTCGGGTAGCGGCACGCGCGGCTCGAAGATGCTGACCGCGTCGTAGGCGAGCGCGCCGACGGCCCCGCCCGTGAAGCGCGGCATCCCCTCGGTCGGCGCGACGGTGCGGCGCGGCACGAAGGCGCGGATCGCGTCGAGCGGATCGGCCGCCTCGACGGTCTCGATGGGCAGGTCTGGGGCGTACGTCGGGACGGTGACCGGACGGGTCTGGATGCGGGCCTGGCCGTCGCGGACCTCGAGGAGTCGACGCGGGCCGACACCCAGGAAGGAGTAGCGGCCGAGCCGCTCGCCGCCCTCGACGCTCTCCAGGAGGTAGGCGGGACCGCCGTCGTCGAGGCGCAGGAAGGCGCCGATGGGGGTCTCGAGATCGGCCGACCGCGTGGCGCGCAGCAGGATCGTGTCGGCGTTGGCGGACAGGCGCTTCGTCTGCGCCAGGCTGATCGGATCGGCGGTGCTCATCGCGGTGTGGGCCTCTGAATCAAGAAACGACCATTCGTCCCCGGGACG
This sequence comes from Candidatus Limnocylindrales bacterium, assembly GCA_051306295.1. Lineage (GTDB taxonomy): Bacteria > Chloroflexota > Limnocylindria > Limnocylindrales > CSP1-4 > SPCO01. The sequence goes on from JBPPMZ010000028.1 coordinate 23,728, forward strand.
AAAGGCCGTGCCTTCCGCGGTGCCACCCTCATTCGGCGTGTGCCGCACTCATCGTGACCGACGGCACGTGGTGGTTGCCCACCGCGGCGATCGGCGCTGCCCGGTATCGCTGGCGCTCTGCGCCGGAGCCTACTGGTCGGGTGGCCCTTGCGGGTCGCCGTTCGTTCGGTCCGGAGGCTCCCGGGTCCATTCCCTGTCGTCGCCGCCCCGGTTTCCACCAGCCACCGGGTCTCTCTGCCGACGCGCGACGGGTACTCGTCCCGTTCACAGCCCGTATTTACGTTCCGTGTCTCGGCGGATGGTCGCAGGGCCGGCGCGGGCCGTCAAGCGTGGTCAGGGCGGCCGAGGCCCCGCCGACGCAGCCTCGGTCTCGAATCCGGCGCAGCGCATCACCGGCAGCGCCGGATAGCGCGGGAATCGCGGGTCGGTCGTCGAGCGCTCACAGAGGCGGAAGACCGATCCGCGGCGGGTCACCACCACGCGCGAGAACCGGCAGGTCCCGCACAGCCCGGGAGGCGGACCGGACGTCACGGGCACGAGGTGGCGGAGAGGGTGGGATTCGAACCCACGAAGTCTTTCGACTCAACGCTTTTCAAGAGCGTCGCCATCAACCGCTCGGCCACCTCTCCGTGCGCACAGGATATCGCGACCCGCTAGGGCGCCTTGATGACGACCGTGCTGGCGATCAGGTCGTGCCAGCCGCGCTTGCGCTTGTCGATGAAGACCCAGATGTAGCCCAGGTAGAAGACGAGCCCGGACACCCAGTAGCCGACGAGGCGGATGATCGCTGTGCCCCACGTCAGCGGGCCGCCATCGGTGTCGCGCACGACCTTGATGCCCATCATCTTCTTGCCCGGCGTCTGACCGCTCTTCTGCCAGTAGTACGGGAAGTACACGAGCGGCACGATGATGATCGCGAGGATCGGCAGGACGGACAGGATCGGCAGCACGAAGACGAGCAAGCCCCCCAGGATCGCGAGGACGACGATGCCGATCGTGATGACGATCGTGTCCACGATGTAGGCGACGAGGCGAGCGCCGAAGCCAGCGAACTCGACTCCGGGCGCCGGCCCGACTTCCGGCTCAGGCGCCTGCCAGGCACTCGGTGCGGTCATGACCCCTCTCCCTCTCGGGCCCCCTCAGGCCCGCCTGATGACGACCGTTCCGGCGACCAGGTCGTGCCAGGAGCGTCGTCGCTTGTCGATGAAGATCCAGATGAATCCAAGGTAGAGCACGGAGCTGACGAAGTACATCGCGACCATGCGCAGCACGGCGCTCCGCCAGGAGATCGCGGTCCCGTCGCGATCGCCCACGACCCACAGCCCGAATGGGCGCATGCCCGGGGTCTGGCCGCCCCGAGCCCAGAAGAACGGGAAGTACCCCAGGATCACGCCGAACAGGGCGGCGAACGCGACGATCAGCGCGACGATGACGAGTCCATCGACCTCCGCCACGCCACCGGCGGCCCGCACGGCATCGACCCGACCCTGCGCCCACACGATCGGGACCAGGACGATGGCCAGCGCCACGACCGTCACGATGATCGAGTCGATGAGGTAGGCCACGACGCGCGGACCGTGCGGCGCGAACTCGATGCCGGGCGCCGGGCCGGTCGTTTCCACCGGGGCCGCCCAGGCGACGGGCGGCTTGCTCTCAGGCGAGTCGGGGCGGTCGGGCGTCAAGCCGGGCGGTCGATGGTGTCGCGGCCGAGGTACTGGCGCAGGACCTCGGGGACCGTCACGGAGCCGTCGGGCTGCTGGTACGTCTCGAGCAGGGCCGCCACGACGCGCGGCAGGGCGAGGCCGCTGCCGTTGAGGGTGTGGACGAGCTCGGGCTTCGCGCCCGCCTCGGGTCGATACCGGATGGCCATCCGGCGCGCCTGGAAGTCGCGGAAGTTCGAGCACGAGCTGACTTCGAGCCAGCGCTCCACGCCGGGCGCCCAGACCTCGATGTCGTACTTTCGCGCCTGGGTGAAGCCCATGTCGCGCGTCGCCATCAGCAGCACGCGATAGGCGAGGCCCAGGCGCTGGAGCAGGATCTCCGCGCGCTCCGTCATCCACTCGAGGGCCGCCGGCGAGTCCTCCGGGCGCTCGAACAGGACCATCTCGACCTTGTCGAACTGGTGGACGCGCAGGATGCCGCGGGTGTCCTTGCCGGCGGCCCCGGCTTCCCGCCGGAAGCACGGCGAGTAGGCCGCGTAGTGGATCGGCAGGTCCGGCGCGTCAAGGATCTCGTCGCGGTGCAGGTTCGTGACCGGGACTTCCGCGGTCGGGACCAGGTACAGCTCGTCGCGGGTGACGACGTACATCTGGTCTTCCTTGTCCGGGATCTGCCCCGTGCCGGTGGCGCTCGCCGTGTTGACGACCGCCGGCGGCCAGATCTCGGTGAAGCCGTGCTCGCGGGTGTGGACGTCCAGGAACCACGAGATGAGGCCGCGCTGGAGGGCCGAGCCCGCGCCCTTGTAGACCGGGAAGCCGGAGCCCGCGATCTTCGCGCCGCGGGCGTTGTCCAGGATGTCCAGGGCTTCGCCGAGCACCCAATGTGGCTGGCGCTCCCAGGTCGCGCCTCCGGCCGGAGCGTCGGCGCCGACCTCGCCGGTTAGCGGGACATCGCGCGGCAGGATCTCGCCCCAGGTCCGCACCGTCTGGTTGGCTTCTTCTCCGCCGATGGGCACGTCCGGGTCGGCGGGGTTGGGGATGCGCAGGAGCTGATCGTCGAGCCGGGCTTCGACATCCGCGAGCTCGGCGTCCAGGGTGGTGATGCGCTCACCGGCGGCGACGGAGGCGGCCTTCAGCTCCGCGACTTCCGGCCCGCCGGGGGCCGCCCCGGCCTTGATCGCCTCGCCGATCCGCTTGCTCGCCGCATTACGCTCGGCCTTGAGGGCTTCACTCTCGCCGAGGAGTTCGCGACGTCGCTTGTCCAGATCCAGGGCGAGGTCGACGAGCGCGGGGTCCTCACCCTTGTCGATGGCGCCTTTGCGGATGGCATCGGGCTCGTCGCGGAGTCGCTGCAGGCCGACGCTCATGCCCGACCTCCGACGGGCGCGGCCGCGGCCTCCCGCAGGCGAGAAACCACGGATTCGAAGGGTTCGTCAGCCAGGATCCAGCCGGCGCGAGGACCATTCGGCACGCCGCCGAAGGCGCGATAGATCGCCTCGAACGCGGCGCGCTTGGGTGCGATCGCCGTCTCGGTGGCCGCCTCGAAGACGAGTGCCTGCCATCCGTCGCCGGTCGTCGGGCGTCCGGCTTCCGCCTTGTCGGCGAGGATGTCGAGGAACCGCCGCTGGTCGTCGGTCAGGTCGCCAGCAGCCGAAGGGAGTTCGGGCTGGACGCCGGGCCATCGACCCGGAGGTGCGTATGTCTCGAGCCAGCGCTCGGCCGCGCGCAGGCGCTCTTCGAGGATGGACATCTCTCGATCTGTCAGCGGCGCGCCATTCTCGGCCGCGGCTCGAGCCAGCGGATCTACCCGTCGACTGCCATCGATGAACATCGCCACCCGATCGAAGGCGACGCGGAACGCGGAAGCCTCCGCCGCGACATTGGCCGCCGGGTCCAGCAGCGAGTACTGGAACGTCGCCTGAAAGCCCGGGGCGAGCTCGCCCTTGACCTCGCGGCCGGCCGTGGCCGCGGCGAACTTGTCGAACTCGTCAAATAGGCGCGGGATCTGGTCCGTGCCGTCGGGGTCGAAGTCGATGGCGTGATTGGGCCGATGGCGCAGGAACAGGAAGCGGAGCTGCTCCGGGGGCACCACCTCCGCGATGGTGTGCGCCGCGGCGCCGCGACCCTTGGAGGTCGACATCTTCTTGCCGCCGATGTTCAGGAACTCGTACGGGACGTTGAGCGGCGGCTCGTTGCCGAAGACCTCGCGGCTGATGGCGTCGGAGCGGTCGCGGGATCCACCGGCCGTCGAGAGATCCTTGCCCGCGGGCTCGATCGTGACGCCGAAGAGCTCCCATTTCGCGGCCCAGTCGACGTTGTACGGAAGCTTGGCCCGCCCGCCGAACGG
>JBPPMZ010000029.1:0-14593 GCA_051306295.1 Candidatus Limnocylindrales bacterium
ATCGACGGCCCGGAGGCAGATTCGCCTTGGAGTCCGGCCGGTCCCCGGTCGCCTGCTGCGCTCAGCGCACGCGGCCCGGCCCCCAACGCGTCACCGCAGAACCCGGCGCGGCCCGTCAACGCGGGTTTCGACAAGGGGGTTGCCTAAATCCCCCGTTCGAGGTAGGATTTGCTCTCGCAGGCGTGTCACGACTTGACACGCCTCGCCCCGTGTTCGCTCGGCGGAGGTCGTGCACGGGGCCGCAAGAACGCTCCCCGTCTGCAGTGCCCGATCCGGGTCGGTCGCTGCCCTGCCATGGAGGCATGTTGATCACCCTCGAAACCACTACCACCGACCAGCGCGACGAGACCGCGATCGACGCCCCCGAGCACGATCCGATCGCCCTTGCCGAGGAGCCGCTCGAGCTCCCGACGCCCGTCGCCAAGGCCCCTGCCGTCCCCGTCGCAGATGACGAGGACGAGGAGAAGATCGTCGCCGAGGAGCCCCTCGAGACTGACGACCCCATGCGTCTGTACCTGCGCGACATCGCGCGGGTGCCGTTGCTGTCTGCGGAGGAGGAGGTCGTCCTCGCCAAGGGCATGGAGCTCGGCCGCCAGATCCAGGTCGCGCCGTGGACGGCCGTCCTGAGCCTGCGCGAGTGGACGCTCCACACCACCGAATCCAAGACCCGTACGGCCAAGCCGCAGTTCGCGCTGCCGTTCGGCGTCGAGGCCCAGCGCCTCGTCTCGGACGCCATCTCGGCTGATGCGGCCATGGACCTGCTCGTTCCCGCGCCGGACTTCGGCCTGGCCGAGGCCCGCGAGGCCGCCGAGGACGAGGAGGCCGGCCAGCTGCTCGGCCGAGCCGACGCGCTGCGCGCCGCCTACGACGAGCGCCTGGACGCCGAGTCGTTCATCACGCTGCTCGACTGGACCCACCTCGTGATGGGCCCGCGTCGGTCGGTCGTGGTCGAGGACGCGACGCTGCTCGCCCTCCTGGCCTGGACTCGCGACGACGTCGCGCTGCCCGCGATCCAGCGTTGGATCGAGGCCGGCGAGGACGCCGCCCTGCTGGAGGCCATGGGCTATCGACCCGGCGCCACCCCGGCGGGCACGCTCGTGGAGCTCGGGCGCAAGTCGCGCGAGCACCTGACCTCGGCGAACCTTCGGCTCGTCGTGTCGGTCGCCAAGAAGTACGCCAATCGCGGCATGGGCCTGCTGGACCTCATCCAGGAGGGCAATGCCGGCCTGATCCGTGCCGTCGACAAGTTCGAGTACCAGCGCGGCTTCAAGTTCTCGACCTACGCGACGTGGTGGATCCGCCAGGCTGTCCAGCGCGGGCTGGCCGACCAGGCTCGGACCATCCGCATCCCAGTCCACATGGTCGAGACCATGGCCCGCGTCACGCGGACCACCCGCGACCTGACCGGGTCGCTGGGGCGTGAGCCCACGGCCGAGGAAGTGTCGGAGATCCTGTCGCTCGACGACGCATCGATGACGCCCGCTCGAGTCGAGGAGATCCGTGCCTTCGGTCGCCAGACCATCTCGCTGGAGACGCCCATCGGCGATGAGGACGGCTCGGAACTCGGTCACCTGATCGAGGACCGCGACGCGATCGCCCCCGATGAGGCCGTCGCCGACGTGATGCTCAAGGAGCAGCTGGCCAAGGTCCTGGAAAGCCTCGACGGCCGGGAGCAGCGCGTCCTGCGTCTGCGCTTCGGTCTGGAGGACGGGCATGCCCGCACGCTCGAGGAGATCGGCCGCGAGATCGGCCTGACCCGTGAGCGGATCCGCCAGATCGAGGCCGGCGCGCTGCGCAAGCTCCGCCACCCGTCCCGCAGCCGCAAACTGCGCGGCCTGACAGCGGTCTGATCCTCGTCTGACCCCAGGCCCGAGCCGCGGGCCGCCGAACCGACTCGATCCCGACGCCGGAGGCTCAGCCTTTGGCGTCGATCGATTCGCGGAGCAGTGTCGTGAGCTGGTCCCACTCGACCAGGAAGGCATCGTGGCCCTTGGTCGAGTGGAGCTCTCGATAGCGGGCGTCCACCCCGGCCGCGACGGCCGCGTCCACGAGCTCGTGGACCTGGCGAGGGCCGTACAGGATGTCGTCCTGGATGCCGACGCCGGTCAGGCGCGTGCCGCCGGCGGCCAGCAGGCCTAGGGCCGCCGTGAGGCCCCCGCGCCCGTCGCCGATGTCGTGGCGATCCATCGCGGCCGAGAGCACGCGATAGGTCGCCGTGTCGAAGCGGTCGACGAGCTTGCGCCCCTGGTATTCGAGATAGCTGACGATCGATAGCGTCCCGTCGCCCTCGCGCGATCGGCCGAACCGCTCGGCGAGATCGGATTCGCTGCGGTACGTGGTCATGGCGAGCTGGCGGGCCAGCGACAGCCCGTCAAGGCCGAGGCGCTCGACGAGCTCGATCTGGATGTGGTTCCAGGCGACGGCCAGCGGGCCGGTCGCGGCCGGGGCGGCCAAGGGCATCACGTGGCGCACGGCTGCCGGTCGGAGCGCCGCGATCTCCAGCGCGACCATCCCGCCCAGCGACCCACCGACGACCAGGGCCGCCTCGGCCAGGCCGATGGCATCGAACAGCCGCCACTGGGCGGCCGCCTGGTCCCGGGTGGACACGCTCAGGAAGGCGGCACCGTATGGCAGCCCGGTCTGCGGGTCGATGGACGTCGGACCGGTCGTGCCGTAGCGGCCGCCGAGCAGGTTCGCGGAGAGCACGCCGACACGGTCCGTGTCTAGCGCCCTTCCCGGCCCGATGAGCGGTTCCCACCAGTCACCGGCCGCGTCCGCGGAGCCGGTCAGGGCATGGACGACCACGACCTGGGGTGCCGCCCCGGGAGGCGGACCGTCATGCCGGTACGCGACCGTGAGATCCGGGAGCGTCGTCCCGTCGCTGAGTTCGAAGGCCCCCAGGGACGCGGACTCGAGCCGGCCGGTCCCCGTCGGCAACGCCGCGGGGGATCCGACCGGCCGGGTCGTGGGGACGTCCAGGGTCACCCCGCCGCGCCGACGAGCTCGCCGTCGGCGGTCGTGTCGGCGCTCGAGGCCTCGAGCGCCTGGGTGAGGTCGGCGATGAGGTCGTCGATGTGCTCCAGGCCGACCGACAGGCGGATGAGGTCGTCGGTCACGCCAGTGCTGAGCTGCTCCGACGGCTCCAGCTGCGAGTGGGTCGTGGAGGCCGGGTGGATGATCAGCGACTTCGCGTCGCCGACGTTGGCCAGCAGCGAGAAGAGCTGGACGCTGTCGATGAGCTTGCGGCCCGCCTCGACACCACCCTTGACCCCGAATGTGACGATGCCGCCGAAGCCGCCGGTCAGGTACTGCTTGGCCTGCTTGTGGCTGGGGTGCGACTCGAGGCCGGGGTAGCTGACCCAGGTCACCTCGGGGCGGGTCTCCAGCCACTTGGCGACCGCCAGCGCGTTCTCGCTATGGCGCGTGATGCGCAGCGGCAGGGTCTCGAGGCCCTGGAGAAACAGGAAGGCGTTGAACGGGCTGAGCGCCGCGCCGATATCGCGCAGGCCCTGGACGCGCAGCTTGAGGATGAACGCCAGGTTGCCGAAGGCGGCCGTGTAGCTGATCCCGTGGTAGGAGGGATCCGGGTCGACGAAGTCCTTCTTGAAGCGCTCGCTGGCCGCCCAGTCGAATGTCCCGCCGTCGACGACGACGCCACCGATGGCCGTCCCGTGGCCGCCGATCCACTTGGTCGCCGAGTGGATGACGATGTCCGCGCCGTGCTTGATCGGCTGCGCGAGCAGGGGAGCGAAGGTGTTGTCGACGATGACCGGCACGCCCCGGGCGTGGGCGACGTCGGCGATGGACGCCAGGTCGTGGACGTCGAGGCGCGGGTTGCCGATGAGCTCGAGGAAGACGGCCTTGGTCTTCTCGTTGATGGCCCGCCCGAAGGCAGACGGGTCGGAGCCGTCGACGTAGGTCGTCGTGATGCCGAGCTTGGGCAGGGTATGGCTGAACAGGTTGTACGTGCCGCCGTACAGCGACGACGACGAGACGATGTTGTCGCCGGCACGGGCGATGTTCAGGATGCTCAGCGTCTCCGCCGCCTGGCCGGAGGCCACACCCAGGGCGGCGACGCCACCCTCCAGCGCGGCGACGCGCTGCTCGAAGACGTCGGTCGTCGGGTTCATGATCCGGGTGTAGATGTTCCCGAACTCCTGGAGCCCGAACAGCCGCGCCGCGTGAGCCGCGTCGTCGAAGACGTAGGACGTCGTCGCGTAGATCGGGACGGCCCGGGCGTTCGTCGCCGAGTCGGGCTTCTGGCCGGAATGGAGGGCGCGCGTCTCGGGGCGGAAGGTGGTCGGATCGAGTTCAGCCATGTCGTTGGTTCTCCATCGCTCTGGTGTGGTTGGTGGCGGGGTCCCATCGGCCCGGGGCGGGCCGGCTGTCTGGCGGACACCCGTCGTGTGGTTCGAAGGACAAACAAAAAGCCGCGGCTCCGGTGTGGAGTCCGCGGCCCCGGGACCTGTGTCTGAGGTCCGGCGTCCTTGCTCGTCAGGATGCGCGTGACCTCAGACCCCATCCTCCGCACGGCGGGGCCGCCAGCGCATACACATGTTCCAAGTCAGGGTGGTGTGGGTCATCACTCGGGGATGGTGCCGGAGGTGCGGGCTGGTCGTCAACCCGCGCCCCCGAATCGCAACCTTTCAGTCGAACAGCGGTCCGAACCGGTAGAGCCGGGTCTCGCCGAAGCCGTCGTTGTCCGTCGAGACGATGACCCGCCCGTTCTCCAGGATGGTCATCCCCTCGAACTTCTCGAGACGCACGTCGTCCTCCGCGATGAGGTCGCGGACCAGGGTCTTGGTCACGAGCGGTGGCGTGCCGGCGCCGTGGGCGACCGGCGTGAGGCCCGCGATCGAGAACGTGGACAGCTGCTTGACCAGGGCGTTCGGGCCGGCCTGGTTGTCGCGCTCGATGACGGCGAAGGTGGTGTCGTCCACGCGGACGAGCTCGGAGAGACCGACCCAGGCGCCGGAGATCGCCGGCGGCGTCTCGAGCGGGTAGCGATAGAAGGCCCAGGCGCCCGTCGCCGGGGTGTAGCGGCCGACCTTGACGAATCCCGTGGCGTCGTCGCCCCATTCGCGCTGGATCGCGACATAGACCTGCGAGCCATCGGCGGACGTCGCGACGCCCTCGAAGCCGGAGGTCGTGCCGAGCGCTTCCAGGCTGGCCGGGAGACGGACTTCCTGGACGACGCTGCCGTCGGGCGCGACATGGACGAGGACGTTGCGGTTCAGGGCAGGGGAGGGACCTTCCGAGGCGATCCAGTAGCCGCCGCCTGGCCGATGGACGATGCCCTCCGGGTCGTAGGCGACGGGCACGCCGGCCTTGGTCACCGGGAGTTCGGCAACGACCGTAGCGCGCGAGCCGAGGTCCAGGGTGAGGATGCGGGTCGGGCGCAGGATCGTGTCGTGCACGGCGACGAGCGGCAGATCCGGGGCGCTGGCCAGGCCGGACAGGGCAGCCCAGACCGGGCCGCCGGCGTCGGCGACGACATCGGGATAGGCACCGGGGGCCGAGGCGGCCTGATTCCGGCCGGCGAAGATGGACAGGGTGCCATCGCCCTCGTTGGCACTGACCAACAGGCCACGCGACGGGACGGCGATCATGCCCTCCGGCGAGGCACCGGTCGGCAGAAGCTGGATGAAGGTCGGGGCCGTGTCATCGGTCAGTCGATAGACCGCGATGAAGTTGCCGCGCTCCGCGGCGACGAACGCGAACTGGCGATTGCCGAAGTCGCCGATCTCCAGGCCCTCGGGCTCGACGCCCTTGTTGTCGGAGCGGCCATCCGGGTAGTGGCTGTGGCGGACGGCTTCCACTTCCAGCGACGAGCCGGACGTATAGACGATGGCACCGGCCGGCGAGAAGATCGTCCAGTCGCGGCTCCCACCGCGCAGGTCGCCTTCGTTCGCGATGGCCAGATTCCCGGCCGCGGTCCAGCCGATCGCGTCGGGTTCGCGCTCCTCGCTCAGGGGGTCGGTGAGCGAGATCGCGCGGTCGTCCTTCGTGTCGGCAAGGTGGCTTGAGACGCCCGCCGTCCAGTCGTCGAGGACGGTGCCGGTCGCCAGGTCCACGAGGGCGACGGCGTTGTTCTCCTGGAGGGTCACGGCGGCCACGTTGGTCGCGCTGATATCGACGAACTCGACCTCGGGGTCGCTCGGCTCGAAGGCGCTGGCCAGGCCGGCGAGGCTGACGACACGGGTCGTCCAGGCGGCCGGTGCGCCGACGAGGTCGACGATGGTCAGGTCGCCGGCGGGCAGCTGCGGGAGTTCGCCGTCGTTCAGGTCCTCATCGCGCTGGTTCTCGATGGCGATGGCGGCGTAGCGGCCGTCCTTGCTGACCGCGATCGAGTCAGGCTGCCCGCCCAGGGCGATCGTCCGGGTCGCGGTCCGCGTGGCGAGGTCCACGACGAGCAGCTCTCCGCTCGGATCGATGATGTCGCCGTCGCTGGTGTCGGTGGCGACCAGCGCCCAGGCGCCATTCGGCGTGACCGTCACCGACGTCGGGGAGCCGGGCACGGGGAGCGTGCCATCGGCGGTCGGGGCGGCGGGGTCCGCGATGTCGACGAAGCCGATCTCTCCGACGGCGGAGTCCGTGTAGATCAGGGTCTGGCCGTCGGTCGTGGCGGTCACGATCTCGGCGACCTCGCCGACGACGTCGAAGGTCGCGACGCGCACGAACGAGTTGATGGGCTCGACCTTGGGCTTGGCGGCCGCGGTGGCGCCGAGCGGTGCAATGATGAGCGCGATCCCGACGCAGGCCGTGGCCAGCAGGGCGGGTCGGCGGCGACCGGTGGTAGTGGCGAGCGGCAAGGCGTGATCCTCCAGCGGTGGTGACGGTCGTGTCGAGGGTCGCGGCGATTCGTCGTGGCGGCATCAACGGCCGGTTAACGCTCCGCCAACGGGGCCGGAACGGCCTCGCCGAGGCGTCGCGCGACCGCTAGGCTTCGCGTCATGAGTGCGATCCCTGCCACGTTCCGCGCGTTCGTCGCCGAGAAGACCCAGGATGCGGAGGGCGCGCCGTCGGTCGTGCGCGGCGTGCGCGCCTTCGCCGAGGCGGACCTGCCGGCTGGCGAGGTCGAGATCCGCGTCGAGTGGTCGAGCGTCAACTACAAGGACGGCCTGTCCACTCGGGCCGATGGCAAGGTGGCGCGCATCAGCCCGCTCATCCCAGGCATCGATCTCGCCGGGCAGGTCGTCGCGAGTGACGATTCGTCCATCGCGGTGGGTTCCGCGGTCCTGGCCCATGGCTACGAGCTCGGCGTGTCGCGACATGGGGGCTATGCGGAGTACCAGCGCGTGCCGGCGGGCTGGGTCGTGCCCCTGGCGCCCGGCTTCACGGCGCGCGATGCGATGGCTATCGGTACCGCCGGGTTCACGGCCGGGATGTCCGTGGTGGCCCTGGAGGAGCGGGGGCTGACGCCGGATCACGGGCCCGTCCTGGTGACCGGCGCCTCGGGTGGGGTGGGCGGCACGGCCCTGGCGATCCTCGCCGACCGGGGCTACGACGTGTGGGCCGTGACCGGCAAGCCCGAGGAGGAGGCGCGACTTCGAGCGCTGGGCGCGGCCGGGATCCTGACCCGGGACGAGGTGGCCGCCGAGGGCCGGCCGCTCGAGTCAGAGCGGTGGGCCGCGGCCGTGGACGCGGTCGGCGCGGCCACGTTGCCGTACGTCTTACGGACGCTGAAGACGGGTGGGGCCGTCGCAGCCAGCGGCAACGCGAGTGGGCCACGACTGGAGTCGACGGTCTTCCCGTTCATCCTGCGCGGGGTGGCCTTGCTGGGCATGGACTCGGTCACGGTGGAGATCGGCCGACGACGGATGATCTGGGATCGCCTGGCCACGGACCTGCGACCGCGCGCGCTCGGCGAGCACGTCGAGGACGTCACCCTGGACACGCTCGAGCCGGCGCTCGACGGGATCGTGGCCGGCGCGGCGCGCGGTCGCTGGATCGTCCGCATCGGGGCATAGCGCGGGTGCCGCGCGGGCGGACGGCTGGCTGGACTCCGGCGCCACTCCGGCTGGACGGCGGCGCAATCCCGGCTCGAGAGGTTGCCAGGCGCGTTACCCCGCCCGAATCGTGCACGTGGCGGACGATCTGCGCCCGCGGGGGACTCGTCCGCCGTGCGGACGATCGGGGCGGGGTCGCCGGGTGCGCCATCCGCCGGCGACGGCGCCTCGCGCGATGACCAGCACGATGCGCGACGGCACCTCGGTCGCCCGGCCGGTGATGCGGCCGCGACGCCCGAGGCATATGGCCGCCGACCACGAGGACACCCTCCGTCGATCGGGCGCAGGGATACGCCTGCCCTCGCGCCGAGGATATCCGGCCGAAGAATGAACGACGAGCCCCTCTATTGGACCAGTAGATTCGGACACGCCCCCTTTGGGCGAACAGGTGAGGCGAACCGTGGATCGGGACCTCGTAGAGGCGGCACGGAACGGGGATCGGGAGGCGTACGTCGACCTGATCCACGCTCGGAGTGACCGGCTCTTCGCGGTCGCCCAACGGATCCTCCGCGACATCGATCGGGCCGAGGATGCCCTGCAGGACGCGCTGGTGATCGCCTGGCGTGACCTCCGCGGGCTCCGCGATCCGGACCGCTTCGATGCGTGGCTCCAGCGTCTCCTGATCAACGTCTGCATCGCCCAGGCGACGCGCGAGCGCCGCCGCACCTCGAACCTTCGGGTGCTGCCGATCGACGGACCGGCCGCGCCCGACGAACTGGTTTCTGTCGCCGATCGGGACCTGCTCGAACGCGGGTTCCGGCGGCTGCCGCCCGAGCAACGGGCGATCCTCGTGCTCCATCACTACCTCGGGTACGCGCCCTCAGAGATCGCCGAGACCCTCGGCATCCCGGCTGGCACGGCCCGCTCGAGACTCCATCACGCACATCGCGCCATGCGGGCCGCCCTCGAGGCGGACGCTCGGACCACGGTCAGGGAAGGTCGATCGGCATGACCCAGCAACCCGACATCGAGCGACTTCTCGACCAGTGGTTCAGTGACGGCCCGGAGCAGGCACCCGATCGCGTCGTCGACATCGTCGCCGACCGCATCGAGCGCCAATCCCAGCGACCTGCCTGGCGCCTCCATCGGAGGTCAATCCCTGTGAACTCTTACGCGAAGGTTGCGGTCGCCGTGGCGGCCGTCCTGATCGTGGCCGTGATCGGCTACAACCTGCTGCCGAGCCAGTCGACCGGGGTCGGCGGCCCAGCTTCGCCAATACCCTCATCTGCGCCACCAGCGTCCGCTACGCCGTCGGCGTGGTCATCCGCGAACGCTGTCTATCCCGCGTGGTACGCGGGCGAGAGTAACGGCGCCGGTATCCTGCCGGCAGGCAGCCAGACGGCCATGTCGTTCGTGCCCCGCTTCACGTTCATGGTTCCGGAGGGTTGGGTCAACAGCGGGGACGAGGCCGGCTTCTACGGGCTGTTCCCGGACACGCCCGCCAACCAGGCCGAGTTCGCTGCCTCCGAGGGCCTCGCCCAAGCGATCCACATGGGGCCGCAAACAAGTCCGTACTTCACCTGCGACGCGTGGGAGGACAATCAGGGCGCGACAGCGGCCGAGATCGTCGCCGCCATCGTGGCCAATGACGCCCTTGCCGCATCTGAGCCCGTCGACGTGACGATCGGTGGCCTGACCGGGAAGCAGATCGACGTCCAGCTCGATTCCGGCTGGACGGACAGCTGTCCTGGCGACCCGCCCGGGTCCGACCTCGGGGACATGCGGACTCGAGGGATCCTGCTCGACACCCCCGATCGCGGTGTCATCGTGATCTTCGTCGGCTCGTTGCATTCGTCCGGTCACGACGCATTCCTCGCTGAGGCGATGCCGATCATCGAGAGCTTCCAGTTCGAGACCGGTGAGTAGGTCGTCGACTCGACCCACGGTGCGGCGGCCATCCGGTCGCCGCGCCGGCACGTACAGCTAGGCGGGCTCGGCGTCGACCACGCCACGAAGCTGGGCCAGCGTGCGCCGGAAGGCGTCCATGGCGTGCCCGGGCGGGTGCTCCGGAAAGGGATGCCCGGCGACGGCGTCGTCCAGTGTCAGGTCGCCGGCGTGGACCCGGCGGGCCAGCTCAGCCAGGGCCGCGATCGATGCCGCCTGGGCATCGGCGAACGCTCGACCGGCGTGGTTGCCGTGGCCCGGCACGATGACGCCCGTCCCCGGTGTGACCTGGGCGGCGAGCGCGGCGGCGGTCGAGGGCCAGTCCAGGGGAAAGCCGTCGCCATAGAACGGCACGGCGCCATTCTCGACCAGGTCGCCCGCCCACACCACGTCCGTGCCGGGCACGGTGATGACGGCGTCGTGGTCGGTGTGACCGCGGCCGAGGTAGTGCAGGCGGACCTCCCGACCGCCGACCTCGATGGACGCCGACGTCTCGAAGGTCTGGTCGGGTGGATCGATGACGACGGCCGCCAGGTCCTCCGCGAGATCGGGCTCGTCGGCGGCGATGGTCGGTTTGCGGCGCTCGCCCGTGAGCTCCATGAACGGCACGCAGCCGGCCTGACCCCAGATCGTGGCCGGCCGGAAGACCCGGTTGCCGAAGGCGTGGTCGAAGTGCCCATGCGTGTCCACGACGACCGTCACCGGATCCGCGGTGAGCTCGCGGACGTGGTCCACGATCTCCTGGCCCTGCACGTGGGTCGAGCGCGTGTCGATGACGAGCGCCTCGCCGTGGCCAAGCATGAGGCCGATGTTCTGGTCGTAGAACGCATAGCGGCGCACGAAGAATCGATCGCCGATCTCGACCCAGCCGCGCTCAGTGCCCATGGCCGCGCATCGTAGGGCGCGGCGATGGAGTCGTCGATGGCCCGTGGTACGCTGCGCCCCTAATCGAATACGCCTCCGGGGAGCGCACGAGCGCTGAGAGTGTGGCAAGGCCACAGACCCGCCGAACCTGATCCGGCTCGTACCGGCGAAGGAAGCAGGCCCGATCGACCCATCAGCCGATCGACTCGTTTGACGCCGTCCCCGTGATCCGGAGGCGGCGTTTCGCATGTTCGCCCTGCGATCCAGCGAGTCCCGGAGGAACGACCCATGGCTGCCGCCTATCCCACCAACACCGCCTCGCCGCTGCCCGACACGCGCTGGCGGACGCGCGACATCGTCATCGCCGCGGTCATCGGGGTGGCCTTCGGCGTCGTGTTCTGGGCCTGGGGGCTGGCCTGGGCGGCGATCGACCCGGTGTTCGTGGCCGTGCCCGCGGCCAAGGACTTGTTCTACGCGGTCTGGCTGGTGCCGGCCGTACTCGCGCCGCTCATCATCCGCAAGCCGGGTGCCGCGGTCTTCGCCGAGATGGTCGCCGCGGGCGTGTCCGCGCTGATCGGGAGCCAATGGGGCGTCGACACGCTCCTGTCGGGCTTCCTCCAGGGCGCCGCTGCGGAACTCATCTTCGCCTTCACGCTGTACCGCATCTGGTCGTTCCCGGTCGTGGCCATGGCGGCGGCCGCAAGTGCCCTGGCCGCGTGGCTGCACGACTGGGTCCTGTATTACGCGGAGGTCGACACGACGCTCCAGATCGTGCGCGGGGTCGCGATGGTCATCTCCGCCATCGTGATCGTGGGCGGTGGGTCGCTGGCGCTCGTGCGTTCGCTGCGACGCTCGGGCGTGCTCGAAGGCTTCCCGGACTGACCGGCCCGGTCGAGGTCGTCGCGGACGATCTCTCGGTCACGTATCGGGGCGGGCAGCGGCCGGCGTTCGCGGACGTCTCCGTGCGCGTCCCAGCGGGTGCCTGCCTGCTCGTGATCGGGCCGTCGGGGAGCGGCAAGAGCACGTTCGGACTGGCCGTCGCAGGCCTCGTGCCGCGTGAAGTCCGGGCCGAGATGACGGGCTCGCTGACCGTGGATGGCACGGAGACCCGGGCGCTGCCACCGGCCGTGCTGGCGTCACGCGTCGGCATCGTGTTCCAGGATCCGGGCAGTCAGCTCGTCATGGAACGGGTCGAGGACGAGGTCGCGTTCGGTCTGGAGAACCGGGCCTGGCCGATGGCGGCGATGCGGACGCGGGTGCCGGATGTCCTCGCGGAGGTGGGGCTCACCGGCCTCGAACGCCGCCGATCGAACCGCCTGTCCGGCGGCCAGCAGCAGCGCCTGGCCCTGGCCGGTGTGCTTGCCCCGTCGCCGGGTTGCCTGGTCCTCGACGAGCCGACGGCCAACCTGGATCCTGACGGCGCCGCGGCGTTGTTCGATCGACTGCGCGCCTCGCGCGCGGCGGGCCAGACGACGCTCATCCTCATCGAGCACCATGTCGAGGACGCCTGGCCACTGGCCGACGTCGTGCTTGCGCTCGACCGCGACGGGTCGGTCATCGACGCCGGGCCGCCGGATGCGGTGCTGGCCAGGTCGCGGGATCGGATCGCGGCGTCGGGGACGTGGTTGCCCGGCGATCGCGAGGCGGCGGTCACGCCTGGCCCTGCGTCCGCGTCTGGAGCGGTGGTGGCAACCGCGAGCCTTGTCGCCTTCGAATACGAGCGTGGCGCTCCCGTCCTCGACGGCGTCGATCTGCAGGTCAGGGCAGGGGAGCGACTGGCCCTCGTCGGTGCCAACGGCAGCGGCAAGTCGACCCTCGGTCGGCTGCTCGTCGGGCTCCTCCGGCCGGATCGCGGCACCGTTCGCCTTGGTGGCGACGATCCCGCGCGACTGCCGGCGGCCGTGCTGGCTCGACGGGCGGGCTACGTCTTTCAGGATCCCGAGTCGGGATTCCTGACCGACCGCGTGGTCGATGAGATCATGCTCGGGCTGACCGATGCGGAACGGGCGCATGCGCCGGCCCTGATGGACCGCCTCGGCCTGCCGCTCGAGGCGTTCGCGGAGCGCAGTCCGTATCGATTGAGCGGCGGCGAGGCGCGCCGGTTGTCGCTGGCGTGCACGCTCGTGCGCTCGCCCGGACTGCTGGTGCTCGACGAGCCGACCTACGGTCAGGATCGACTGGGGTACGAGGCGCTCGTCGGCATCCTGGCGGCCCACGTGGATCGCGGCGCGGCCGTCGTGGCGGCCACCCACGACGCGCGGTTCGTCGCCGAGGTCGCGAGCCGGGTGCTGACCGTCGCGGGCGGGCGGGTGGTGCCGTGATCGTCGCCCGCGACCTGGCCCGTGCCCAGCTCGACAGTGTGCTCGGGCGGACGAGCCCGGTCCTGAAACTGGTGATCGCCCTGGTCTGGCTGATCGGCCTGGCGACGACCGGGGCGTGGGCACCGCCGATCGTGCTCGCGGCCGTGGCCGTGATCGCGGCGCTGACCCTGGGGCGCGTGCCGCCGGGCGACCTCGTGCGCGGCCTCGCGCCGTTGTGGTTGGCCGCCGTCGGGCTGGCGTTCTTCAACACGCTGTTCGGTGTCGCGAACGCCGACCCGTCCTCGACTACCGTGCTGATGCTGGGGCCGTGGCGCGTCACGGCGGAGGCGATCGATGCCGGCGTCGGCCTCGGGCTGCGGGTCGTGGCGATCGGCGCCGTCGGGGCCATGTTCGCACTGACGACCGACTCGACGCGGCTGGTCGACGCGCTCGTCCAGCAGGCGCACGTCTCGGAGCGGTTCGCCTACGGGGCGCTGGCGGCCTACGGCGCCTTGCCGCGCTTCGGTGAGGACCTCGCGAACCTGCGCGCGGCGCGACGGTTGCGCGGCCTGCGCGGCTCGTGGCATCCGCGCATCCTCGTCGGTCTGCTCGTCCTCGCGATCCGTCACGGCGACCGGATGGCCCTGGCCATGGACGCCCGGGCGTTCGGGTCCGGACCGCGGTCCAGGTATCGGGAGGTCCGGTGGGGCCGGCTGGACCTGGTCGTGGGAGTAGGGGGGGTCGCGGCGCTGGTCGTTGCGCTAGGGACAACACGCTGAGGGACGAGCGGCTCACTACGCTGCCAGGATGACAATGCCATCAGGCAAGGGCCTCAATCGATGGCGCCGCCAAGAGCTGATCTGGGCGCTCAGGTGGCTGGCCGGCGACCCAGAGGCGGCGATCGGCGCTTACGACGGCATCGTCACGGCCGGTCGTCGCCTCGAGTCAGGCCTGGGCGACGGTCACGTTCCGGGCCACCCACACGTCTCCAGTGAGCCGCCAGGAAGGAGAACCGTGCAACGACGACGCGATGCCATGGGTGTGCTGTTGATCGCGTTCCTGGTGGTCGGCTGCGCGACCGACTTCGCGCGCTCGGCTCGTCCCGACGCTGTCATCGCGACGCCGACGCTCCCCGTCGATGCCACGACCCTGGCGATGCCGACCGCGAGCCCCGCTCCCACGCTCGTCGCCACGATGGCGCCGCCTCCTCCGGAGCTCGTCACGGTCGAGCCCGTCGAGGGAACCACGTTGCCGCTCGCGGCCCGCGACGGTGCGCCCGGCCTCATCGCCTGCGGCGCGCTTCGGCCCACGCCGCTCGAGGCCATCGTTGCCGTGCCAAATCGAGCGGAGACGCGCATCGGTCCCGAGTACGACATCCTCCGCGAGACGATCGCGCGATACGGCGACGACACCGAATTCGGGTTCAGGGGTCAGACGTTCCGGGAGTTCCGCCTCGATGCGACGAATGTCGCGTTCCTCGGCAGCAACGACGAGCCGGAGGGGCCGTACTCCTCGATCGACGTCGAGCTCTCCAAC
>JBPPMZ010000030.1:0-4655 GCA_051306295.1 Candidatus Limnocylindrales bacterium
CCCATCCGGGTCTCGGCCGGCTTCTTGGTCGCGGGCTTGTCCGGGAAGATGCGGATCCAGATCTTGCCGCCGCGCTTGACCGAGCGGGTCATGGCGCGTCGGGCCGCCTCGATCTGGCGGCTGGTGATCCAGGCCGGTTCCTGGGTGGCCAGGCCGTACTCGCCGAAGGCGACCGTGTGGCCACCCTTGGCCACGCCGGACATCCGTCCGCGCATGACCTTGCGATGCTTGACCCGTCGGGGCATCAACATGGGCTAGACCCCCTGCCCGGCCGTGGCCGCGAGGGCGGCGTCGCGCGGGAGCGTGCGCTCGGGCGTGATGTCACCGCGGTAGATCCAGACCTTGACGCCGATGCGCCCGTAGGTGGTGTGCGCGTGGATCTGTCCGTAGCTGATGTCGGCACGGAGGGTGCCCAGCGGGATGCGCCCTTCCTTGTCCCACTCGCGACGACCCATCTCCGAGCCGCCGAGGCGACCGGCGACGGCGATCTTGACGCCCTTGGCGCCGGCCTTCATCGAGCGCTGGATGGCCTGCTTCATCGCCTTCTTGAAGGCGATCCGGCGGGACAGCTGCCCGGCGATGTTCATGGCCACGAGGTGTGCGTCGAGCTCCGGCTGACGGATCTCCTTGATCTCCAGCTTGACCTTGCGGTCCGAAAGGCTGCCGATCTGCTGGCGCAGGATCTCGACGTTGGCACCGCCCTTGCCGATGACGATCCCGGGCTTGGCCGTGTGGATCGTGACCGTCACGTGGTTGATGCCGCGCTCGATCTCGACACCGCTGACGCTGGCGTTGGCCAGGCGCTTGTCGATGAGCGTGCGGATCCCAATGTCCTCCTTGAGGGAGGCGGTGTATTCCTTGTCCGCATACCACTTCGCGGTCCAGGTGCGAGAGACACCCAGGCGGAAGCCGTACGGATGGACCTTGTGTCCCATGTCAGGCCTCCTGGTCCGCGACGACGATGGTGATGTGGGTCATGGGCTTGTGGATCGGGAAGGCCCGACCCTGGGCCCGCGGGCGGAAGCGCTTGATCGTCGGGCCCTCGTCGGCGATGGCGTCGGCGACGACCAGGTCCTCCGCGGACAGGTTGTGGTTGTTCTCGGCGTTGGCCGTGGCGCTCTTGAGCACGCGGGCGACGTCCGCCGCGGCCCGCTGCGGCATGAACCGGAGCAGGGCGGCGGCCTCTTCGACCTTCTTGCCCTTGATCGCCCGGGTCACGAGCCGGGTCTTGCGGGTCGAGCCGCGGAGGTACTTGGCGGTGGCGGAAACACGCACTTCAGGCCTACTTCAGCGCGGTCGAGCGGTCGGTGTGCTTGCCATGCCCGCGGTAGTTGCGGGTGGGGCTGAACTCACCGAGGCGATGACCGACCATGTTCTCGGTCACGTAGACCGGGACGTGCTTCTTGCCGTTGTAGACGGCGATGGTGTGGCCGATGAAGGTCGGGAAGATGACCGACGCGCGAGACCAGGTCTTGACGACCTTCTTCTCACTGCGCTTGTTCATCTCCTCGATACGGCCGAGGAGGCGGGCCTCGATGAACGGGCCCTTCTTGACAGAACGGGACATGTGCTCCTACCTCCCCGCTACTTGCGATGCCGCGAGCGGACGATGAGTCGTCCGGTCGTCTTGGACCGCCGGGTGCGGTAGCCCATGGCGGGCTTGCCCCACGGGGTCTTGGGCGGCATCCCGGTCGGGGATTTGCCCTCGCCACCGCCATGCGGATGGTCGCGTGGGTTCATGACGACCCCACGGACCTCCGGGCGCTGGCCCATGTGCCGGGCACGGCCGGCCTTGCCGAGGTTCTGGTTCTCGTGGTCGAGGTTGCTGACCTGGCCGATCGTGGCCATGCAGCGCATCGGGATGCGGCGCATCTCACCCGAGGGCATCCGGACCGTGGCGTACTCGCCTTCCTTGGCGAGCAGCTGGGCGGACGTTCCCGCGGAGCGGACGATCTGGCCGCCCTTGCCGGGCGTCAGTTCGATGTTGTGGATGGTCGTGCCCAGCGGGATGTTGGCCAGCGGCAGGGCATTCCCGACGCGCGCCTCGGCGTCCGGACCGGAGACGACGACGTCCCCGACCTTGAGCCCGTGCGGCACCAGGATGTAGCGCTTCTCGCCGTCCCGATAGTGGAGCAGACCGATCCGCCCGGAGCGGTTCGGGTCGTACTCGATCGTCGCCAGGCGCGCCGGCACGCCGGTCTTGTCGCGCTTGAAGTCGATGCGACGGTAGTGCTGCTTCTCCCCGCCGCCACGATGGCGCACGGACAGGCGGCCCTGGTTGTTCCGGCCGGACCCGCGGACCTGCTTCTCGAGCAGGGGCTTGTACGGCTCCTTGGTGGTGATCTCCTCGAAGGTCGAGCGAGTCATCTGCCGGAGCCCCGGCGAGGTGGGCTTGTAACTGCGAAGCGGCATCGATCAGACCCCTTCGAAGAATTCGATCTTCTGGCCGGGGGCCAGGGTCACGATGGCCTTGCGCCAGGGGGTCGTGTGGCCGACGATCCGTCCACGCTTCGTCCCGCGACGCTTCTCCTTGGCCTTGGTGGTCAGGACGTTGACCGCGATGACGGTCACGTTCTCCTTCTTGTAGAGCTCCTCGACGGCCGCCTTGATCTGGATCTTGTTGGCGTCGTGGTGGACCGCGAACGTGTACTTGCCGCGGCCGGACTCATCGATCGTCTTCTCGCTGATGACCGGGCGCAGGATGATCTCGGGAGCGGTCAGGCCACTCATGCGACGACCTCCCGGGCCGCGCCGCCGTAGACCGCTTCGATGCGGGCCAGGGCGGACTGCTCGATCAGGACCAGGTCCGCGTTGAGCAGGTCGACCACGTTGAGCGAGTCGGCGAGGATGACCTCGACGGTCGGCAGGTTGCGGGCCGACAGCTCGAGAAGCTGGTCGCGCCCGGGGGCGACGACGAGCACCCGGCCATCGGCCTGCAGCGCGCGCAGGACCCCGGCCAGTTCGCGGGTCTTGATGGCCTCAAGGCCGAACCCGTCGATGACCTTGATCTGCTCGTCAGCGAGCTTCGCGGTCAGCGCGCCTCTCAGGGCGAGGCGCTTCATCTTGCGCGGCAGCCGCTGCTCGTAGGAGCGCGGATGCGGGCCGAAGACCACCCCGCCGCCACGGTAGTGCGGGGCGCTGATGGTGCCCTGACGGGCGCGGCCGGTGCCCTTCTGCTTGTACGGCTTCCGGCCACCGCCGCGGACTTCGCCGCGGGTCTTGGTGTCATGCGTGCCCGTCCGACGGGCCGCCAGCTGGGCGGTCACGACCTGGTGGAGCACGGCCGTGTTGATCGGCGCCGCGAAGAGCTCATCGCTGAGGTCCACGCTGCCGACCGTCTTGCCGGTCCGGTCGTAGAGGGGGGTGGACGGCATCGTCAGGCCTTCTTCACGAGGATGAGCGATCCGCGCGGCCCGGGGAGACTCCCCTTGACCAGCAGCAGGTTGCGCTCGGTGTCGGTACGCACGACGCGCACCTTCTTGATGGTCACGCGCTCGTCGCCCATGTGGCCGCCCATCTTCAGGCCGCGGTAGACGCGACCCGGGGTCGTGCCGGGGCCGATGGAGCCCGGGGCGCGGTGATGGTCGGAGCCGTGGGTCTGCGGCCCGCGGTGGAAGTTGTGGCGCTTGATGACGCCGGCGAAGCCCTTGCCCTTGGAGATGCCGGTCACGTCGACCTCGTCGCCCTCGGCGAAGAGATCCTCGACCTTGAGCGTCTGGCCGACGGTGAAGTCGTCCACGCTGTCGACCCGGAACTCGCGGATGCGGGCCAGCGACTGGGCCGCCTTCGGCAGGTCCTTGAGCTGGCCGGCCTCGGGCTTGGTCAGCTTCTTGACCGACTCCGTGCCAAGCTGGACGGCCGTGTAGCCATCCCGATCCGGCGTGCGCAGACGCGTCACGGTATTGGGCTGAATGGCCAGGACGCTGACGGCCACCATCGTGCCGTCTGCCTGGAACACCTGGGTCATGCCGACCTTGCGGCCGATCAGTCCGATGCTCATCGCATTCGCTCGCTGATGCGACGCATGCGCGCCTGAGCGGCGAATGAAGTCGTGTGCCTGTTCATCACATCTTGATCTCGATGTCGACGCCAGCAGCAAGGCTGAGTCGCATCAGGGCGTCCACGGTCTTCGAGCTCGGATCCAGGATGTCCACGAGCCGCTTGTGGGTGCGGATCTCGAACTGCTCCCGGGAGTCCTTGTCGATGAACGGGGACCGCAGGACGGTGAACTTCTCGATGCGCGTCGGAAGCGGGACCGGTCCGACCACGTCCGCGCCGGTGCGCTGGGCGGTCTCGACGATCTGCGCCGCCGACTGATCGAGCAGTCGGTGGTCGTAGGCCTTGAGGCGGATCCGGATCCGCTGCTTCGCCATCTCGTCCCTATTCCGTGATGGTGACGCTGGCGCCGGCGCCGACGGTCCGGCCACCCTCGCGGATGGCGAAGCGCTGGCCGACTTCGAGGGCGATCGGGGTGATGAGCTCGACCGACATCTCGACGTTGTCGCCGGGCATGATCATCTCCGCCCCGTCGGGCAGGCCGATGGCCCCGGTCACGTCCGTCGTGCGCAGGTAGAACTGCGGACGGTAGCCGTTGTAGAAGGGGGTATGGCGACCGCCCTCCTCCTTGGTCAGGACGTAGACCTGGGCCTGGAACT
>JBPPMZ010000031.1:0-25680 GCA_051306295.1 Candidatus Limnocylindrales bacterium
CGGCGCCGCTAGTCGTTGTCTCGCGGCGACCGTCCTCGGGGGGCCGCCGCTCCCGCTCCGATCGTGAACCTGGGGTCCCCGAGACCCGGGCGGGACGTGTCGCTGTCCGTGGCGCGTTCCGTCCTTCGTCTCATGCGTCGCCGTCCCCGACGGCGACCCGGCCGGGCCGCTTCACCGCAAGGTGGAGTGGCCCGGCTTCGTGATTCCGTGACTCAGCCGCCGATGACGAACGCGTCGCCTGGTTGCACGAACGCCACCGGTCCGTCGTAGCGCTCACGGACGGCGTCGAGCGTCGCGTCTTCGTCATGACCCATCTGCAGGTGCGTGAGAAGGACCCGGCCCGCAGCGGTCCGTCGCGCCAGGTCACCGACCGCCGGACCGTTCAGGTGGTGAGCGCCCGGCGGGATCGGTCCCGCGCCGAACGAGACCTCGACCAGGAGCGCGTCACCTTGCCGGACCAACGCATCCAGGTCCTCCGCTCGGCCGCAGTCCCCGGAGTACACGAGCCCTGGTCCGCCGCTCGCGAGGGCGACCCGGAATCCGTAGCTGTCGTCGGTGTGGGTGACGCGGCCCGCCAGCATCTCGAACCGTCCGACGTCGTATACACCCGCGAGGAGCGGCTCGACGTCGAGGGATGCGGCGCTGAAGCCCGACTCCGCATGGAGCGCGTCGACGCGGTCAGCCAACCCGGCCGGCCCGATCACCCGCACCCGGCGCGACGGTTTGAACTCCCAGCGCAGGTAGTGCCGCAGGGCCACCAGGTCGATGAAGTGATCAGGGTGGAGGTGGCTCACGACGACGGTGCTGATGGTGCTCGGTTCCAGGAGTCCCGCGAGCCTCGGAAAGGAGCCCTGACCCAGGTCCAGGACCAGGGCGCTGTCGCCCGCGCGGAGCAGATAGCACGCGCCACTGGCCCCAGGACGGTCCGTGTACGCGGGACCCGCGCCCACGACTTCGAGCGTGAATGCCTCGACCTCGCTGTCCATCGGCGGCAATGTAGCCGACGGGCCTGGTCGCTCGCGGGCCGGTCGCGCGCCGCGATCGGCACGCGCCCCGAGGGTAGGCGACGACGAACCGCGTCCGGTCAGCCGCCCTGGCCGCGTGGCGTCGGTCGCGGCGTGGCGCCCGGCTCCGGCGTCGGCCACCCGGCGGGTCGGTCCGTCGCGGCCGGCACGGCGGTGGGCTCCGGCGTCGGCTTGGGCTCCTTGGTCGGCTTGACCGTCGGGGTGGCGCCTGGGGTCGTCCCGGGCGCGGCCGTCGGTCGGGCTGTCGGGGTGGTGGTCGGATCACCGCCGCCGCTGCCGCCGTTGCCATCGGGTTTGCCGTTTCCGCCGTTCCCGTCACTCCCGCCCGCCGGGCTGTCACCGATCGTGTCGATGGCGTCGCTGCTCTGTTCGATGGCGTGCTCGAGCGCCTTCGCGATGGCGGGCGCCGCCGAATCCGGCAGCGTCGTCGCCAGTTGACGCAGGACGGCGACCTGCTGGGCGACACCTTCCTCCAGTGCGGCGCCGGCCACTCCGTTCCCGGCGGCGACGGCATGGGCTGTGGCCTCGGCGACGATCGATTCGTAGGCGCGCAGCGCCGCCGTCGCAGCGTCAGTATCACCGGCCGTCGCGGCCGCATCGGCTTCGGCCAACCGGTCGCGCAGGCGTTCGAGCTCCGCGATGGCGCGCGCCTCCGGATCGGCGGGGAGCGTCAGCGTCTCCACCCACAGACGGGCGCCGTAGAAGGCCCCACCCGGCCTCCCGGCAAGGGCCGTGCCGGCCGCGGTGCCCAAGGTCAAGGTGACCGCCAGGAACAGCGTCAGCACGCGACGCCGGGCAGCACGACGGCGCGGCGAGGCGACCCGGGTCGCCGTCCGCACGGTCACCGTGTCGCGGGGCTCGACATCCGGCGTGGGCAGCAGAGCCAGACCTGGATCTGCCAGCCCGAGCGCCGAGCGCCGGTGGGCGACCGCCAGGACCCGAGCGCGCATCCGCGTCGCGGCCGCGAGGTCCGGCGTGAGACGTGCTTCGGCGAACGCGTCCAGACGACGCCGCAGCATCCCGTCATCAGCCATGAGGTCGACCATCGTGTCATCCATCAGCGGGCCCGCCGTTCCCGGGCGATGGTGTCCCCGCCATCCGCCAGGTCGTCGGCATCGATCCCGAGCTGGCGCCGCAGCGCGGCGATGGCCCGGAACTGGAGCCCTCGGACGGTGCCTTCCTGCTTGCCCATCACCACGGCCGCCTCGCGGGCGGACAGGCCGGCGAAGAAGCGCAGGGCGATGGCGTCTCGTTGCTCGTCGGTCAGCGCCGCCATGGCGACGGCCACCTCGTCCATCTCCTGGCGGGCGACCGTGACCTCATCGGGTCCGGCGTCCCGCCCGGCATGACCGGCGGCGGCGTCCAGGTCCACGTGCTCGTGGCGGGTCCGGACATGATCGATGACCGTGTTCCTGGCCAGCCGGAAGAGCCAGCCCCCGAATGGGATGCCCCGCGACTCGTAGCGCGGCAGGGCCTCCAGGGCCTTGACGAAGACGAGCTGCGTCAGGTCCTCCGCGTCCGACGGGCGATGGACGCGGCTGGCGATGTAGCGGTAGATGGGCAGGTGGTAGTGATCGAACAGAAGTCCGAACGCCCAGGCGTCCCCCGCCCGGGCCTCTCCCACCAGCCGCTCGATCGCGGCGTCGTCGATGGTCACAACGAATAGCCTGCGATGGCGTTAGGTGTGGCGGTCAGCGCGACCGCGACCGGCTCACCCCCGCGTCGGAAGGTCAGGGTCTCAAACCCGGCCGATGCTGCGGCTGCATACCCATCCGCAAGGGCCCAGGCGAACTGGTCCGCCCGGTGCCCGTCCGATCCGATGGTGATCGCCCGGCCGCCCATGGCCCGGTAGCGCGCGACGACGGCTGGCGACGGATACGTCTCGCCGACCCCGTGGCGAAGACCGCTCGTATTGATCTCCAGCGCGGTGCCGGACTCCACGAGTGCCCGCAGGATGGGTTCGTACAGCTCCGGAGCGGCCGCGAGGTCTGTGGCGGTGACATGCGGGTAGAGGTAGCGCTTGACGACATCGATGTGTCCGATGACATCGAACAGGCCCGAGCGAGCCGCCGCCTCCACCTCGTCGAACATGGGAGCGACGATCTCGCGGAGTGTCCTACCAGCCACCCACGCCGCTACGCGGTTCGGCGCGAATGGTGAGCCGACCCGGTCATGGACAGAGCCGATGGTGAAGTCATAGGTGTGCCGTGTCAGGTGGTCACGGACGTCCGTCTCCCAGGACCGGTCATAGGTGAGTTCCACGCCGAACCGGATGGCCACACCGCGGTCCGCCCAGCGTTCCGCGGCCTCACGGACCACCCGCTCGCGCTCCGTGAACGTCGAGTACGCGTAGGCCGGCGCCCCTGGCTCAAAATCGACGTGGTCCGTGATCGCGATCTCGGCGATGCCGCGCTGGACCGCCTGCTCGGCAAAGACATCGAGCGGGACATCGCTGTCCGGCGACAGGTTCGTGTGGAGGTGCGCGTCGAGCGGCAGGTCGCGCGCCTGTCGGTCGATCATGCCAAAGCGCCCCCCGGCGGCGCGGTCATCCCGAGATGACCCCCAATTCCTTGCCGACCGTCGAGAACGCCTCGAGCGCCAGGTCCAGCTGCTCGTCGGCGTGCGCCGCGGTGACGATGGTGCGTAGGCGGGCGCCTTCGATCGGGACGGTCGGGAAGACGACCGGCTGGGCGAAGACGCCCTCGCCCATCAGTCGATCGCTGAAGCGCATCGCCGTCTCGGGGTCGCCCATCATGACCGGCGTGATCGGCGTTTCTGAACGGCCGGTGTCGAAGCCCAGGCGGGCCAGCTCCGCCTTGAACCGACGGGTGTTCCTCCACAGCCGCTCGAGGAGCTCCGGCTCCTCCTGCATGACCCGGAGCGCCGCGCGGCAGGCCGCCACGACCGCCGGCGGGTGGGAGGTCGAGAACAGGAAGGGCCGTGCCCGCTGGGTCAGGATCTCACGCAGGGCCGTGGAGCCCGCCACGTAGCCGCCGAGCGAGCCGACGGCCTTGCTCAGGGTCCCGACCTGGATCGCGACGCGGCCATGCAGGCCGAAGTGGTCCACCGTCCCGCGGCCGTCACGGCCCAGGACGCCGGAGGCATGCGCGTCATCGACGAAGACCGCTGCGCCAGCCGCTTCCGCCGCGTCCACGATCCCGGGCAGCGGCGCGATGTCGCCGTCCATGCTGAACACGCCGTCGGTCACGACCAGGATCAGGCGATATGGTTCGCCGTGCCCGTCACGGCCGGTCGCGACCGCCTCGTCCAGGACGGCGCGCAGGGCCTCGACATCGGCATGTGCGTAGATCTTGCGTGGCGCCTTGGACAGGCGCATCCCGTCGATGATCGATGCGTGGTTCAGGCTGTCGCTGACGATCAGGTCCGTCTCGCCGGTCACGGTCGGGATGACGCCCGTGTTGGCCGTGAAGCCACTCTGGAAGGTCAGCACCGCCGGTGTGCCCTTGAACTCGGCGAGCTCGGCCTCGAGAGACTCGTGCATCGACATCGTGCCGGCGATCGTGCGCACGGCCCCGGAGCCGACGCCGAAGTCGCGCACCGCCTCCAGCGCCGCTTCCCGTAGTCGGGCATGGTGGGTGAGCCCCAGGTAGTCGTTCGACGACAGGCTGATGAGCCGCTTCTCGTCCACCGACACGATCGGGCCCTGGCCACTGCTCATGACCCGCAGGGACCGATAGAGGTGCCGTTCGCGAAGTGCCGCCACCTCGTCATCGAGGAACGCGAGGGGGTCGGTACGGGGTGTCGTGCTCATCGGACGACCGATCGTGCCATGGGTCAGCCCGTCCAGTCCATGATCACTTTGCCGGACGCCCCCGAACGAGCGGCGGCGAAGGCCGCCTCGTGCTCGGTGTGCGGAAAGCGGTGGGTGATGGCCGGTGTGATGTCGAGCCCGGACTGGAGCATGACCGACATCTTGTACCAGGTCTCGTACATCTCGCGACCGTAGATGCCCTGCAGGCGCAGCTGGTTGAACACGACCCGGCTGACGTCGATGGGGATCTCGGCGGTCGGGATGCCCAGGATGGCCATCCCGGCGCCGTGGGCCATGTGGGCCAGGGCGTCGCGCAGGGCGTCGGCGTTGCCGGACATCTCGAACACGACATCGAAGCCCTCGACCATGCCGAGCTCGCGCAAGGCGTCCTTGAGCGTGCGTGCGGCGGGGTCCACGACAAGCGTGGCGCCCATGCGCGCTGCGATCTCGCGGCGGACCGGGTTCGGTTCACTGACCACGATGAACCGGGCGCCGGCATGGCGCGCTACGGCGGTCGCCATCAGGCCGATCGGGCCCGCGCCGACGACCAGGACGTCCTCGCCCAGGACCGGGAAGGCGAGCGCCGTGTGGACGGCGTTCCCGAACGGATCGAAGATCGCCGCGACCTCCTCATCCACGCCCGGCCAGTGGTGCCAGACGTTGGTGACGGGCAGGACGACCTGCTCGGCGAAGCAGCCGTCGCGCTGGACGCCCAGGCCGACCGTGTTGGCGCACAGGTGCCAGCGTCCGGCCCGGCAATGGCGGCAGTGGCCGCAGATGACGTGCCCCTCGCCGCTGACGATGTCGCCGGCAGCGATGTCGCGCACGTTGCTGCCGACCTCCAGGACCTCGCCGACGAACTCGTGGCCGACGATCAGCGGCGGCGCGATGGTGGTCTGCGCCCAGGCATCCCAGCCGGCGATGTGCAGATCCGTGCCACAGATCCCGGTCTTGCGGACCCGGATGCGGACATCGTTGACGGACATGGGCGGTTCCGGGACATCGATGAGGTCCAGCCCGGGACCGGCGTGGGTCTTGACCAGGGCCTGCATCGGTCGATGCTACGCGTCGAGCTCGTCGTCGGGCGGTCGATCCGACCAGTCGATGATCGGGTTCTCGACCCAGCCGATGCCCTCGATCTCGCAGCGGACCCGACCGCCGGTCTCCAGGAAGATCGGCGGCTCCCGAAAGACACCGACGCCGGCCGGTGTGCCCGTGGCGATGAGGTCGCCAGGCTCCAGAGTGATCGCCTTGCTGATCAGCGACACCAGGTTCGGGACGTCGAATATGAGATCGCTGGTCGAACTGTCCTGCATGAGGTGCTCGGTGCCGTCAGGCGTGACCCGCCAACTGCGCAGTCGCAGGCCGGCCTTGGGATCGAGTTCGTCGCTGGTCACGAAGACCGGACCCATCGGCAGGAACGTGTCGGAGCCCTTGGCCCGCAGCCATTGGCCGTCGCCCTTCTGGCCGGGCTTGAGGGCCGGCGGGCTGCCCTGCCAATCACGGGCACTGATGTCGTTCACGACGACGTAGCCGGCCACGTGGTCCATCGCGGTCGCCGCGTCCACGCGCCGGGCGCGGCGGCCGATCACGACGCCGAGCTCGACCTCCAGGTCCAGCGCATCAGTGCCCTCGGGGCGGACGACCGGCTGACCGTCGGCCACGACCGCGTTGGCGAACTTGGCGAAGAGCATCGGGTGCGACGGTGCATCACGGCCGCCCTCCGCCGCATGCGCGCCGTAGTTCAGCCCGACACACACGATCTTGCCGGGGCGCGGTAACGGGGCGGCCGGCTTGACTGACGCTTTGCGGATCCCGCGGGCTCCGTCCAGGATCGCCAGTCGACGGTCGATGTCCGACCGCCAGTCGTCGGCCTCCAGGAGCGCGTCCAGCGGCCAGTCGAGTGGGACCAAGCGGTCACCGAGATCCACCGCCAGCGTGTCGAACCCGTCGTCGTCCTCGTACGCGAAGAGGCGCATGGCCGGGCCTAGCTGGCGCTGGGGGAGGGGGCCGCGGACCCGCTCGGGCTGGGGCTCGGAGCGGATGACGGGCTCGCGCTCGGCGAGGTGCTGGGCGAGGTGCTCGGGCCCGCGGAACCCGACGCCGACGGGCTCGGGCTCACGCGCTTGTCCGGGCAGAAGTCCTCGGGGTTGGTGCGCTCGCCGTAGCGCTGGTCGAAGTCGAGGATCGCGGCTTCATCGAGCGTCTCGAGGGGCAGCACGCGTCCCCAGACCATGGCCGCGAACGGGGTGGCCATGTCGTCGAAGCGGACGAACACCGGCCCGACGCTGGTCCCGGGCTCGAAACCGCAGACCGGGCTGGGCGGATAGCGATCGAAGAACGCCCGCATCGCGGCCTGGCCGGCCTCGGTCGCGCCGTCGCTGTCGCCGCGATACAGGACGACGAGCGCGCCGTGCTCCAGGTTGTGGATCCAGCCCTGGGGGATGACGTTGTCGGTCGGGCTGTAGACGCGGGCGCTGATCGGGCCGGTCGACGATCCGTTGTAGTGCTTGCCCGAGGCCGGCGGGCAGTAGGTGAACGTGACCTGCGTGCCATTGGCCAGGTGGCCCTGACCCATATCGGGCTGCGCGTAGCCGGGCTGCGGCGACGCTCCGTCTGCGGGTGCCGGTGTCTCGCCCGGGACCCACACGTTGGAGCAGGCGAACGCGGGCTGCGTGGCCGCGGAGAACAGGCCCGCGCCCACGATGACGACCACGACAAGAGTCGCCGCGCTGACCAGGAGTGTCCGATAGCGCTCCAGGAAGGAGCGACTGGCAGCAGGCCGCGGGCGCTCGCGACGGCCGACGCGGACCGAGCCGGCGGGGCTCGTCGAGGGGCGGTCCGTGCCCGGGCGCCTGGCGTCGGAGCCGGTCGGTCGGCCGGTGGATGCGCCGCTGGCCGGCGCGCTGGCGGCGCGCTGGCGACGCCGGGATTCCTTGCTCACGCTTCTGCCTCAGGTGTGTCGTGCGGTCGGGGTGGGTCGCCGGATCGCGCTCCGATGCCGGCGGCGACGAGGGCCGCGTCCGCGTGAGGGTACCGTCTTGGGAGGATTCGGTGTGGGTGGCGGGCGGGTCGGCGGGTCGGTCCGACCTCGCTCAGACCTCGGACAGGTAGGTCCGGACCTCCGGTCGGAGGAGACCTCGGAACAACAGGACGCCGAACGCCGCCACGAAGAACGGCGTGGCCGGATGGACGGGGCTGGTCGCCAGGATCGCGACCGCTGGGATGACCAGGCTGGCCAGGCCGAGTGCGAGGCCGCGGGCGGCCTGTTTGCGCTGGATGACGAGGGTGGTCGTGAAGATCGTGTAGGCGAGCAGGACCATGACCAGGATGCCGAGCGGGCTGACCGGGGCGGCGATGGCCTGATCGACCACCACTCTGAGGCTGAGCGCGATGCCGGCCAGGATGAGCAGGGCGTAGACCACGAAGAGGCGGATCCCGCCAGGCATGGCTCGGATGGTCTGGAACATGACCCGATCGTAGCGCGGCGGTGGCGCGGCGGTGGCGCGGCGGTGGCGCGGCGGTGGCGCGGGGTGGGGGCGTGCCCGCGATCACGCCCGGACCCCGATTTCCGCATCCAGAGCCATGACCGCTGGTAACCGGAGTTTCGACCCACACCACGGCCGCAGATCCCCCTTGTAGAAGCCACAGCTCTGCTAATCGCCCTCGACCACGTCGTGCCCGGTCGAACCGGCCTGTCCGCAGGTCCTACCAGCAGCGGGGCTTCTACATGCAGATTCCGGCGATCTCTGCGTCCCTCCACTCAGGCACCTCCGGCCAGGAGCGCACGAACCGGGGTACGCCCAGCTCGCGCAGCCCAGACCAGCGCCGCTACCGCCTCACAAGGGACACCGCCTCACAAGGGTCTTGACACCGGCGCGCCACCTCCCTAGCATCCACTAAACCGGTTTGCTAAACCGGTTTGCATCGAGACCGGGTCGACCGCCCTTCCTCCTCCGCGGCGCCCGGATCGATGCCCCTGATGCTGTCTGAGGAGCCGGCGCAGGACGCAGCGGAGTCACGAACGAGTGGAACCCCGAACCCAGCGACCGCGTATCGCCGACGTCGCCCGCGAGGCAGGCGTGAGCAAGACGGCCGTGTCGTTCGCGTTCAACAGCCCGGACCGGCTCGCGCCTGAGACCGCCAGCCGGATCCGCGAGGTCGCCGAGCACCTGGGCTACACGCCCCACCCGGTCGCCCGGATGCTGACCCAGCGCCAGACGATGACCATCGGCGTCCTGACCCCGCAGGCCCTGAGCGTCAACTTCAGCAATCCGTTCTTCGGGGCGTTCAGCGAGGGCGTCGCGCTGGCCGCCGAGGAATACGGCTACGGCCTCCACTTCATCTCACCGCTCCATGGAAGCCTGGCCCGGGCGATGAGCCGGGCCACGGTCGACGGCGTGGTGGCCATCGGTCTGAGTGATGCCCACCCGGAGGTCGAGCAGATCCGGCGCGCCGGCGTGCCGATCGTGCTGGTCGACTCCACCGCCCTCCCGGAGCATGGTTCGGTCGAGATCGATGATGTCGGTGGCGCTCGGGCCGCCGCCGAATACATCGTCAGCCTGGGTCACCGGGACGTGCTGGTCCTGGGGGTGGAGCCGCCCGCGCCAGGCGGTCCGGACCCCGACGGCGTCACGAGCCGCCGTCTGCGCGGCTATCGCGAGGCCTTCGCCCGGGTCGGCGCCACGATCGAGGACGAGCGGGTCTTGGTCGGCCCAGCCAGCATCGACGGCGGCCTGGCCATCACCAACCGGGCGTGGGAGGACGGGCTCCGCCCGACCGCCATCCTGGCCATGAGCGACGCGATGGCCATCGGGGCGATGCGCGCCCTGCGTGACCTGCGCCTCGACATCCCGGGTGACGTCAGCGTCGTCGGCTTCGACGACATCGACCTCGCCCCGCACGTGGACCCCCCGCTGACGACGGTGCACCAGCCCATCCGTCGCAAGGGTGAGGAGGCGGTCCGCCTGCTCCTGACCGTCGTGGAACGACGGGATCTGGTCAAACCCGAGCATCGCCGCCTGGAGACGCGCCTCATCGTGCGCGCCTCCACCGGCCCGGTGCCGAGTCACCGGAAGGAGGTGGCCCGGGACCCTGACTGAGGCCGAACCAGGCGAGCGATCCCCGAGTTCGGTGCGGCTCGCCAACCGAAACGTACCGAGACACGGACCGTCGCATGACGGCCACAGGCCGGATCACCCGGCCACAAGGTCGGTCCCCGTTGGGCCGACCACTTGTTTGGCACCGGATCGGAACAGCCGATCCGGATCGAGAGAGGAGACAACGACCTTCATGAAGAAGCAGCTTCGTCTCGCAGCCCTCGTGGCAGGAGTGGCGATCATCGCCGCCGCCTGCTCGAGTGGCGGCGCGACCACCGCTCCGAGCACGGGCACCGAATCGACCGCGCCGACGACGGCGCCCGAGTCGGTCGCCCCCGAGTCGCAGGCCCCCGCCGCCCTCGCCGGCGAGCTGACCCTGTGGCACAGCTATTCGTCCGGCGCCGGCACCGAGCTTGAGGCCCTCAACGAGGTCCTGGCCAGTGTCCAGGCCGCCAACCCCGACCTCAAGGTGACCGTCCTCGAGGTGCCCTTCGCCGACCTGTTCAACAAGTACAACGCCGATGCCGCGACCGGCGCCGGCCCCGACCTGTTCATCGCCCCGAACGACAGCCTGGGCTTCCAGGCGCGTGAGAGCGTGATCGCTGACCTCGATGCCGCCCTCGCGGGCAAGCTCGAGGGCATCGGTGAGGTGGCCATCAGCGGCTCCAAGGTCGACGGCAAGCTGTACATGGTCCCCGAGTCCCTCAAGGCCGTGGCCATGTTCTACGACACCGCCAAGGTCGCGACCCCGCCGGCGACGACGGAAGCGCTCCTGGCCGCGGTCAAGGACGGCTCGGTCAAGGCCGGCTTCCTGGGCGGCACCAACGCGTACCACAACTTCGGCTGGTGGGCGGCCTTCGGCGGCAAGCTGATGGACGACGCCGGCAAGTGCATCGCCGATCAGGGCGGCGTCGCGGACTCGCTCGCCTACCTGCAGGAGCTGCAGACGGCCGGCGCCAAGTTCTACCCGAACTACGACGACATGGCCAACGCGTTCAAGGCCGGTGACATCGACCTCATCGTGGACGGCCCGTGGGCGTCCGGCGGTTACAAGACCGCGGTCCCGGCCCTGAGCGTCGCCCCGATGCCGACCGGCCCGTCCGGCCCGGCGCAGCCGCTGACCGGTGTCGACGGCTGGTACATCAACCCCTCCACCGCCGATGTGCAGTTCGCCGTCGACTTCGCCCTGGCGATGACGACCGTCGATGCCCAGCAGGTCTTCGTCGACAAGGCTGGTCACATCCCGGCCAACACATCGATCACCATCACCGACCCGATCACCCAGGGCTTTGCCGACGCGGTGGCCACCGGCTTCCCGCGCCCGCAGGTCAAGGCGCTCGACAACTTCTGGGGCAACTTCGGCAATGCGCTGCAGCTGACCCTCGAGACCGGCGCCGACCCGGTCGCCGCTGTCGCGGACGCGTGCGCCGCGATGAACACGGCGAACGGCCTCTAGTCCGTCCTTCGTGACCAGTGCCGACGGGGTGCCCACCGGCACCCCGTCGGTGCATCATCTGACCCACCGAGTTTCCCCGAGCCACTGATCGAGGAGGCGATGATCCGATGACCGCGGAGTCGGCCAAGCTCCCGTCCCGGCCGCGCCGACCGCGCGTCAGCCGTGACGCGAGGACGGCCTACCTGTACCTGGCCCCGGCGTTCATCGTGATGGGCGTCATCACCTTCTATCCGCTGCTGTTCCAGACGTATATGTCCTTCACGGACTTCGCGCTCCGGAACCTGCGCCCCGGGGCGGACGCACCGCCCTTCGTCGGCTTCGACAACTACGTCAAGATCCTGAGCAGCAACCTGTCGATCCCGAACTTCGAGTTCCTGCGCCTCATCTTCTTCAACCTGTGGTGGGCGTTCAGCAACGTCGTCATCCACGTCATCCTGGGCGTGCTCATCGCGGTCCTGCTGAACACGCAGGGCTTGCGCTTCAAGAAGATCTGGCGGGCGGTCTACATCCTGCCGGTGGTCATCCCGCCGATCATCGTCGCGACGGTCTGGCGGAACATGTTCGACCAGGAGTACGGGGCCATCAACCAGGTCCTAGCCTTCATCGGTGGTGCGTTCACGATCCCGCCCGAGACGTTCCAGATCAACTGGCTGCGGGAGGCCAACGACCCGATCCCGTTCATCCCGCTGCCCCTGTCGTACTTCGCCCTGCTGACCGCGAACACCTGGCTGGGCTGGCCGCTCAACTCGGTCGTGGCGACGGGCGCCCTGCAGAGCATCCCGAGCGAGCTCTACGAAGCGGCCGAGATGGACGGCGCGTCGACCTGGCAGCGGTTCAAGACGGTGACCCTGACGTATCTGCGACCGGCGATGCTGCCGTACGCGATCTATGGCTTCGTCGTGACCTTCAACCTGTTCTACCTGTCCTACTTCATGTCGGCGGGTCAGCCGTTCGGGCGGACCGAGCTGCTGGTCACGCAGGCGTTCCGCCTCGTGAACGAGCAGCGGCTGTACGGGGTGGGCGCGGCATTCGCGATCATCCTGTTCTTCATCCTGCTGGGCATCACGATCGTGACCAACCGGCTTGCCCGCGCGACCGCGCGCTACGACGCCTGAGCGAGGAGGAGTCGACATGACCTCGATGGCTGCCCGCGGCCTGAGCCGCGTCGGGATCGGACGGGCCTCCCGCGTCACGAAGACGTCGGAACGGCGCCTGCCGGCCGGTCGCCAGCTGCTGTTCCAGCTGCTCTGCCTGTTCATCGCCTTCACCGTGATCTTCCCCATCCTGTGGATCCTCAGCCTGTCGGTCGACTGCCGCGGGCTGTCGCGCCCGGACGGGCTGAACCTCATCCCGCCGTGCATCACCCTGGATGGCTACGCGAACGTGCTCGCCCAGCCGACGAGCAACCCGATCTCGTTCCTGGAGCTGGCCCGGAACTCGCTGTTCGTGGCGTCGTCGACGGCCATCCTGTCGGTGCTCATCGGGGTCACGGCCGCATACGCGTTCGCCCGCCTCGACTTCCGGGGCCGGGAGCTGCTGATGGTCGCCATCCTGGGCGTCCTGATGCTGCCGGCGGTGGCCACGATCGCCCCATTGTTCGTGCTCTTGACCCGCGTCCAGGTCGGTGAGTTCACCCTGGGTCGGACCCTCGCGGGGGTCATGGTCGCGGTCGTGTCCAGCACGCTGCCGTTCGCGATCTGGAACCTCAAGGGGTACCTGGACACGATCCCACGCGAACTGGAGGAGGCGGCCGCCGTGGACGGCGCGTCGCGCAACGAGTCCTTCCGCAAGATCATCCTGCCGCTGGCCATCCCGGCCCTCGCGGTGACCGGGTTCCTGGGTTTCATCGCCGGCTGGACCGAGTACTACTTCACGGTCATCTTCATCTCTGACGCGCCCCAGTACACGCTGGCGCTGGCCCTGAACGGGATGGTCGGGCAGTTCGCGACGACGACGCCGTGGTCGGAGTTCAGTGCGTTCGCGATCATGTTCGCGCTGCCGGTCTCGGTGGTCTACCTGTTCCTGCAGAAGTACATCATCGGCGGGCTCGCGGTCGGCGGCGTCAAGGGCTAGGTCCGTCGCGCTACGGGGTCAGGGCGACGATGAAGTCCTCATGCGGGCCAAGGTCGCCGATCGGCCAGGCATCCAGTCCACCCGACGCGTTGCCGATGGGCGGGTAGAGGCCGGGCGCCGTGCCCAGCAGCGGCTCGGCACCCGGGGTGTCACACAGCGGGCCTTCGGCGATCGAGACGCGGATGTCGGTGACGGGTGCGTCGGTGAGGTTCGAGACGACGACGATCGACTCACCACCGACCGGATCGTGCCGAAGGACCGCGTACACCCCCGGCACGGACGCCTCCAGCGGCACCAACGACCCGCCCACGCCAAGTGCAGGATGTGCCGCCCGTAGCGCGATGAGCGACCGGTAGTGCGACAGGAGTGAATCTGGGTCGCCGGTCTGGGCTGCGACGTTCGTCGTCTCGACGTCCTGCGCCATGGGCTGCCACGGTTCGCCGGTCGTGAAGCCGAATCCCGGACCTTCGCCGGTCCACGGCATCGGCGTCCGGATCTTCTCGTCCGGCTTGCGGCCGCGCAGGCCGATCTCCTCGCCGTAGTAGATGAACGGGACCCCAGGGTTGGTCAGGAGCAGGGTCGTCGCCTGCTTCGCCGAGGCCGTATCCCGTTGGAGCATATCGAACGTCCTGTCCTGGTCGTGGTTCGTCAGGAAGGCCGCGTAGCCGCCGGCCGGATACGCGGCGCTCACCTCTTGCTGGATGAGGGCGAGCGACGCGGGGTCACCGAACCGCACGGCCGACAGGAACTGCGACGCCAACCCGAAGTCGAAGGTCAGGTCCAGGGCGCCCTCGCGCACGTAGCGCGCCGCGTTCGACGTGGCGTCCCAGACCTCACCGAGGACGAGGGCTTCAGGGTCCGTCGCCTTCGAGCGCTCGCGAAAGCCCTGCAGCCAGACGAACGTCGCGGGCGTGTTTTCGAGCGTCGATCCGTCCTCGATCAGGTGCCGGGCGGCGTCGAGGCGGAAGCCCGCCGCGCCCATCTCATCCAGCCAGAAGGTCGCGATCCGGTCCAGCTCCGCGGTGACGTCGGGGTTCGCCACGTTCAGGTCCGGCATGCCCTCCCAGAAGTAGCCGTAGTACCAGCGGTCGCCATCGGCGTGCCAGACCGGCTGGCCCGACGGCCCACCGAAGCCCGGATGCTCGTCGGCCCAGAGATACCAGTCGTCGTGCTCCGAGCCGGGCGCGCGCGCGTCCTGGAACCACGGGTGCTCGACGGAGGTGTGGTTCATGACCAGGTCCACGATGATCCGGATCCCGCGCGACTCGGCCGCGGCGACGAGCGCCTTGAAGTCGTCGTTCGTGCCGTAGTCGGGTTCGATCGTCAGGTAGTCGGTCACGTCGTAGCCGTGATAGCTCGGGGACGCGGCGACGGGCATGAGCCACAGCGCGGTCACGCCAAGGTCGGTCGTCGTGGCCGGGTCGCCGTCGTTGAGCTCATCGAGGCGGGCCGTCAGACCGGCGAGATCCCCGATACCATCGCCGTCGGTATCGGCGAAACTGCGGACGAAGACTTCGTAGAACACGCGATCCGACCACCAGTCCGACGGGGCGGGGCGGGTGGTCGGCCGGTCGGGACAGGCCGGTGGCAGGGCAGCGGTGCTCGCGCTCGGAACGGCGGCAGGAGCGGACGGCGTCACTGACGGCCCATCGCTGACAGACGGTCCGCCACAGGCAGCCACGATCAATGACAGCGCGGCGAGGGCCGCCAACGAACGACGGAAGGACATCGCGATGGAGTATCGCATCGGCCCCGCGACGACGGCCGTCGCCAGATGAGCGTCGACACCCCGGGCTGGGTCCGCGACGCCGTCTTCTACCAGATCTTCGCGGATCGCTTCGCGGCCAGCGAGCGCGTCCCGAAGCCGGGTGCCCTGGAGCCCTGGGACAGCCCGCCCAGCACGCACGGGTTCAAGGGTGGCGATCTGCTGGGCGTCGCGGAACGCCTCCCGTACCTCGCGGACCTCGGCGTCAACGCCCTGTACCT
Source organism: Candidatus Limnocylindrales bacterium (assembly GCA_051306295.1). Taxonomy (GTDB): domain Bacteria; phylum Chloroflexota; class Limnocylindria; order Limnocylindrales; family CSP1-4; genus SPCO01. The sequence continues at coordinate 15,412 of JBPPMZ010000031.1, forward strand.
GACCCCGGTCTTCCAGTCCGCGTCCAACCACCGGTACCACACGTTCGACTACTTCCACGTCGATCCGCTGCTGGGCGGCGATGCGGCCCTGCGCGAGCTGCTGGATCGCGCCCATGAGCGCGGGATGCGGGTCGTGCTGGATGGCGTGTTCAACCACACGGGCCGCGGGTTCTGGCCGTTCCACCACATCCTGGAGACGGGCGCGTCGTCGCCGTATCGGGACTGGTTCCACCTGGATCGCGAGGTCCTCGACGGCCATCGGCTCATCACGCCCTACCCGCCGCACGACGCGATGACCGGGGCCTCTTTGGGCTACCAGGCGTGGTGGGGACTGCCGGCGCTCCCCAAGCTCAACACCGACCACCCGCCCGTCCGCGAATTCCTCCTTGAGGTGGCCGAGTACTGGCTTCGATTCGGGATCGATGGCTGGCGCCTGGACGTCCCCGACGAGATCGACGACGAGGCGTTCTGGCAGGCGTTCCGTCAGCGCTGCCGGGCGATCCGTCCGGATGCCTACCTCGTCGGCGAGATCTGGGAGGTCGCCGGCGACTGGCTGCGCGGCGACCGATTCGATGCCTTGATGGACTATCCGCTGGCCGAGGCCATCCTGGGTTTCGTGGGTGGGCCCAGCCTGGACATGGGCGTGGTCATGGGCCATCACGAATACGCGCAGCACATCCGGCCGCTGGATGGAGCGTCCTTTGGCCACCGCCTGGTGGAACTGCTGGGCTCGTACGACCCGGACGTCGTCGCGGTCCAGCTGAACCTCATCGGCTCGCACGACGCGCCACGGGCCCTGACGGTCCTGGGGGGCGACCGCGACGCCCTGCGGATGGCGACCCTGCTCCAGGGCACGCTGCCCGGTGCTCCGTGCATCTACTACGGCGACGAGATCGGCATGGCCGGCGGCAACGACCCCGCGAATCGGGCGTCGTTCCCGTGGGACGACGCGACCTGGGACCACGACCTGCGGTCGTTCGTGCAGGCCGTGATCCGGCTGCGCACGGACGAGCCCGCGATGCGCCACGGTTCGACGACGGCCATCGGCGCCGGCGGGCCGGCCTTCGCCTTCGAGCGCCGGCTCGGTGACGACGCCCTGGTCGTGGTCGTCAACGCCGGCACCGAGCCGATCGAGCTGCCGGTCCGCGTCCCGGGGCTGGACCACGGGACGCTGGAGCCGATCGCCCTCCGTGGCTGGAGTGGGCACGAGGGCGGCGCCCCGCCGATCGCGATCGAGCAGGGTGAGGCCAGGGTGCCCGTACCCGCACGACGAGGATCCGTCCTGCGCATCCGGCCGGCGTGAGACGGGCGCCCGACCGGTCAGGCCAGCAAACGTATACTCGCCGTCTCGTGGCAGACCTTCCGCTCGACCTGGGGCCAGCCCTGGCGGAGCGTCTCGCACGCGCTCTCGACGTAGAGGGCAAGATCCCGCGGGCTCTTGAGGCGCTCGGACCGGTGGGGGGGAGGGACGTGATCCTCGTCGATGGCGCGACCGGGATCCGTGCGCGACAACTCGCCGACCTTGGCGCGCGCGTGACGCACGTCGCGGGCGATGGCGACCGCGCCTTTGATGCGCCGGACGCGTCGGCCGACGTCGTCGTGGCCTGCTGGTCCGCCTTCCGCGGCGACGCGCCCGATCAGACCGCGCAGGCCGAACGCCTCCTGCGACCGGGTGGCCGGCTGCTCGTGGTCCACGACTATGGCCGGGACGACCTGGCCCTCATCCGTGGCGATCAGCCCGAGTACGGTCCGTGGAGCCGCCGCAACGGGCCGTTCCTGGGGCGCGGTTTCAAGATCCGGGTCGTGCATTGCTTCTGGACGTTCGATTCGATCGACGCCGCCAGCGGCTTCCTCGACGAGGCGTTCGGCGAGGCCGGACGACCCGTTGCCGAAACCCTCAAGCGGCCCCGTCTTTCGTACAACATCGCCGTCTATCACCGGACCATCGGAGATGCCGCATGACCTCGCGACCCGCCCGCGCCCCGAACCGTCGAACCGCGCCGGAAAGGGCCGGCGGTGGTCCGCGCATCACGCCGGGCGTGATCTTCCTGGCCATCGCGGTCATCGGCTCGATCGCCTATGCGCTGTATGCGGTCACCGTGCGCGACGCCTCGCAGATCCCGCTCCTTGCGTCCGGCGCCGTCGTGCTGGCACTCGCCTTCGGCGCCTTGACCGTGTACTGCCTGCGCGCTCTGCTGCGCGCCGGCTCGGACGGTCGCGGCGGGCGGGCGCTGGCCGTCGCGCTGGTCGGTGGGGGCGCGGCGATGGCCACCGCCGGGTGCCTGGCCGGGGCACTCGTCCTGTTCCAGCTCGCCGGGAGCGGCGGCTGATGGTCCTGCCCGGGCCCCCGCACACGCGTCTCGGTCGCGTCTTCGCTGGGCGAAGCAGGCGACCGGCGAGGCGTCCCATCGTGCGCCAGGCGCACGGAGCGACCGTTGGCGGGGCTTCTTTCCGGTCGAACGCGCCGGCCGGCGCACCAAACGACCGCGTGGCCGGTCGCAGGCTGCGCTGAGCGCGCCGCCCTTCAGCCGGGGTCGGGCCCATCGCGGGGCCTCTGGTAGACTCGGCCACCGGCGAAGCCGGCCGGCGCCCCCATCGTCTAGAGGCCTAGGACGCCACCCTTTCAAGGTGGAGATCAGGGGTTCGAATCCCCTTGGGGGTACCACTGTCTGAGTTCACGACATAGGCGTCAGGTGATGCGAGTCTGATGAGTCGCGACATGCGGGACAGTCGGGCGCATGTCGAAACATCGGGTGGCCGTCCTCAAGGTCGTCTCCAAGCAGCTATCCGTCACTGCCGCGGCAGCCACGTTCGGGATCAGCCGACAACAGCTCACGCGCTTGGTCCGCCGCTATCGCGACGGTGGGCTCGAGGCCCTCGAGCCACGTTCTCGCCGACCCGTGTCCAACCCGCGCCACACGCCCGACGCGACCCGCGACCGGATCGTCGCCCTCCGCCGGGAGCTGATCGCCCACGGGCTTGACGCGGGGCCAGTCACGATCGCCTTATCGGCGAGAATTTCTCGACCCATCGCATCGAGCCCGACAAGGGCTACTGGCGCAACACGCGAAGAGACCCCGGCCGATGGCCGAGGTCTCGAGCGACCCGCTGATCACACTGTCGCCGATGTCGCGACTCATGTGACTCATATGTCGCGACTCATGACACCCTTGGGGGTACCACCCCACGCCCCGGCGGCGTGCCCTGCTACCATCGGCCGCGATGGAGATCATGGGCGTCCAGATCCGCACGATCATCAGCGACAACATCGCGCGTCGCTGCGACGGCTGCCTGCAGGTCATCGAGGGCACGCCCTGGCGGGTGAACCTCCTGGACATCGTGGCCGCCGAGTCGCCCGTGTCGTGGGCTTCCCACGCTGTCATCAATCCGGGCCCCTTCCAGTTCCATGCCGACCCTGCGTGCGTGCGTCGCTGGATGGCCGGCAAGGGCTACCTGTTCTGCCAGCGCGGCCAGGTTCGCGAGATCATGCGCCCGGTGCCCATCCCGGCGGCGGACGGGGTTGCCGGCGACGGTCGCTGGGGCCTGTGCGACGGCATCCACCGCGACGATCACGAGTTCGTCCCGGCCTGATCGCCACGCGGTTGACAGGGTCTGCGGGGCGCGCCTATCCTCCGGCGGCCGGGGCACAGATCTGATACCCAGATTCACCCAGGTTCTCCATGTCGACGGGCAGCCGACCGTTCCCCCCCACGGCTGACGGCCCGTCGGCACCCTTGTCCGGGACCTTGCGAGGCCGATCCACGTGCCTGACGTGCCCCAGCCAGCATCGCCGAGCGCCGAGCCCGCCGACCCGCGCGCGCCGCGCTGGCTGTCGCTGGGTCCGGCCAGCCGGGAACTCGGCGTGGACCCCGATACGCTCCGTCGCTGGGCCGATGAGGGCCGGGTCGATGCGTGGACGACGCCCGGTGGGCATCGCCGCTTCGACCGACGAGCGGTCGAGCGCCTGGCCCGCGAGCGTCGGCCCGGGGCGCCGGCCCGGGCGCTGGCCGATCTGGGTGCTTCACCCGAGCGTTTCGCTCGCGTGTACCGGGCGCGCTATGGGGGCGAGGACACCCACGAGCGGGTCGCCAGCGCCCCGCGCGACGACACGGAGCGCGAGGCCTATCGCCAGGACGGCCGGCGCCTGATCACGGCGCTCGTCGCGTACCTAGATGCCGACCCGTCGGACGGTCCGGCGCGGTCCATCGCCGAGGCTGAGGCCACGGCCATCGTCGACGGCCACGGCGAGCGCTCATCGGCCGGCGGCATCAGCCTGACCCAGGCCGTCGAGCTGTTCGTCCACGCCCGCCAGCCGTTCCTGGCGGAGATCGCTGGCCTGGGCCGGCGTCGATCGCTCGATTCCGTTCGATTGGCGTCGCTGTACGGCGACGCGTCGGCGCTCCTGGATCGACTGCTGCTGCGGTTCATCAGTGCCCATCAGCGCGACGACTCCGACGTGGCGAAGGGCTGAGCACCATGTCGTTGGAGTTCTTCCTGCCGGCTCTGACGTCGCTCCTCGCGCTCGTCTTCAGCGTGGCGCTGTTCGACCAGTGGCGCGAGCGCCGCGGCGGATTCCAGCTGATCTGGGGCATCGGCATGCTGTTCTACGGCATCGCGGCCGGCGCAGAGGCGATCGCGGCCGTGTCCGGCTGGAACGAGCCGCTATACCGGACGTGGTATCTGACCGGGGCGATCTGGACCGCGGGCTGGCTGGGCCTCGGGACAGCCTTCCTGCTGGGGCGCACGCGATTCGGCTATACCTTCGCGTTCAGCCTGGTCCTGGCCGGCGTCTTCACGCTCCTCACGCAGCGTCGCTACGACTACCCGGGAGCCGGCACGGCACCGATCCTGTACCTCATCGCCGCGCTCGTGTTGGCCCTCGCGGTCGCCGTCGAGACGTACTTCCAGAACGAGCGTTGGCCGGTCCTGGCGGCCTCGGCCGTGGTCGGGGCGACCGTCCTGTCCGGGATCCTCATGCTGACGGCCACCCTGGCCCCGCCCGGCTACGCCCTGGCGCAGACCACCGGGATGCCGGTCGGCGACCTGTTCCCGGGGACCATCCGCCTGCTAACGCCGTTCATGAACATCACAGGCGCGTTCAGCCTGCTGTTGGGGGCGGTGTTCTCGACGTACGTGTTCATGCCCAAACGACGCGTCCTGCCCTACTCGCTGGACGCCAATCAGCCCGGCGACGAGTTCCTGTTCAACCTGCTCATCGCCCCGGTGGCGATCGCGGTCAACTTCGTCGCGTCGGTGCCGGCCACCGTCCGTGCGATGGCCACCGGCCGCATCCACAGTCGCGTGCCGGCCACGATCCTCCTCGCCATCGGCGCGTTCATCCCGACCATCACCGACTCGCTCAACCGGTTCGGGTCGACCGAGCTGTTCCAGCTCGGCAAGTTCCTGGGGGTGGTGTTCCTGTTCGCCGGGTTCCTCGTCTCGATCGAGGTCTTCCGCGAGATCCGCATCCCGTTCACCGGGATCCGACTGTCGCCCGCTCGCCGCGAATCGCCGGTGGCGATCGCCGCCATGGCCAAGGACGCCCAGGAGCAGGCCGAGCGTCGAGCCACCACCACGAGCCACCCCGAGGCGCGCTGACCGTTCGAGCGCGTCTGGCGCGAGACGCCGCCACGCGCCGCCACGCCATCCACCCCTACCATGGTGGCGTGGCCACGTCGCACCGCTCCGCTCCGCTCCGCTGGACTCAGCACCTGCGACGGCGTCCGTGACCCCCGCGGCGCCGATGTCGCTCCTGGGCTTCGGGATCGTGCTCGGGTCCGCCGCGCTGTTCGGGATGCTCGGTCCCCTGTCGCGCTTCGCTTATGACGCGGGCATGGAGCCCGCCGCCTTCGTCGCCTGGCGGGCCATCGTCGGATTCACCGCGCTCGCCCTCGTCATCGGCTGGCGTGCCAGGACGGGCGCGTCCCGGATCATCCGCGTCCGTGACCTCTCGCCCAGGGCGCGCACCACCCTGCTGGTCGCTGCGGTCATGGGCTTCACGCTCAACCTGTGCATGTTCATCGCCTTCGACAGGATCACGGTAGCGCTCGCGCTGCTGGGCTTCTACACCTACCCGGCGATGGTCGCGGCGGTCAACGTCGCCCTCGGCCGGGAGCCGCTCGACCGGCCGCGGATCGCGGCGCTCGGGCTGGCCCTGCTCGGGATGATCGCGGTCGTCGCGTCGCAGGTCGATCCTGTGGCGGGGCTGCGCGTGGACGCGATCGGCATCGGACTCGCCCTGGGGGCTGCGGTCAGCCAGACCGTGTACGTCGTCGTCAGCCGCGACGGCTACCGCGACGTGCCCACCGAACAGGCGATCGCCGTCGTGCTCTTCGTCACGATCGTCGGGGCAAGCATCCTGGCGATCGTGAGCGGCTCGCCCGCATCGCTCGTGCGGCCCCTGGTCGCGCCCGAGGTCCTGCCGCTCCTGCTGTTCACGGGCGTCTTCGCGGCCGCCATCCCGTCCCTGGGCTTCCTGGCCGGCATCCGGGCCATCGGCGGGCTCCGCGCCGGCATCCTGATGCTCTTCGAGCCCGTGGTCGGCGTGGCCCTGGCCGCATGGCTGCTGAGCGAGGCCCTCGTGCCGATCCAGGCGGCCGGCGCCGCCGCGATCCTCGGCGCGGCCGTCATCCTGCAACGGGCGTCCCGAACCCCACGCGACGAAGCCGAGACCGCCGTCGTCCCCGGCGCGGTCTGACAGGCCCGACGCATGCCCGCCGACCGACCCGTGATCCGGCTCCTGCTGGGGGACGACCACGCCATGGTCCGTCTCGAACATCCTGGCCAAGCTCGGGTTGGCCAGCCGGACCCAGGCGGCCCTGCTCGCCGCGGAGTTCGGCATCCCCGAACGGTGACCGCCGGGATCAGGATCACGGGCCTGGTCGGGGCACCGGCCATCGTCTTCGTGCACGGCACGCGACTGACCGGCTCGATGTGGGCGGCGCAGGTCACGGCCCTCGCCGACACGTACCGCTGCATCACCGTGGACCTGCCCGGACATGGCGCCCTGGCCGACCGGACCTTCACCCTGGACGCAGCGTCCGACGTGGTCGCACAGGCCACCCAGTCGGCGACCGACGGGCGGGCGGTCGTAGTCGGCCTGTCGTTGGGCGGCTACACAGCCATGCACCTGGCTGCCCGGCGCCCGGACCTGGTCCGTGGTCTCGTGCTGTCCGGCGCGACCGCTGAACCGGTCGGGTGGCGGTCCGTGCCCTATCGAGCCCTGGCCGCGGCCATGGAGGCGTTCGACGGCCCGCGCCTGGATGCCCTGAACGCGTGGTTCTTCCGCACCCGTTTCCCGCCGGCCATCGCCGAGCCGATCATCGCGGGCGGGTTCTGGTCGGCCGGTGGAGCGGACGCGCTGCGCGCCCTGGTGGGCGAGCGATTCGCCCCGCGCCTGGCCGCCTATCCCGGCCCGACCCTGCTCCTCAACGGCAGCCTGGACGTCGCCTTCCGGCTCTCGGTCGGTACCTTTGCACGAGCGGCCCAGGATCCAAGGCGCGTGCGCCTCGGCGGCGCGACGCACCTCGCCAATATCGATCGGCCCAAGGCGTTCACCGCCGCGATCCGCACCTTCATGGCCAGTCTGGACGGGGACGCCGGCGGGTCGTCGTCGGGTGCGATGCTAGACTCTGGGCCACCCTCCGACCCCTTCAGTCCCTGAGGTTCGATGCGCGTTCGCAAGGCTGTCTTCCCCGCCGCCGGATGGGGCACCCGCTTCCTGCCGGCTACCAAGGCGCAGCCCAAGGAGATGCTCCCGCTCGTCGACAAGCCGATCATCCAGTACGCGGTGGAGGAGGCGGTCGCCGCCGGGATCGAGCAGGTCATCATCGTGACCTCGAGCCAGAAGCGGGCGATCGAGGACCACTTCGACCTCTCCTACGAGCTCGAGCACCTGCTCGAGGAGACGGGCGACCTCGAGATGCTCCGCCAGGTTCGGGCGATCAGCGACCTCGCCCAGGTGGCCTACGTGCGCCAGAAGGAACAGCTCGGCCTGGGCCACGCGGTGCTGATGGCCAAGGACCTCATCGGCCACGAGCCCTTCGCGGTCATCCTGCCCGACGACGTGTGCGTCGGCGATCGGCCGGTCATCGGCCAGCTCATCCACGCCTATCACCAGACCCACGGGTCGGTGGTCGCGGTGATGGAGGTCCCGCACGACGAGACGAGCCGCTATGGGGTCATCGCCTCGGAGCCGTCGGAGGACCCGCTGGACCATGGCCGCCTGCACAAGGTGACGCGCCTGGTCGAGAAGCCGGCCCCGGAGGACGCGCCGTCGGACCTGGCCATCATCGGTCGCTACGTCCTGACGCCCAAGATCTTCGACAAGCTCGAGCAGACCCAGCGCGGTGCCGGGGGCGAGATCCAGCTGACCGACGCGATCCAGGCGCTCATGGAGGAGCAAGCCGTGTTCGCCTATGAGTTCGAGGGCGTCCGCTATGACGCCGGGACGACGATGGGCTGGCTGCAGGCCTCGGTCGAGCTGGCGCTCCAGCGGCCGGACCTCGGCGAGACGTTCCGGGCCTACCTCAAGGGCCTGCAGCTCTAGGAAAGTGCCGGCCCCGTCAGCGGGGCCGCCGGGCCTGGTGCGGTACCATGCCGCCGGAAACGCGGCGCCGCGACGGCGTCGCCCACCGTCACAGACCAGAGGGCACGTGGCAGAGATCGGGACGATCCTGGGCGGTCGCTATGAGGTGATCGCGTCGCTCGGACAGGGCGGCATGGCGACCATCTACCGTGCCCTGGACACCCAGCTCGGCCGCGAGGTCGCGGTCAAGCTGCTGCGCCCCGAGTATCTGCGCGACCCCGATTTCAGCTCGCGCTTCCGCCAGGAGGCGCAGAACGCGGCCTCGCTGAGCCACCCCAACGTCGTCACGGTCTACGACTACGGCGAGGACCCGGGCGGTCCGTACATCGTCATGGAGTACGTAGACGGCGAGGATCTGGCCACGATCCTGCGCCGCAACGGGACTCTGCCTCCCGCCCAGGCCACGCGCATCGCCGCGGCCGTGGCGCGCGCGCTGGCCGCCGCCCACACCCGCGGCATCGTCCATCGCGACGTGAAGCCTGGCAACGTCCTCATCGGCAGGGACGGGCGGGTCAAGGTCGTGGACTTCGGCATCGCGCGCGCCATCGCCGAGGCGCAGATGACGCTCCCCGGGACGACCCTGGGCAGCGTCCACTACTTCAGCCCAGAGCAGGCCCGTGGCGAGCCGGCCACGGCCGCATCCGACATCTTCTCGCTGGGCATCGTCCTGTACGAGATGCTGACCGGCAACCGGCCGTGGGAGGGTGACAGCGCGGCGTCCGTCGCCCTGGCGCGCTTGACCGGGCCTGTCCCGGACCCCAGCACCTCCCGCCCGGCCACGCCGCCGGCCCTCGCGGCGGTCGTCCGCACGGCTCTCGCCCAGGTGCCGGAGGAGCGCTTCGCCACGGCCGGCGACATGGCCGATGCGCTGGATGCCACCCTGCCTGTGGCCTCCACGTCCGGCGCGTCGACGCCCAGGGTCGCAGCCGCGGGCATCGCCGCCGGTGGCGCGCTGGGTGCCGCAGCGACAACCCCGACGCCCCGGACACCCCCGGTCGCCCCGCGCGCGGTCGGCGTCGCGCGATCCAACCCGACGGTCGTGTCGTACCCACCGGATGCTTACGCCGACGCCGACGCCGACGACGACCGCAACGACGGCCTGGACGACGACCGCTACGACCGCGCCCCGCGATCGCGGCGGGTCGAGGTCGAGGACGGCGGCGGGACGAGTCCGGCCGTGTGGGCCGCCGGCGCTCTCGCCGTATTGCTCCTCGCGGCGATCGCCTTCTTCGTCTTCCAGCTCCTGTCTGGCCCCGGGCAGCCGACGCAGCCGACGGAGGTCACGGTACCCACGTTCGTCGGCAAGCTGATCGCCGCTGCCACGAGCGAGGCCGACGCCCTGGATCTCGCGCTGGTCCCGACGTCCGACCCCACCTCCGATCAGCCCGCCGGCACGATCCTCGCCCAGGATCCGGCGCCGGACACGGTCGTCGCGCCGGGTTCGGAGGTCCAGGTCACGGTAGCGGCCGGCCTCACCCAGATCCCGGCGCCGGACCTGCGTGACAAGACGGAGGCCGAGGCGGTCGCCGAACTCGTGTCGCTCGGACTGCGACCGGGGCGCAAGAGCGAGGCCTACGATCCGCTCGTGCCGATCGGGCTGATCATCAGCCAGGATCCCGGACCGGGCGTCATCCTGGCCAGGGACGCCGGCGTCGACTACGTGATCTCGAAGGGTCCGGAGC
>JBPPMZ010000032.1:0-2144 GCA_051306295.1 Candidatus Limnocylindrales bacterium
CCGGCTCGACCAGCGCCGCCGCACCCTCGTAGGCCGCGATGGCACCCGCGTAATCGCCGAGGCGCGTACGCAGATCGCCGATGTCGAGGTGCACCGCCGCCACCGCCGGGAAACCAAGGGCGAGGGCGGCCTCGTAGTGCGCGATCGCCTCCCGGTTGGCGAACACGGACCGAGCGGCGTCGCCGGCCTCGCGGAACGCCGCCGCCGCCTCGACCTCTCGTCCCGCATCTCGTTCGTGGCGGGCGATCCTGGCCAGCCGACCCGGATCGTCGCGACCTTCGCCGGCGACGTCGAGTCGGAGCGCCTCGGCGATCCGCCGATGGAGGAGTCGGCGGCGGGCCAGGCTTGTCGATGCTTCGGCGACCTCGCGCAGGCCGGCGTGGGCGAAGTCGTAGCGGACCTCGGAGCCGGCCGGCGCGGCCTGTTCGCGGACGATCGCGCGGCGGGTCAGCTCCTCCAGGGCCTCGATCGCCTCCTCCTCCGTCCGGCCGCTGGCAAACCGCACGGTCGCGAGGTCGAACGACCGACCGATCGCGGCGGCGGCAGCGAGGACCTGCTGGGCGACCCCGGCGACGGGCGTGAGGCGCGCGCGCAGGACCGATCGAACGCCGGTCGGCATGTCCGCTTCGATCCACGATCCGCTGGCGAGTGCCTCCACGACGTACAGCGGGAGGCCTTCGGACGCGCGCCAGAGCGCTTCGCCTGACGTTCCGTGGTCAGGCTTTGGGGCCACTCGCCCGGCGACCGCCGCGCCAACCAGCGCTTCGACCTCCTCCTGTCCCAGGCGGGGTACGGCGACGACGGTCGCGTTGGGAAGCTCGACGATGTGGTCGGTGAAGGCGGACACGACCCCCTCGAGGTCCTCCTCTCGCCATGACAGCACCAGGGTCAGGCGACGGCCGGTCAACCGGCGCACCAGGGACGATAGGACCGCGATGGTGGCGCTATCTGCCCATGCGAGGTCGTCCAGGACGAGCAGGCCGGGCTCGGGACCGTCCACCGTAGCCGCCAGCCCGTCGACCAACGCGATCAGCAGCCTGGCCTGCGCCGCGGCGGCGTCGGTCGCCTCCGGCGGCGTGCCGACGCTCGAGACCGCGGGCACCCGGCGCGCCATCTCGGTGGTCGTCGCGGGCGGCAGGGCCCGCAGTCGCCCGGCGGCTGCCGGATCGGCGAGGGCCCCGTTGAGCCAGCCGACGATCGGTCCATACGCGACCGAACGCTCGGCCGCGTACCCGCGCGCCACCAGGACGGTCGCACCGGCGGCCCTGGCATGCTCTACGGCCGCTTCGATCAGACGCGTCTTGCCGATGCCGGCCTCGCCGACCACAGACACGATGCGTCCGTCGGCCACCGCCGAGCGGCGCACGGCCTCGATCGTTGCCAGCGTCGCGTCACGACCCACGAGGGGCAGCGCATGAACCGTCGTGGGCGAGCCTGGGGCTGACGCGACGCGTGACATCTCCGGCGCCGGCCGCGAATCGCGGATCGCCTCGTAGCGCTCGGTCGTCTCGGGGAGCGGCTCCACGCCGAGCTCGCGCTCAAGGACCGCCACACAGGCGCGGTACTGGCGCAGGGCCGCCGCTCGATCACCGGTCGCCGCCAACAGATCCATGCGCCGGACGTGCGCGCCTTCATCCAGCGGGTCCAGATCGATCCGCCGACCGACGACATCGGCGGCAGCGACGAGGTCACCGGCGGCGGCGTGGGCGTCCGCCAGTCGATCAAGGACGCCAGCTACCGCGCGTTCGACTGCGACCGACCGAGCCGCTCGCCAGTCATCGAAGTCCGGGCTGTCGCGCAGCGAGAACCCGGCAAGGAACGGGCCGCGCGCCAGGGCCGCCGCGGCGCCGAGGTCCGAGATCCGATCGGAGGCGCCCAGCCGATGGAGTTCGGCCAGGTCGATCCGCGCGGCGCCGACGGCCAGCTCCACCAGCGACCGGTCGATGCGGATCCCGCCATCCGGGAGTGCCGCCCGAAGCGTGGACAGGGTTCGGCGGAGCGCCCCGCGGGCCGCCTCGTCGTCGGAGTCAGGCCAGAGCAGCGCGGCCAGTTCCTCCCGCGCATAGGCGCGACGATCCGTCGCCAGGACCACGAGGATGGCGACGGCTTTGCGCGTGTCGACCACGAGCGGGGCGCCGTCGACC
>JBPPMZ010000033.1:0-3873 GCA_051306295.1 Candidatus Limnocylindrales bacterium
GCCGACCCGCTCCCCCGCGCCGTCCAGCAGCGGCCCCGCCTCCGGCACCCAGCCGGCGCGCTCGCGGAGCGCGTCACGGTAGTCACCCCCGGGTACGAAGAAGATCTCCTGGCTCTAGGGCTTGTCCGCGGTGGCCAAACCGAGTGAACGCGCCACGTTCCGGACCTCCGGCTTGGTCAGATCGCCGAGCGGGAACCGGGCATGCTCCAGCTGGTCGGCCCGCAGGCCATACAGGAAGTACGTCTGGTCCTTGTCGCGGTCGCGGGCGCGCAGCAGGCGGGCACGGCCATCGTCGCCGACCGCCCGACGCGCATAGTGCCCGGTGGCGACGGCCTCGCATTCGTACAGGTGGCGGGCGCGACCCAGCAGCGCCCCGAACTTCACGTAGGTGTTGCAATCGACGCAGGGGCTGGGCGTCTCGCCGCTCAGGTACGCATCCAGGAACGGCTGGAGCACACCGGCATCGAATTCGCGCTCCAGGTTCATGACGTAGAACGGGATGTCGAGCTGGGCTGCGACCCGGCGCGCGTCATCGGCCGCGTCCAACGAGCAGCAACTCTTCTTGAACTCGGAGTAGCTGTCGGCCACGTCGTGCAGGCGCATCCAGACGCCGACGACCTCGTGCCCCTGCTCGTGGAGGAGCGCGGCCGCCACTGACGAGTCCACGCCACCGGACATCGCGACCAGGATCCGGCTCATGCCGAGACCGCCGCGCCCTGGCCGAGCGGATCGGCGGCGACCGTCGCGGCACCCGTCCGCATCGAGGCGAGGACCCGCGGCACGACATCGGCCACGGTGTCGATCTCCTCGTCGGTCGTCGTGCGACCCAGGGACAGACGAAGCGCGCCACGCGCTTCGTCCTCGGGGTAGCCCATCGCCGTCAGGACGTGACTGACCTCCGTGGATCCGGTCGTACACGCCGACCCGACCGAGGCGGCGATGCCCTCAAGGTCGAGCGACACCGTGACGCTCGCCCCATCCGTCCCGCGGGCGATGAGCGACAGGATGCCCGGCAGGCGATCGGTCGGATGGCCGGTGAGCTCGGTGCCTTCGACCTCGAGCACGGCCCGGGCCAGGCGCTCGCGCTGGGCGGCCAGACGGGCCACCGTCTCGGGCTGCTCATCGCGCGTCAGGTCGTAGGCCGCGGCCAAGCCCACCGCTCCGGCGACATTCTCGGTCCCGGCCCGGCGGTGCCGTTCCTGGGTGCCGCCGTGCTGCTGGGCGAGGATGTGCGTCCCCTGGCGGACGAACAGGACGCCGACGCCCTTGGGCCCCTCGAACTTGTGAGCGGCCAGCGACAGGAGGTCTGCGTCCAGGTCGCGCAGGTCCAGGGGCACGTACGGCGCCGCCTGCACGGCGTCCACGTGGAGCAGGATCCCGCGCCGCGAACGCACCCGCGCGGTGATCTCGTGGATCGGCTGGATCGTCCCGACCTCGTTGTTGGCGAGCATGATCGAGACGAGGATCGTGCGGTCGCTGAGGGCGGCCTCCAGCTGATCCGGATCGACCCGCCCGTAGCGGTCCACCGGGACCTCGATGATCTCGAACCCGAACTTCTCGAGGTAGCGGAGCGTGTGCCCGACCGCGTGGTGCTCCACGCCCGAGGTCACGATCCGGTGGCCACGGCCCTTGCCCGCCCAGGCCGCCCCCTTGAGCGCGAGGTTGTTGGCCTCCGTCCCGCCCGAGGTGAAGACCACTTCGCGGGCCTCGACGCCGAGCCGCGCGGCGAGGCGGGCATGCGCGTCATCGAGCCCGGCGCGGGCCGCCCGGCCGACCGCATGTGCCGAGGACGGGTTGCCGTAGACCTCGGTCAGGTACGGCACCATCGCGTCGAGGACCTCGCGCCGCAGCGGCGTCGTCGCAGCGTGGTCCAGATAGATCGTCATCGTCCGCGGATTGTACGTCCGGTCGACCGGCCCGCCCCGAGTCCGGACCGCAGGAACCTACGAGGCCAGGATCCGCACGAGCTTCCCATCGATGGTGACCGCGTAGAGCTCCCCGTTCTCGGCCTCGCCAAAGGACGTGATGGCGCGGCTCGTGTCGGCCCGCAGCGTCTTGGCCGTGCCGTTGTGAGGGACGGTCCAGATCCGGCCGCTGCAGAAGTCCGCGAACACGTACTGGCCGACCAGCGCGGTCTGGCTCGGACCCCGATACACGAACCCGCCGGTGATCGAGCAGTTGCCGCCGCCGTGCCCGTATTCCAGGATCGGCAGCGTGTCGCCGGCCATCGGGCACTTCGCGGCCTTGTAGCAGTGGAACCCCTCCATCGCGTTCCAGCCGTAGTTCCGTCCGCCCTTGATGCCGGGCGATTCGCGGTCGACCTCCTCGTAGCGCCCCTGCCCGACGTCGCCGATGAACAGTTTGCCGGTGCCGCGATCGAAGGAGATGCGCCACGGGTTGCGCAGGCCGTAGGCCCAGACCTCCCCCCGGCCGGGGACGGAGCCGTAGAACGGGTTGCTGCGCGGCACGGAGTACCGATCGAATGTCCCGGCGCCGGTGCCGTCCGTGTTGATGCGCAGGATCTTGCCCAGGAAGGTGCCGCTCTTCTCCTGCGCGCGTTGCCCGGGTCGCCGGTCCCGCCGCCGTCACCGACCGAGACGTACAGGTACCCATTCGGCCCGAATGCCAGCCCGCCGCCGTTGTGGTTGGAGGCCGCGCTGTGCTCGATGAGCAGGAGCGGGCTGGCGGTCGACTCGATGACGTCCGTGCGCGCGACGTTGGTCCGGAAGCGCGAGACCACGATGTCGCCGCCGTTGCGCGTGTAGAACACGAACAACCGACGGTTCGTCGCGCGTGATCGGTCGTGCATTGTTGAAACCCTACACGGTCCGAGCACTCGGGCCGGGCGGACAATCAGGAGCCGGCGTCGTCCTCGCGTTCGGCCGCGCGCTGGGCATCGAAGGCCTTGCCCCGGTCGCGCTCGCGCTCGTGGCGGGCCAGCAGGCGCTTGCGCAGCCGGATCGAAAGGGGCGTCACCTCGACGAGCTCGTCGCCGGAGATGAACTCGAGCGCGGTCTCCAGGGTGATCGGTCGGGCGGGGGTCAGGCGCAGCGACTCGTCGTGGCTGTGGGTCCGGATGTTGGTCAGCTTCTTTTCCTTGGTCGGGTTGACATCCATGTCGCCCGAGCGACTGTTCTCGCCGACGATCATGCCCTCGTAGACCTCGACACCCGCGCCGATGAACAGCTCCGCCCGCTGCTCCAGGTTGAACAGGCCATAGGCGTTACTGGTGCCCGTCCGGTCGCTGACCAGGACGCCGTTGGTCCGGTGCGTGACGTCGCCCGCCCACGGGCCGTAGCCCTCGCCGATCTGGTGGAGCAGCGCCGTGCCGCGGGTATCGGTCAGGAGCTGCCCGCGGTAGCCGATGAGACCGCGGACCGGCAGCACGAATTCCAGGCGCACGCGTCCGTCGGTATCCGTGGACATCTGCTCGAGGCGACCTTTGCGACCCGCCATCGCGGTCTGGATCTCGCCGATGTAGTCGGGTGGGATGTCGATGGTCACCCGCTCGTAGGGTTCGTGGACCTGGCCGCCCACGGTCCGCAGCAGCACCTCCGGACGGGAGGCCGTCAACTCGAAACCCTCGCGGCGCATCTGCTCGATGAGCACGGCCAACTGCAGCTCACCGCGGCCGCGGACCTCGAACGCTTCGCTCGATTCCGACGGGCGGACCTCGATCGAGACGTTGCCCAAGACCTCCTTCTCCAGGCGGGCCTTGATCTGGCGACTGGTGACGTACTTGCCCTCGCGGCCGGCCAGCGGCGAGGTGTTGACCCCGAATGTCATGCGTAGGGTCGGAGCGTCCACATCCAAGCGCGGCAGCGGCCGCGGGTCGCCGGGCTCGGTGAGTGTGTCGCCGATGGTGACTTCCGG
>JBPPMZ010000034.1:0-2533 GCA_051306295.1 Candidatus Limnocylindrales bacterium
CCTGGACGAAGGCCAGCTTCTCGAGCGCCACGTGGACGCTCGGGTCGAGGATGATCGTGTGCAGGGGCAGGCGGCCGGCGTTGGCGTCGGCGTAGATCTCGTGGTAGCGCTTCCAGTCCGCGAGGGTCAGGCTCCAGCCTTCGGCGAGGAAGCCGCCGACGACGAGACCCGTGACGCCCATCTCGACATAGGCGTCGAGGTTCTTCCGGATTCCGGCCACGTCGGGCTGGTAGTCCGGCGTGAACGGCGTGAGCGGCGTTTCGTAGAAGTCGACGATCGTCGACTTGGCCCAGGTCTTGGCCTCGGACTTGGTGTACGGGAGCTTGGTGGCGGTAACCATCGCTGGTACTCCTCCGCTGGGTTGCGCGTGAGTGCGTGCGGGTGCCTAGATGACGCCGGCCTGCTGCAATCGGCCCTTGATCCACTCCCGCCTCTCGGGGCTCACCTGCCGGATCGGCGAGCGCATCGGGCCGGCGGCCAGACCCATCGCGTCGTACCAGGCCTTGACGTTGCCGAGCGTCGTCGCGTAGGTGAACGTCTTCGAAATCGGCCCCAGCATCAGTTCGTCCAGCAGGTCGCGGACGGGCTCGAGCTCCTCCCACTTGGCGAAGGCCGCATCCCACTCGCCGGCGCGGGCGAGAGCCGTGTACTCCTCCAGCAGGTGGCGCTTCTTGCCGTAGACGATGTGGAAGAACGCGCCGTATTGGACTTGTCCTCCCTGGCGCAGGTCGTTGAGCCAGTGCCCTTCGAACGGGTCGCTCACGACGAAGTCGTCGCGCGTGTTCCGGCGCAACTTGACGGTGTCGTCATGGTTCAGACTGCCCTGCTTCATGCCGACGATGCTGGGGACCTCCGACAAACGCCGGCAGAGCTCCATGTTGATGAGGATCCCGGAGACGGCGGAGCGGTAGAAGATCAATGCCAGGTTGGAATGCGTGGCCAGGTAGTTGAAGTAGTCGAAGATCTCATCGTCGGACCGGAGCTGGACGACCGGCGTGACCACCTCGGCCGCGACGTAGCCCAGCTTCTCGACGTAGTCGAGTTTCTCCATCGCTTGGTGGACGCTGGGATCCAGGATGATCGTGTGCAGCGGGATCCGGCCGCGGGCCGCGTCCGCGATCACCTCGTGGTAGCGCATCCATTCCGTGACGGTGGTGTTCCAGCATTCGGCCACGAAGCCGCCGAGGACGAGGCCCTTCTCGCCGATGTCGATGTAGTACTCAACGTTGTTCCGGAGCCCTTCCTCGTCCAGAGCGTCGCCCGGCAGGAACGGCGTCACGGGACAGTCGTACCAGTCGACGAGCGTGTCCTTGGCCCAGGCCTTGGCCTCGGACTTCGTGTACGGCAGACGATTGATCTGGGTGACCATTCCCGACTCCTTGCGATGGATGCGTGGGCCGTGGAACTGGGCGGCGGCGCCTGGTCGGGCGGCGGCGCCGAGCACTGTCAGATCACGCCGACCTGCGTCAGCAATGCGCGGATGTCGTCCTTCTCGGCCTGGCCGACGCCCGGAGCCGGAGGGCGGACGCCGCTCATCTCGAATCCGATCAGGCCCATGGCGTACTTCATCGCCGCCATGTCGTAGATGCCCTTCTGGACGACCGACGTGACGAGGTACTTCTCGTACAGGTCGAACAACGGCATGAAGGCACGCTCGAGCGCGAACGCCTCGGTCACCTTGCCCGCACGGGCAAGCGAGGTGTACTCGAGGAGCGTGGGGCGCTGCTTGGCGAACAGCGTGAACTCGAGGCCGCCGTACTGGACCCTCCCGCCGTACTCGACGATGTCCAGGACCCAGTACCGCGGGAACGGGTTGGAGACAACCATGCGGTCGCCGACCCGGGCACGGATCCGGGCGGTGTCGGCCACGCTGTCGATGCCGTGCTTCATGCCGACGATCGTCTCTAGGTCGCTGATCCGCTCGATGAGGTCGTGGCTGAGGACCTTGCCCGAGGCCGGGGTGTTGTAGATGAGGAGGGCGACATCGGTGCCCTCCGAGAGCATCTTGAAATACTCGTAGACGAGGTCGTCGTTGCGCAGCGCGAAGATCGGAGTGATGACCTCCATGGCGTTGAAGCCGAGGTCGGCCAGGCGGTTGATCTTCTCGATCGCGGTGTACGGCGAGGGGTCGAGGATGACCGACGCGAGATGCGGGGTCTTGCCGGCCAGGACGTCGGCCACCGATTCCGAGTAGCCCATCCACTCGGTCGGGGTCATGTTCCAGCCCTCGGCGATATTGCCGCCGGAGAGGAACCCGTTGAGCCCGATCCCGCGCAGCTTCTCGAGGTTCCGGCGCAGGGCGCCGTGATCGATCGCGTCGTCCGCGGTGAACGGCGTGGGGAAGACCTCGATGAATCCGCGCATTGTCTCGCGCCCCCAGGCCTTCGCGTCGCTCCGGGTATAGGGCAGACGGGAAACGACGGTCGCCATGGTGGTACTCCTTTTCTTCGTGCGGATCTACCTAGATGACGCCGGCGGCGGCGAGCCGGCCGAGGAGCCATTCCTTGCGCTCGGGTGCGAGCTCGTGGACAGG
>JBPPMZ010000035.1:0-26165 GCA_051306295.1 Candidatus Limnocylindrales bacterium
AGCCGTCACGCCGGCCGCCATCCAACTTGCGGCGGAGACTCCGGACGTAGACCTCGACGATGTTCGACTCGGCCGCGAAGTCAGCATCCCAGACGGCATCGATCAGGCGTTCCTGGGTGAAGATCTGGCCCGGGTGCCGCGCGAGGAACTCGAGCAGGGCGAACTCCTTCGCAGTCAGGTGGATCTCCAGGCCGTCGCGGCGAACGGCATGGGCCGCCGGGTCGATCTCAAGGTCGCTCGTCCGGATCGTCGGCGAGGCCTCGCCCCCGCCACGACGGCCGAGCGCCCGAAGGCGGGCCAGCAGTTCGGCCGCCGCGAACGGTTTGGCTAGGTAGTCGTCGGCGCCCGCGTCCAGGCCGGCGACCCGGTCGTCGACGGCGTCACGAGCCGTCAACATCAGCACGGGCGTCCGGTCGCCACGTCCACGCAGTCGCGCACAGACGGCGAAGCCGTCGAGGCGGGGCAGGATGACGTCCAGGACGATCGCGTCATACGGGTAGGCGCCGGCCCAGTCCAGGCCTGCCATGCCATCTTCCGCTGCATCGACGGCGTGGCCGTCGGCTTCCAGGATGCGACGGAGAGCCGCGGCGATCGCCGGCTCGTCCTCGACGATCAGGATGCGCATGGGATGAGTATCCACACTCCTGCTCGATAGGCTCCGACATGCCGCCGGCGTTTCCAGGCCGGGGGGAACGGCGTGGGCGCCGGCGGCATGCGCCTCACCGTGGCGTCGGCTGCTGAATCCTCGCTGAAGTCGTCGCGGGATCCTGCGCGCCGCCAGGGCGACCGTTCGCCCGGGAGCTACTGCCCGCCGACGTGGTCCGGCGCTCCGAGCCGGCGGATCAACGCATGCAGGGCCTCGTCCTGGAGCTGGAGATGCGCCTGGATCTGGCCGACCTCATGGAAGATCGCCTCGGTGTCCGCGAAGGTCATGGCCGCGCGCTTGTCGGCCGCCCGACCGATGATGTTCTGGCCGACCATGATGACCGACAGCATGACCAGCTGGATGAATGTCTGGCTGATCCACTGCACCAGCGGCAACAGGCCACCGCCCACCGCTTCGGGGAGGACCAGCAGGGCGAGCAGCCCGAAGGCGTAGGCGCACCACATCGTTCCGACCACCGTTGTCAGCATGAGTGCGATCCGTCCGTTCACGCCGATGTGTTCGGCCGCCGCCGTCGGTGGACCCTCGACGCGCCGGGCGGCGATCCGCGGATGCGGACGATGAACGAAAGACCCGGCCATGGCGACCTCCAGCGACGACGACCGCTCAGATGACGATCTCGACCCATGATGCCCGTTCCGTCCATCACGAACGAAGGGCCCGCCGGCGAACCGGCGGGCCCTTGTCGTCTCGAGGTAGGGAGTCGGGGGTTACTCCTCGCCCTCGAACTGGTGATCCGCATTCGGGTCGTTGGGATCGTCCGCGTGGCCGCCAGGGCCATCGGAGACGGTCGACTCGGTCTCCGCCCCTGGGGTCTCGACCTCGGTGCCAGCCGCCTCGGCGGCGGCATCCGCCGGGGAGTCCGGCGAGGTCTGGTCGCCTTCCTGGAGCGTATCAGTGTCCGTGCCGGCCGGCTCGATGGGCTCCGGCGCCTCGACGGCGGGCGTGGTCGTCGTATCGACGACCGGCGCCGGAGTCGGGGTGTCGTTGGCGGCGAGGGCGATCCCGGCGCCGCTGAGGGCGAGGACTGCCAGCGCGCTGAGCGCCGGTCCTCGAAGTCGTGCCACGTTCATCGTGTCTCCTTGCTTGGGACCGGGCGTCTGCGCGATCTCCTCCGCAGGCTGCGCCCATGGGCGTGAGCGGCCGGTAAATGACCAAGGGCGCGAGATTCACGTGGGATTCATGTCCGGCCCGCACGCTGGAGGCATGAAGGTCCTGCTGCTCGAGGACGATGTCCGACTGTCCGGCCTGGTGGCGCGCGGGTTGCGTCGCGAGGGTCACGCTGTCGACGTCGTGGCCACGATCGAAGATGCACGCTGGATGGCGACGGAGCGCGTCCACGACGTCCTCGTGCTGGACATCATGCTGCCCGATGGCGACGGCTTCGCCCTGTGCCGCGATCTCCGGGCCGCCGGGGACTGGACGCCGGTCCTGCTCTTGACCGCTCGCGACGCCGTGGACGACCGCGTTCGCGGCCTGGATGTCGGCGCCGATGACTATCTCGTCAAGCCCTTCGCCTTCGCGGAGCTCTTCGCCCGTCTGCGGGCGCTGACCCGCCGTGGTGCGGTCGAGCGCCCGAACGTCCTGGGGTCTGGCGACCTTCAGCTGGATCCAGCCACGCACCGGGTCACGGTCAGCGGCCGCGACGTGCCGCTGGCTGGGCGGGAATTCACCCTCCTCGAGTATTTCCTCCGCCACGAGGACGAGGTCCTCAGTCGAGCTCGCATCATCGATGAGGTGTGGGACTGGGCGTTCGAGGGCACGCCGCGAATCATCGACGTGTACGTTCGTGCCCTGCGCAACGCCCTCGGTCGGGCGCCGGGCGTCCCGCGTCTCGAGACCGTCCGGGGCGTGGGGTACGTCCTGCGCCCCTCGCGAGATGGAGCCGCCACGGCTGAGCACAGCACCAGATGACCATCCGCATGCGCCTTGCCGTCGCGTACGTGCTGGCCATCATCGCGACCGTGACGCTCGTCGGCGTGACTGTGTGGTGGCAGATGGGCGGCGCGCTGCGCGAAGCCGTGCAGCAGTCGCTCCAGGAACGAGCCGCCGCCGTGCTGTCGGGATTCGAGAACGACGGGTCCGGCGGTCTGCAGGAGGGGGACTTCGGGACCCCGGGTGTCTTCGTCACGGTGCTTGACCGCGCGGGCGCCATCATCGACGCCTCCCCCGGTGCGCCGGCTGGACTTCCGGTGCCATTGACGACCGGGGCTTCCGACGCCAGCGTCGACGGCCGGCGCTTCCTGCTCTTCACGGTGCGTGGAGGAGACGTGACGGTCATCACCGGCACCGGGTCGGAGGCGCTCGGGCTCACCCTCGACCGGCTGGCCTGGTCGCTCCTGATGGTCGGCGGAGCCGCGGCCCTGGCGTCGATGCTGGGCGGGTGGATCCTGGCCGGTCGGGCGTTGCGTCCTGTGGTGGCGCTGGCAGGCGAGGCCGAGAGGATCGACACGATCGATCTGGACCGACGCCTGCACGTCCCGGCGGAGCGCGACGAAGTCCAGGCCCTGGCCGTGACGCTGAACCGGATGCTGGCGCGCGTCGCCTCGGCGGTTCGTCAGCAACGGGCCTTCCTGGCGGCGGCCTCCCACGACCTCCGAACGCCGATCGCGGCGTTGCAGGCAGAACTCGACTTGGCTCGTCATCCAGCGACCACGGATCTCGAGTTGCGCCGCGCGGTCGAGGCCGCCCACGGCGATGCCGTACGTCTCGGTGACCTGGCGACCGCGCTGTTGGACCTGGCCGCCCTCGATGGTGAGGGTCGCGCGCTGGTCCGAACACCGGTGCGCATCGACGAGTTCATGGCATCCGTCGCGCGCCACGTCGAGCCGCTGGCCCGGCAACGCGGCGTCCGGATCGCGACCGAGGCGCCCGGGCGAATCGTCCGGGTCGACCGGGTCCGACTAGGTCAGGCGATCACGAACCTGGTCATCAACGCCATCGCCTATGGTCCGGCGGGCGGGACCGTTGATGTCGTGGCGCGCGTCACGCCGGTGGACGGCTCGGGCGGCCCGACCACTTCGGCGATGCTCCGCATCGAGGTGATGGACCGCGGCGTCGGTCTGCCCGCCGAGGTGGTGTCGTCCGACCTGTTCCAGCCCTTCCGACGGGGCCCGAATGCCGTCGGCGTCGGATCGGGACTAGGGCTGGCGACGGCCGCCGCGGCGATCACCGCCCATCATGGTTCGATCGGGTACGAGAAGCGCCCCGGTGGGGGAGCCACGTTCTGGGTTGTCGTGCCGGCATGATGTCGCTTGAGCATCCCGCCGAGAGTGTGACTCGCCCGAACGACCGCAGGGGTGGGGACTTCTCATGGCCGCCAGTCGGACTTACGTGGCGCTCTTGTCACCCTGTTAGGGTCGGCTCCTTGCGGGAGATCTGTGCAAACCGTGCGCTTCTCGACGCAGGAATCACCGTCGGGATCA
The DNA here is from genome assembly GCA_051306295.1 of Candidatus Limnocylindrales bacterium. Taxonomy (GTDB): domain Bacteria; phylum Chloroflexota; class Limnocylindria; order Limnocylindrales; family CSP1-4; genus SPCO01. Next base: position 4,090 of record JBPPMZ010000035.1, read on the forward strand.
CCAACCGAGCGCAATTGGCCCAATGCTTGTCTTTCTTGGACAACGCAAGAGTCGAGCCAGATGTGCCGTGGTGGCCCGAGGTTCCGCAGTAGGGGTTTCCAGACGGGGCTCCCTCGATCAACGAGAGGCGCACCTCGACCAAGGTGCCTTGCCGCTTGAGTCACTGGCACATCGACAGCTTCCGTCGTATCCGAGATTTGAGTCACATCCGGCTACGGGAGCTGCAGGCCACCGACTCCCGCCATCTCGTAGTCGTGGCCGCAGAACATCCAGCTGGCTACGATCCCGCCGATCAACTCCCCGACCTCGTCGTGGGACCAGGAAACGCGGGCCTGAACGTGGTTCTCGAAGTCTGTGTCGGTTGCCAGTGCCACGACGTAGGGCCCGTCCACCACTTCAGCCACCAGGAGCAGCATGTCGACGCCGTCGCTGGTGGCTGTGCCGCGCCCGATGCGGCCTGCCCGCGCGGACGCGAATCCAGGCAGGCGACAGCCGAGTCCTCGACCTCGAGCTCCCACCAGCCGCCATTCGGTTCAGGTGGCGACAGGTCATCGAGAAGCATAAGGTCCAGGATCTGATCAAGGTCATCGAGGTTCATGCTCGAGCGCTTCCGACGACGGGGCGGCCAACTGCGTCGGCGTAGCCAGCGAGCACCTGTGTCCTGCCGGCGTTGGTTTCGACCAAGAGGATGAGCCAGGGTCGATTGCCACGAAAGAAGATCACGCGTGGCGTGGGCTCGTCGAGAAGGTCGACGCGTCCCTTGGAGCTCAGGCCGCCGAAGATGGTCGCCCACTCGTGGGCTGGGTATCGCCGCCAGGCGGTTTGATCACAGGCAAGGAACGCGCCAAGCCCGAGAGCGGCGAGGTCGTCCGCGATGCCCGCGCGACTGTGGGTGGTTCGTCGCTGTTGTCCGTGGCGACCGGTCGCCATCACGCTGAGAGACAAGTGGGATTCCCCCCTCTGATGCCGGCTCGCCGAAATGGTGCGCCTGACTCGAAAATGCTCCCACGCCTCGGGCCGCGCGTGAATGGCGCAGACAAGCAACTCAAGAAACCCAAGAAGAAAGTTCGGCACGATCTGCCCGATTACGTCCCCGGCGGCGTAGATCGAGGCGGTCGCTCACGTACAAAGCGCGCGTCAGGCGGCTCCCCTCGGATGCCCAGCGACCCCCAAGCACGCCGTCCATCGGCGAGACCCAGCCCTCGACTTGCTGCGCCTCCAGGGCCTCCTCACAGCTCGCTGGTCGGACTCGGCCTCCCAAGTGACCGATCAACCGCATCGCCACAGGCGCGCTGTGCTGCATGGCCACCAGCCCGATGAATCCACGCCGTGTATGTCGATTCGTCACCCACTCGCCGAGGCCTGCCAGTTCGCCGATGCGCCGCAGCTGCTCGTGGACAGTGCGCTCGCTCGAACGCCTTCCCGACCGGGCGATCAACAGGGGACGGGCCCCGACGCGATCCGTGATGAACGGAGCCAAAGCCGCACAGGACGTCGAGCCGAGTCGAACGAGTCGGCGTCGGACGCCCTCGGCCACAGTCAGGACCGACGTCAGCCGATCGAAATCGCCCACGCGTAGCCCCGCGATCTCTCCGCGTCGAAGGCCGGCGTCCAGGCACAGGACAAGGATCGCCCGATCCCGCGCGTGCTCGCGAGTCCGGGCTGTTGCCGCGAGCATGATCGTCATGTCGTGTGCGCTGAGTTCCCTGATGGCCATGTCGGACCGTCGTCGGAACAGGATGAATGTCAAGGGCCATGAATGCGCTTCGGACGCGACGGCCAGAGGATGTGTAAGGAGGGGTAGAGCCGGCACTTGCTGGCGGTACCAGGAGATCGACAGATGTGTCACCACAGCCTCAGCGACGAGCTCACGCTGATCCTTAAAAGCCCTGGAGGGCGCGCGATCGTTCCAGCCACGGGCGCCGACTTTCCCGAACTGGGGCCGGCGTCAGCAGCCGTCCGACTACTGCTCGCTGCGGAGTCGATGCCCGACGAGTTCGGACCGATACTGCGGATGATCGCGGGCGACCTGGCCGCATCCGGGACGTGGGATGCCCCGATCGGCTATCGCGCTCGAGCGGGTGATAAGGCGGCGATCGCTGAGTTCGAGGCCTTCTTTCCGGAAGAGCTCGCAGAGATCGGTGAGTGCGAGGACGACCACGACGGTGGCGGCACCTTGGCTCGGCGGTCTCGCCCGCACTAGCACTTGATCAGCGCCGGCCCTCATCATCGAGGACCGGCGCGGCGGCGCCCAGAGTCGTTGATGAGGCCGGCACGACGCAGTGCCTCGCCGGCCGCCTCGCCCAGGGATCCGGTCGTCTGTTGCGCGTAGCGCTTCGTGACTTCGGTCGAACTGTGGGCGTAGTACCGGCTCACTTCATCCACGCCCATGCCGTTGTTCGCCAGCAGCGTACCGACGCCGTGTCGGATGCGGTGTGACCCGAACCGGGGAAGCGTCCCGCCGCCCGCGTGGTAGCGGCGATTGACCATCTGCGACAGGCCACTCACGGTCAGAGGCTGACCACTTCCGTAGCCTGAATCGCTCGCGATGAAGAGCCAACCCTCGTCGGGTCCACACGTGATCGACTCGAAGCCACGTACCGGGTATCGCGGCAGCAGCCGCTTGCGTGCTCGACTGATGTACCTGATGAGGGCGGCCTTCGTCTCCGGCTGGATCACGATGTCGAAGGTCTTGTTCCCCTTTCCTCGCTTCATGGTGATGAGATTGCGTTCAAGGTCGATGTCATCAAGCCGCAGCAGTCGTACGCTTGAGTTCCGGGCACCCGTTGTCTTGAGTACGGACACCATCGCCTGATCGCGCAGGTCGATCGGCTGAGATCCCACGCAGCCCCGTTCGAGGGCGAGCAGGTCATCAAGCTCAGCGCCCTTGGCCGGCGTTTCCTCGGTCGGGAGCAACGGGTGGTGCTTCGAGCGCCGGTAGGCGCGACCGAACGGGTTCACCCCGATGACCCCATCGTCGTGGGCCCAGAGGCACAGGGACTTGATGGATCGCATGTAGGCATTCACCGAGTTCAAGGACAGAGTCCTCGCATGCGATTCGCGTCGTGGTCTCGACGTATCTGCGCCATCCCCCCGCCAGATGCCTCGGGTCACGGGCTGCATCTTCAGATGGCCGACGAACTTGAGCAGGGTCGAGAAGTCGAGTGCCTGCGTCGTCGCTGGAAGACCCTCGCTCGCGATCCAGCGAAGGAGGCGGTCGAAGTCATCCTGGTACTTGCGCTTCGTCACGGGCTTCCAGCCGCCCTCGAAGAGCGCGACGTACTCGCTCATCAGGTCGGACAGCGACAGGTCGACGACATCTCGCGGCATGGACTCCGGGCTCCTGACCCTGGCCCGGCGGGTCTATCCCGTTCGGCGCTCGCCGACATCGGGACCCCGGGCCCGGTCCATTCCCGGACGCCGATTCGGTCTAGGCAGAATGTCGCTCCGCGCTTGGAAGGCGGTTCGGCAGAATGTCGCGAGCCCTTCGACGTCCCTTCGGACGACGCATTTCGGGCGAGATCCGGATCCTGTCAAGACCCTCGGAACACCTGCTTCACGCTCGCGGCGACATTCTGCTGAAGTCGTCGAGAGAGGACGTGGAGCGGGAGACGAGGTTCGAACTCGCGACCTTCTGCTTGGGAAGCAGACGCTCTGCCGACTGAGCTACTCCCGCTCGGGAGGTCGGACGCGACGCCCGACCGGCGAGCCAGAGAGTACCGCAACCGGCGCTCGGTGCATCCGTCGCGAACGGGAAGAGGAGGGCGCCGCCGCTCCCGCCGGCGCTGGGATTCAGGTAGCCCATGGCGAAGTGGGCGGCGGTGAACAGGGCAGCAGACGCTACCAGGCGCTCGATGATGGCCTTGCGCGGATCCCCTCGTCGGTCGAGGCGGGTCGGAAATCGGATGACCCGCCCTCGGCCTCGATCGTGCGCCGCCGACCGACCCGGTCGCCAGAGCCGGGGGTCCCGTGCGACGTGCCGAACGGCACCCGCCACCTATTGCTGGTAGCGCTCCACGATCTCGGCCGGCCGCAGGGTCGCCTCGGACGGATCCATGCCGGCGGCCCGGCGGGCCTGGCGCTGATGGAGCAGGTCGAAGCAGCGATCCAACTCGACCTTGATGGCCTCGAGTCGCTCCGAGGCGACCGTGCTCAGCCCCGAGCCGTCGGACGCCTCGGCGTACAGGCGCTCTTCCTCCGACGAGAGTTCGTTGACATACGTGAAGATGTCCGGATCCTGCATGGCGCCCTCCATTCGATCGCAGTCTGCCATGGCAGGCGCCGCCCGCGGTGCGACCAGGACGCCGGGTCGTTCAGCGGCGGCGGGCGGTGACCGGGACGAGGGTCATGACGATGACCCGCTCGGGCTCGATCGGCCGACGGATCGCGGCGATCGTTCGCAGCAGCGCGCGTGGCGTGCGCGGTCGATGCAGCGACAGGGCCATCGGCAGATCCACGGTCGCGGCGCGCGCGAGCTCCGGGTCGGCGATGGCGGAACGTGGTCGGATGCTGATGGACGACATGGAGTGACGGATCCCTCTGGCAGGCATTCGAGCTGACCACCTCACCCTAGCCCACGTCCACGGGATGCGCCCTCACCCGGATGGGGCAGAAGACCCCCCGTACCGTGGGGTCACGTCGGTGTCGTGCAGACAGCGCCCGACGGTTCGAGCCGGGACCCCTGCTATCGTGCGGGGGTGGAGGCCTCCATCCTGGACCCGCGCTCGGCGGCGCCCGAGTCGACGGGCACGACTGACGCTGCCCCGCTTGCGCCGCCGGCGTCCCTGCACGCCCGCTGGCTAGGGCGCATCGCCTACGCCGAGGCCCACGCCCTCCAGAAGCGTCTCGTGGACGAGCGGGCCGCCGGTGACATCGACGATCAGCTCCTGCTCCTGGAGCACCCGGCGGTCCTGACCCTTGGCCGCCAGTCGGACCCGTCGCACATCCTCGCCTCCGATGCCGAACTGGCGGCGCGCGGCATCGCCGTCCAGCGCGTGGAACGCGGCGGGGAGGTGACCTACCACGGCCCGGGCCAGCTGGTGGCCTACCCGATCGTCTGCCTGCATGAGCGCGGCCTCCTGCTGCGGCCGTTCGTGCGCGCCCTCGAGCACGCCCTGGTCCAGACGTGCGCCGCTCATGGAGTATCGGCCGCGCGACGCGATGGGCATCCTGGCTGCTGGTGCGACCCGGAGGGCGGTGCCCCGCGCAAGATCGGCGCGTTGGGCCTGCGCATCGAGCGCGGGGTCAGCTACCACGGCATCGCCCTGAACATCACCGCGGACCTGCACGACTTCGAGCTCATCGACCCATGCGGGATGCCTGGGGTCGAGTCGACCTCGATCGCCGTCGAGCGCGGCGACGCGGCCGCCAGGCCATCGACGGCATCCGTCGAACGAGCGGCCTGGATCTTTGCCGAAGCGTTCGCCGCCGCGATCGACGCGCCGCTCGTGCGCGAGGCCTGAGCGCGATGGCGGGTGGGCTGTTCGAGTTGCGCAAGGATCCGATCACCGGCTGGTGGGTCGCGACCATCGTGGACCGCGCCTTCCACCGCGATCGATTCGCCCGAGCCGCCGAGGCGGTCGACGACCGCGTCTTCGGATGCGCGAACTGCAGCACCCCCGAGGGCGACGGCGTCCGTACCCGGATGCTCAAGGACTACGCCTTCCATGTCGTCGGCACGGACGTCGAGGCTCGCGAGCTCGACCGCGACCACGGTCTGGCACAGGTCTCGATCGCCCAGGCCCGTGCGACCGGAAGCTGGCAGACGGTCGTCGCTCCACCGAGCGAGCATCGCCCGTTGCATGCCGTGGGCACGGATCTCATCGAAGCCCTCGTGACCCGTGCCCAGGCAGCCCTCGTCGAGGCCAAGTCGACCGGGCAGACCGAGTACCTGACGGTCGTCCAGAACTGGGGCGCGCAGGCCGGCGCCCGAACCAACCACCTGTGCCTGGACCTGTACGACCTGCCCCAGATCCCGCACCGCGTCGCGGAGGAGCTGGGCGGTGCCGCGCGGTTCGTCATCCGCGAGGGCGAGTGCCCGTTCTGCCGACTCGTGCGCGACGAGGTCCGCCGCCCGGACCGCCTGGTCTGGGAGGATGCCGACAGTGTGGCCTTCGCCCCCTACGCGTCGCGCACCCCGTTCGAGGTCTGGATCGTGCCCCGTCAGCACGATGCCGACTTCGCACGAGCCGACGACCGGGCCGTCCGGGCCACGTCCGAAGCGCTCCGCCAGGTCCTGGGCAAGCTCGCGACCTCCCTGGACGGCCCGCCCTACAACCTGGTCCTGCATACCGCGCCGTTGCGCGAGCAGGTCGATCAGACCTACCACTGGCACTGGGAGATCCATCCACGCCTGCGCGACATCGCGGGCCTCGAGCTGGGAACCGGTCTGCCGGTCAATCCCGTCTCGCCCGAGGACGCGGTCGAGGAACTGCTGGGTCGCGCCGAGCCCATGGGAGGTGGGACGGGTTGAAGCGCGCCAGGCCCGCGACCGGCGGGCGTCACACGGGGGGAGCGTGTCTCGTCTTGAGCCCATCGAGCGTGCGTAGCCCATCGACCACGCTCCGCCCCACCGGTCCCCGCACGGAGTCTTCGTGGCCATCGACCCTTCCGTCACCGAACTGCGCGATACCCTCGGCCGCCGCACCTCGGCTCGCGCCGCTGGGAGCCGCGCCATGAGCGGGACCTGGGATCGTGACGAGGCGGCCATCTTCGTCGAGACGGTGTTCGCGAAGCACCAGAACGAGATCTATGCGTACCTGCTGCGGATGATGCGCGACCCGGAAGTGGCCGCGGACATGACCCAGGACGCATTCATCAAGGCGTACAAGAACTACGCGACGCTGGAGAAGCCGGAGAACGCGCGGGCGTGGCTGTACCAGATCGCCCACCGGGTTGCCCTCGACGAGATCCGCCGGCGCAAGATCATCCGATTCATGCCCTGGACGGGGGAGTCCCACGGCTCCGCCCCCTCCGCCGAGCACCTGGCCATGGACAGTCGCCTGTCGGGCGACATGCAGCGGGCGCTGGCGAAGATCCCGGAGCGTCAGCGCGCGGCCTTGCTCCTCGCCGAATTGCACGATCTGACCGGCGTTGAACTCGCCGCGGCGTTGGGCGTGAGTCACGTCGCCGCCCGAGCCCTGCTGACGCGGGCCCGCGAGAGCCTGCGCCAGGCGCTCGCGGTGGAGCGTGAGGCGGATGCCGCGGCCGAGGCCGCCCAGGACGCCCTGCACGAAGCCGGCCGTGGCGCGGGGTCGGGACGATGACCCGCTTCGCCCGGATCCGCCGCCGTCCCGATCACTGGGCCTCGCCGCACGATCGCGCCCGGGTTCGCGCCGCGGAACGCCTGGATGGCCCGCTCGGGCTGGCCGAGGCGACCTGGCTCGACGAGCACCTCGCCGGCTGCGAAGCCTGCACCGCGATCGCCGCCGCGTACGAGGCGGACCGTCTGTCCCTGCGTGCCCTGGCGGCCAACCCACCGGAGCCGCCGCGCGACCTGTGGGCCCGGACCGCGGCCGCGATCGAACGCGAATCCGCTGCCAACGGCCGTGGCGCGACCCCCGATGCGCGACCGGTTGGTCGTCGCATCCCGCTCGGCGCCCTGTCCGGCATCGCCGTCATCGCCGTGGTCGTCGGCGTCAGTGCGGTCTCGACCAACCTGTTCTCAGGCCAGTCGGGCGCCGCCGTCGGGACCTTGTCGGGTGTCGGTGGGGCGGCGGCGAGCGATAGCGCACGGACCGATCTCGGCACGCAGGGTGCGGAGGTCGCTGGCGCCATCCCGACACCGATCGCCGTCGGGGCCGGCGAGGTCCAATGGGTCCGCGCCCGAGGCGATGGCACGTACGCGTATAACGCGGCCCCCATCGACGAGGTCTGTCCGGCCGATGGGCAGGACGGCTGCGCGACCCTCGCCGATGCTGCCGCGAAGCGTTTCGCCCTGACCTCGGAGCCGGAGACCATCATCGGGTCGCCGACGGACGGTCAGGCCGTCGTCGTCAGCCGCGACTCCGCGGGTCGCCAGTCGATCGTCGTCGTGGATCTCCCGACGACGGAGACGGCAGCGATCGATCCCGAACCGGTCACGGTGCCGAGCGAGGCTCCGACGCTCGGGCCATCGGCGGCGCCGGCCAGCCCGGCCATCCCCGAGGCGACGCCGTCGGGATCTGCCCAGAGTGGGCCGAGCGATCCGCCAGCATCGACCCCGCCCGCGTCGGTCAAGCCGTCGCCGACGCCTACGGTCAGCCCGGAACCGACCGTCGCCGCGAGCCTCGCGCTGGCCGATGGCGTCGAGGTCGTCGGACCGTCGGCCGCGTTTTCTGCCGACGGAGAGTGGTTCGCCTTCACGGCCCGCCCGGCCGACGGGAACGGAGGCCCGGACGTCTATCTCTGGAAGGTCGGCGATCGCACGGCCCGCCCACTGACCACGGACGGTCGATCCACCTTCGCGTCGTGGGCCGGCGACCAGGTCCTGGTCAGTCGAGCCGGCGGCGACACGAGTGGTGAGACGCCGTCTGCGTCGACCAGCGCGGTGGATCCGGTCAGTGGCGTAGAGCTCCCGGCGGGGACTTCGTGGCGACCGGTGGTCGATCCCAGCGGGACGTGGGCGGTCGCCTGGGTCGGAGATGTGCAGGCGACATCCGTTGCCGATGCCGACGCCTATCGACTGGCCGATGGCCGACTCGAGCTCCAGGCATGGCCGCCGATCGTCGATGCGTCGACGTCGGCAGGTCAGGTCGTGGTCGATGCCGCCGTCGCCGACTTCGACGTCCGCTGGGACGGATCCGGCACGTGGTTCGCGGTCTGGGTCTCCGACCCGACGGATCCATCGCTGGGCCGCCTGAGCCTGTTCCAGGTGGACCCGAGCACGGGCGTCCTGGGCCAGCCCGACGGAGCACCGCGTGGCGTACCCGCGCTCCCTGGGTTCTCCATCGAGCAGGGCCGCCTGGCGTGGGCGACCCCGCCCGGTCAGGGCGGCGAGGGCAGTCGGGTCCAGATCGTGGCCTGGTCGGATGGCGGTGTCGGGACCGTCGAGACCGCCCCTGGTGAAGACCTGGTCGTCGTCCGCTGAGGGCGAATCCTCGGGCTGGTCACGCGCGGCCTGGGCGAGTATCGTTCCGCGTCTATCGTGCGACCCAGATGGATGGTCGTAGGGCCGCTGCTCACCGCGGCCCTCGCCCTGGTCGCTCTGCCGGGCCTCGCCGGCTCCCGCGTCCCCAGTGCCGCGGAGTCGGTGCCCGCCGGGGCATTCCAGCCGCTCCTCGTTCCCGCGTCCGAAGCGCGCTCCGCGATCACGATCGCCGGGCTTGACGGCGGCTACCTGTCGGCGAACTACGTCCACGATGCGTCGATGTTCATCGAGCCTGGGGCGCCACCCGACACGAAGGTCCCCAGCCGGACGCGCACGGATCAACCGGATCCGGCCTCGAGCTCGGCGCGCAGACCGCCTCTGTACACCCTGACCGGGCAGGCCACGTTCTACGACCACGGCACGACGGCCATGCGCCTGCCGGCCGGAACCGTCGTCATCATCTGCGGCGCGGGCGGTTGCATCGAACGCGTCGTCAATGACTACGGACCGGTCAAGCCGTCGCGCATCGTGGACCTGTACCGCCCCGACTTCTTCGACATCTGCGGCTGCCCATCGTGGAGTGGTGTCGTCGACGTGACGGTCTACGTCTACTGACGGTCGAGGCTCCGCGCGGGGTATCCTTGGCATCGACCCTTCGGCTGCGGCCCCGTGAGGCCGCCCGTGAGGCCCTGTGAGGCCGGGAAGGAGCGATGACCGGACGCCGGATCATGACCGCCGACGAGATCCGTCGAGCGACGATCCGCCTCTCCCACGAGATCGTCGAGAAGCAGGCGGGCACTGACGGCCTGCTGCTCATCGGCATCCAGCGGCGTGGCGTCCCTCTTGCCCGGCGGATCGCGGCGTCGATCGCGGAGAACGAGGGCGTCGAAGTGCCCGTCGGGGCGCTCGATATCACCTTCTACCGCGACGACCTCTCGATGGTCGCCCAGCAGCCCGTCGTCAAGGGCACGGAACTCCCGATCGGCATCGATGGCAAGACCATCATCCTCGTCGATGACGTGCTGTACACCGGACGCACGATCCGGGCCGCCATGGACGCGCTCGTCGACTTCGGTCGGCCGCAGGCGATCCGCCTCGCCGTCCTGGTGGACCGCGGACATCGCGAGCTGCCCATCCGGGCCGACCACGTCGGCAAGAACGTCCCGACCTCGCGCGAGGAACTCGTGAAGGTCCGACTCGAGGAGACGGACGGCACCGACGAGGTCGAGATCGAGCGCGTCGTCGACAGTCTGCTGGCGGCCGAGCCGGTCGGGTGACGGGCGTGATGGACGGGCCTGAGGCGATCGCGGAGGTCGTCGTCCCGTCCGTCGATGTGGCGCCGGAGACCCAGCCCGTCGGGTGGCCGCACAAGCACCTCCTGGATGTCGACGGCCTCTCGGCTGCGGACCTGGATCTCGTCATGCGTACCGCGGACGCGATGCGCGAGGTGCTGACCCGACCGATCACCAAGGTCCCCGCACTCCGCGGTCGGAACGTGACGATCCTGTTCTACGAGGCGTCCACCCGGACGCGCGTCTCGTTCGAGGTGGCGGCCAAGAACCTGTCGGCCGACGTGACGAACATCGCGGCCGCGACGTCATCGGTGACCAAGGGCGAATCGCTGGTCGACACCGTGCGGACGGTGGAAGCGCTCGGCGCCCAGATGCTGGTCATGCGCCACCACGTCAGCGGCGCGCCGTACCTGGCGGCGGAGACGTTCGGGGGGTCCGTGCTCAACGCAGGCGACGGCTGGCACGCGCACCCGACCCAGGCGCTCCTGGACCTGTACACGATGCGCTCGCGGCTGCCGGGTGGCTCGGTCGAGGGACGCAAGATCGTGATCCTGGGCGACGTGCTGCACTCACGCGTGGCCCGTTCGAACATCTGGAGCCTGACCGCCGCCGGCGCGGACCTGTGGCTGTGCGGCCCGCCGACCCTGCTGCGCGGCTTCGAGGCCTGGGCCGGTCGGGGGGCGGCGGCTTCGCGGCGCTTCACGGTCACGTCGGACGTTGCCGCGGCCCTGCGCGACGCGGATGTCGTGATGGCCCTGCGCATCCAGCGCGAGCGCATGGCGTCGGGACTGCTGCCCTCGCTGCGCGAGTACGCCGCGCGCTATGGGCTGACGGCGGCGCGACTCGCCGGGGCGAGGCCCGGGGCGCTGGTCATGCATCCGGGGCCGATGAACGAAGGCGTGGAGATCGCCGCCGAGGTGGCCGCGGGCGCCCAGTCGGTCATCACGGACCAGGTCACCAACGGCGTCGCGATCCGGATGGCCCTGCTCTACCTGCTGGCTGGGGTCCCGCGGGCGTGAGCGGCCCGGACCTGGACCTGTCGCGAGTCTGGCTGGTCGACCCGGCCAATGGGCGCGAGGGACCCGGCGAGATCGTGGTCACCGACGGGATCCTGGAGGCCGTGACATGGCTGGAGGGTGCGGAGGCGGAAGGGGTGGACGCCTCGGGCGTGGTCGTCGCACCGGGCTTCATCGACCTGCATGTCCACCTTCGCGAGCCCGGGAACGAGGACGCCGAGACCGTGGCGACCGGGCTGGCCGCGGCCGCGCACGGGGGGTTCACGACGGTCTGCGCCATGCCGAACACGACGCCGGCCCTTGACGAGCCGGGCGTGCTGGCACAGGTCCGGGCGGCGGCGGCCGCCTCGGGGTCGCCCGTGGAGCTGCTGGCGCATGGGGCGGTCACGGCCGGCCGGGCTGGGGAGACTCTGGCGGCGCTCGGAGAGCTGGCGGATGCCGGCGTGGTCGGCTTCTCCGACGACGGGTCGCCGGTCCGCTCGGCCTCGCTCCTGCGCAACGCGCTGGCCTACGCGGGGGCTCTCGGGCTGCCGATCGTCGAGCACGCCGAGGACACCACCCTGACCGACGGCGCCGAGATGGGCGAGGGTGTCGTCGCCACCGTGCTCGGCTTGCGCGCCTGGCCGGTCGCGGCGGAGTTCACCGCCGTGGCGCGGGCGTTAGCCATGCTCGCCGACGTGTTGCCGGACGTGCCCGGCGCACGGCTCCACCTCACCCACGTTTCGACGGGAGCCGCCCTGGACCTGGTCCGGCTGGCCAAGGCGCGCGGGCTGCCGGTCACGTGCGACGTCGCGCCCCATCACCTGGCGTTCAGCGACGAGTGGGTCGCCGGCGCGCGGCGGTTCGCGTGGGACGCCGTGGATGCTGATGGCCACGCGCGCGATCCGTGGGCGGACGACGCCTTGGTCACCGGGCCGTATGCGTCGTCCGCGCGGGTCAACCCGCCGCTGCGCTGCGCCGAGGATGCGCTTGCCTGCCTTGCCGCCCTACGCGACGGCACGGCCGATGCCATCGCCACCGACCACGCGCCCCACACCGAGGTGGACAAGGCGGTCGAGTTCGGTCAGGCCGCGAACGGGATCAGCGGCATCGAGACGGCGCTGGGCGTGGTCCTCGCGGCCGTGGATGCGGGTCAGCTCACCCTGTTGCGGGCCGTGGAGGCGCTGACGACCGGGCCGGCGGCCGTGCTCGAGGCGCGGACCCGGCGCGCAGGCTCGGTCGGGCTCATCGAGGGGGCGCCGGCGGATCTCGTCGTGTTTGATCGCTCGGAGCGCTGGACGGTCACGCCGCCGGCGCTGGCGTCCAAGGGCAAGAACACACCCCTCCTCGGGATGGAGCTCTCGGGCCGCGTGCTGGTCACGCTGGCGAACGGCCGCATCGCTTACGAGGCGCCGGCGGCCGACTGACCGTCAGACGCGGATGACCTGCAGGCCAGGGACGTCCAGGTAGTCGTCGTCCTGCGTCACGACGGGGAGGCCGAGCGATATCGCGGTCGCGGCGATCCACGAGTCGTTCACGGGCATCGACCGCCCTGCCGAGCGCAAGGAGACACGGAGTAGCGCCCAGGACTCCGCGACATGATCGGTGATCGGAAGGGGTTCGAGTGTCATCACTCGGGTGAGCGTGCCGAGCCGAACGGCGCGCACCTCTTCGTCGATCGCTGACAGGACGCCCTGTCGAAGCTCACCGACGGTCACCACGGACACCCGCAGGATGTCCGGCAACGCCGCTGCGTCCAGGAACCTCCCGACTTCGATCGCGATGAACACACTGGTGTCAGCCAGAGCGCCGGTCAGCGCCAAGGGATGTCGTCGGTCGTGTCGGGGTTCAGGGCACGAAGTTCATCGCGGAGTCCAGGATCGGCCTGGTGGGTCAGGATCTCGCGGATGAACTCATCGCGGGTCATCGCCGAACGCCGGCGACGAACAGGCTCCAAGGTTGCCACCGGCCGCCCGTCGACCGTGATCGTGATCGACTCACCGGCCTCGACGCGCGCCAGGACGGCTCGCGTGTTGTTCCGAAGCTCCCGGGAGGCGACGTCCGTCATGCGCCAGACCGTAGCACATGTGCGACGGCCGTAGCAATGGCGCTTGGCCCTATGGCGCCGGGTCGCCGTGCGTGGCGAGGTGGGCCTCCGCCGTGCGAACCGCGTCTCGCAGCTCGTCGCCGCTGGAGGCGCCCGCCCAGCCGACCATGAGCTCGGGCTGCCAGGGGCTCGTCGCGAGCCACAGTCGCGCCTCCAGGATGGCCCGCGCCGCAAACCGTGCCGCCCCCTCCGCATCGGTGTGGAGGAGCAGGACGCCGAACCGTCCGGTACTGAGCCGCGTGACCCGATCCGATGCTCGCGTGATGGACACCAACAGTCGCCCGAATGCCGGTGCGACGCGATCCATGACCCGCGCGCCGTGCGGACCGTCTAGGGTGTCAAGCTCGGCGATGACGACCGCCGCCGGGCGGCCGTAGCGGTCCTGGCGCTCGGCCTCGTCGTGGATGACGGCGGTCCATCGCTGGCGATCCACGAGACCCGTCGGCGAGCCGAGTTCCGGCGGATCCGGGTCCCAGGCGATCGGGGCGCGTCGCCGGCGTGTAGCCTCGGGTATCGGGCTGGCGACCACCGGAGATGCGGCGCGGCGTCCCCTCGGCGTGCGTGGCGCCGGTTCGGCCGCCGCCGTCTCGCCGGTCCGCCGGGCCTCCTTGGCCTCGATCGCCACGACGAGGGCCTCGACCGCGGCGGCCGTCATCGCGTCGTCGGATGCGCCGGTCGTCATCGGTCGCTCGCGGCGCGGGTCAACGCGGCTCGCCAGCGCGAGACCGACGTCTCCGTCACGCCGGCCTCGTTCGCGAAGAGCTCGTCGGCGAACGCCCGGTAGTCGATGGCCCCCACGCTCTCGGGCGCATACGTCGTGATCGGCTGGCGCGCATCGGCGGCCTCCGCGAGCTTGATCGTCTCGCGGATGCGGGTGGCCGTGACCTCCTCGGGATAGTCGGCTTCCATCGCATCGATGACGTCGCGCGAGTGGCGTGTCCGGGTGACCCGGCAGGGCAAGAGGCGGACGGTCACGAGCTGGGGGTTGAGGGCCTGCACAGGCCCTAGCTCGTCGATGACGGCGTCCGCTCCGGTGAGCGCCATGGCATGGGTCTCGACCGGGATGACCAGTTCGCGGACACCCATCATCACGCCGATCGACAGGTACGACACCGATGGCGGACAGTCGACAAGGATGAAGGCCCAGCGCTTCGGCAGACGCCGGATCGCCCGGGAGATGCCGACGCTGAGGTCGCCGCGCATCGTCTTCTCGGCAGTGACGAGCCAAGTCGCCGTGGCCACGATGTCCAGGCCCGGCGTGTCGGTCGGGGTCGCCAGCCGTTCCAGGTCGCCGGTCACGGTCAGTGCCTCGCGCAGGCCCTGATCGGAACCACGGCGGTCCAGCCAATCCGAGGCGCTGCCCTGCGGATCGAGGTCCACGACGAGCACGGGCAGATCCATCTCCGCGAGCGCGGCGGCCGTGTTGACGGCCGTGGTGGTCTTCCCGCTGCCACCCTTGCGGTTGATGACCGCGATCGTGCGCACGCGACCCCCATGGAACAGCGTGGATGTACGCCGCCTCCGATCGTACTCGATGGGTGCGCGCACGCACCACCTGCGCAGGGTGCCCGGCGTGGCTGTGGCGCGGGACGCTGTGCCGCGGCGGAGGCGCCTCCGCTACGCTCCGCGGTGATGGCCGCCCGCACGACCCCGACCCTCAACACCGACTACGAGCGCCGCCCGTTCTGGCAAGTCACGATGCCCGCGTTGCCCGACCGCTCGGGGCGCGACCTGCCGGACGCCACGGACGTGGTCGTGATCGGTGGCGGCTATGCCGGCATCAACGCGGCCCGCGAGCTGGCGCGTCGCGGCAAGGCCGTGACCCTCATCGAAGCGCACACGCTGGGTTGGGGCGGCTCGACGCGCAACGGTGGCATCGTCCATGCCGGCTACAAGTGGAGCGCCGGCCAGCTCATCGAGCGCTACGGCGCCGACACCGGCAAGGCGCTCTACCAGGAGACGCTCGACTCCTACCAGCTGGTCAAGCGACTGATCGCCGAGGAATCGATCGACTGCGACTTCCGCGAGGTCGGTCATCTCGAACTCGCCTACGCTCCTTCGCATACGCCCGAACTCGAGCACATGCGCACGAGTCTGGCCGCGGTCGGCGTCCAGGCACATGTCGTGCCGCGCGAGCGGCTTCGCGAGGAGATCGGCAGCGACGCGTACTACGGCGCGCTCGTGGTCGAGGGCAGCGGCCTGCTCCATCCGGGGCGCTACTTCGCGGGGCTCGTGGCCGCGGCCGACCGCGCCGGTGCGGATCTGCACGAGGGGGTTCGGGCACGGTCGATCCGGCGCCAGGCGGATGGTCGGTTCGTCGTCGAGACGACGCGCGGCGCGATCCTGGCGCGTGACGTGTTCGTCGCCACGAATGGCTACACGGACGGGGTGGTGCCTGCTCTTCGACGCCGGATCATGGGCATCGGCTCGTTCATCATCGCCAGCGAGCCGCTGCCGGAGGCGCTCGCGCTCGAGCTGTCGCCCAGGGGTCGGTCGTTCTTCGACACCAAGAACTTCCTGTACTACTGGCACGTGTCGGCGGACCGCCGGATGATCTTCGGCGGGCGCGCCTCGTTCCGCCCGACCTCGATCGACACGACGGCGCGCATCCTCTGGGAGGGGCTGCTGGAGGTCCACCCCCAGATGGCCGACTATCGGATCGAGTACGCGTGGGGCGGAAACGTGGGCTTCACGTTCGACCGGATGCCGCACGTCGGGCGGACGAAGGACGGCGTCACCTACGCCCTGGGCTGCTGCGGGACGGGGGTCGCGCTGATGACCTACCTCGGGACCCGGGTGGGGGAGTGGCTGGCCGGCGGGGAGGCCCCGGGCCTCACGCGGCTGGGCTTCCCGCTCGTGCCGGCCCCATACGAGGGACGGCCGTGGTTCCTGCCGTTCGTCGGGGAGTGGTACCGCTTGCAGGACCGGCTGGCGGCGAGGTCACGTCGGGCGCCATAGTTGCGCGAACGCCGCGCGCCCTGCCGCGTGCGCCGCCGACCCAGGAGGGACGATCCGATGACTGACCGCGCGGACCTGTTGGCCGGTGTGCCGTTCCTTGCCGGCCTGGAAAGAAAGCACCTCCAGAAGCTGGCTGGCGACTTCAGCGAGCGGACGTTCACGACGGGCTCGGTGGTCGTTCGTGAGGGCGACGAGCACGGCATCGGCTTCTTCATCGTGGCCTCCGGCGAGGGGGCCGTGACGGTCGGAGGCAAGGAGGTGGCGACGGTCAAGGCCGGCGACTACTTCGGCGAGGTGGCCCTGGTGAGCGACCGGGTCCGCACGGCCACGGTGACCGCGACCACCGACCTCACCTGCCTGGTCATGGCGATGTGGGACTTCCGCGCCTTCGTGCGCAGTGATGCCGAGGTCGCGTGGGGCCTGCTCCAGCACTTCGGGGAGATGCTCCACAACCGCAAGTAGCTGGGCGGGGGCCGCGTCCGCGTGTGCCTTGGATGCACGCAACGAGCAGTCCGCCGCCTGCGGTAGGCCCTACCTGATCGATCCTGCGTCATCAGATGGCGCAGATGCGACTCGGAGCAGCCGCGACGAGCCCATGCGGGCGGTCCCGGGTCGGTGCTGGCGCATTCGATGGCGCACCTTCGACCTCGTCTGGCGCCGCGTGACCCGATGCGTGCATTCGATGCACGCCGCCGGGCCAGATGTGGCATCTGATGCACACTTTCGACGCGGGCCGACGCCAACGACACGCGATCGCCGTCGCCGCGTGGTAGCTCGCTCAGGCGAGGTCGGCCAACGTCCCATCGACGCGGATCTCATCGCCGAGCCGTTTCAGGATCGGTAGGTGGTCGGTGACATGCCACAGTCGTTCGACCTTGGCCCCGCGGAAGAAGTAGACGTCGAGCGATGGGGCACGGATGGGTCGGTCGGTGGCGGCCAGTCCGAACACCTCCCCGCCGTGCGTGCCCAGGAACGTGCAGCGGGTGATGACGGCGGCCCCAGCCGTGGTCACGTCATCGATGAGGACCCGGAAGTCCGGAAACGAGCGGACCGTGTCGGCGATGATCTCCGCGTGCTCCCCAGGTGTGGCCGGCGTCCCGTTGTGGAGATATGGGTCGTGGAAGACGGCCCCCAACAGGTCCACGTCGCGCGCGTTCCAGCAGCGCTCCCAGTACGTCCTGATCAGGGCTTCCCGTCTCACGCCAGGCGCCGCAACGTCGCGAGCAGGTGGTCGATGTCGTCTTCCGTGGCGAGGTAGTTGACGATTCCGGCGCGCAGCCAGGTCGCGCCGCGCAGGCGGGTCGTGGTCAGCCAGCCGTCGCCGGACGCCTCCAGCGCCGCCTGCAGGTGGTCCTGGTGGGCGTCCAGGGCGGCCGTGTCTCCGGAGAATCCGGTCGGCATGTGCCGGAAACAGACCACGGATAACTCCGGAACCGCCGGCAACGCCTCGAAGTCGTCGGCCTCCGCGCAGCGCGCCGCGAGGTAGGCCGCCAGATCGTCGTTGGCCTCGATCAGCCGGCCGAACCCGATCGTGCCCAGGTGCTTCCACGTCATCCACAGCTTCAACGCCCGCCAGCGGCGCGTCCCCTCGAATGACAGCTTGTAGAAGTTGAGCTGGTCGGCGTGGTCATCGTCGTGTTGTTCTCCCGGCGTCTCGCCCCCGCGGTAGTACTCCGGCGTTCGCCCACCGAAGACCGCCGACAGCGTCGCCGCATCACACACGACCAACCCGCCGATGTCGTAGGCCTGGAAGAACCACTTGTGCGGATCGACGGTGACCGAATCCGCACGATGGAGATCCGGCACGCGATCGCGATCACGCGACGACAACCGGGCCGCGCCCCCATACGCCGCGTCCACGTGCAGCCACAGCCCCTCGGCACCGGCGACGTCCGCGAGTTCGCCGATGGCATCGACGCTGCCCGTGTTCGTCGAACCCGCCACGCACGCGACGGCGAACGGCGTGAGGCCCGCGGCCCGATCCCGCGCGACCGCCGCCGCCACGACATCGCCCCGCAGGTGAAAGTGCTCGTCCGCCGGGAGGACGACGAGCGTGTCCGTCGGGAACCCCAGCTCATCGAGCGCCCGCGCGATCGAGAAGTGGGTCTGGTCGCTGGCGTAGACGCGAGCCCCATCCAGGTCCCGCCCGCGCGGCGGCCCGTCGAGCCCACGGATCCGACCCAGGTGCAGGTCCCGGGCCAGGGTCATGGCCATGAAGTTGGCCATCACGCCGCCGCTGGTCAGCAGGCCGAAGCTCCCCTCGCCGTAGCCGACGAGATCGCATAGCCAGCGCACGACCTCCTCCTCGACGAAGGCGGCGAGCGGACCGGCATGCCAGACATCGACCCCCTGGTTGGCGACCTGGGCGAGCAGCTCGCCCATGATCGACATCGGCAGCGGCGGCGGCGTGAAGTAGCCGAACTGGCGCGGATGCTGGCTGTTCATCAAGCCACCCGCCAGTCGCTCCCCGAATTCGGCGATGACCTCGGCCGCGGGTGTCGGCCCGACCGGAGCCGGCGCCGGGCCACCCGCTGACGGCTCGTAGTAGCGTCGCCGGGCCTCGGCGTACGGCGACGGATCGCCCATCGCCCGGTCCATCGCGGTCCCATACAGGAAGTCGAGCGCGGCCTCCCAGGTCTGCGCTCCCAGGCGGGACAGCGCCGCCCGGGACGCACCCGCGTCCCGGTACCCGATGAGCTCCGGCTCGGGATGCCAGTCGAAGCGGGCCAGGTAGGCGTCGATGTCGGGCGGGGCGGTCGGGTGCTGGGCCATCAGTCCGCGGCCTCCGGTCGACCCGAGTACCACTCGTGGAACTCCGCGCAGCGCCCATCCGGACCGAAGCGCAGGACCCAGATGTTGTCGTAGTCGGTCTGGACGTGTCCCGTGGCCGGGTCGAAGAATCGCGTCCGCCCCTGGGTCACGACGAGATCGCCATCGATGGCGATGGGGGCGTAGCGCGCGACGTAGCCGCCCGGCGTATCGAGATGCTGCTCCGCGAGCCACGCGGCCGTGATCGCCGCGCGCCCCTGGGCGCGGACGTCGAACGGCCGATACCAGGTGGCGTCCTCGGTCCACAGGTCGGCGATCTCGGCCGGGTCGAACGACTGCCAGGCCCGGACATATGCGTCCAGCCACGCCTGCACGGCCGCGCGCTCCGGCGCCACGGCACCCGACCGTGGGGCGTGCCAGTCCGGGAGCTGGAGATCGCGATGGGTCATCCGAAGCATCGTACGCTGTGCGCCATGACCGATGCCGACGTCTCAGAGACCATCGACCCCGCGACCCACGACCCAGACGGGCGCGCGCGCCTGATCGCAGCGCTCGACCCACTGGGCATCGACTACGAGCTGTTCGCCTGCGACCCGGCCCTCGCCGACACCGCCGCGTTCTGCGCGGCCTACGGCTTCGCGCCTGAGGACTCCGCGAACACGATCCTTGTCGCGGGCAAGTCCGACCCGCCGCGCCACGCGGCCTGCGTGGTCCTCGCCCCGAACCGGTTGGATGTGAATCGTGTGGTGCGTGATCGCCTCGGCACGCGCAAGGCTTCCTTCGCCCCGCAGGAGTCGACGCGCGAGATCACCGGCATGGAGATCGGCGGTGTGACGGTGTTCGGGCTGCCCGCCGGGCTGCCCATCTGGGTGGATGCCAGGGTCATGGATCGGGAGCGCATCGTGGTCGGTGGTGGGTCGCGTTCCTGGAAGGTCGTGCTCGCGCCCGCGTCCCTGCTGGCGATCCCCGGTGTCGAGGTCGTCAACGGCCTCGCCACGGAACCCCGAGCGGTCCCGGACGCAGGCTGAGCCGCCGTCCCGTATCGTTGCCCGCTGTGACCGACCCCATCGTCGACCCCAGCGTCGACCCGACCCCACCCCGCCCGCCGCGACCGACCGGACCGATCCAGTACAAGGGCGAGGAACTCGACGCGCAGCGTGGTCCGGGCCTGGGCTGCTTCCGGTTCCAGCTCGTGATCCTCGTCGTGTTCATCGTCCTGACGCCGCTCAGCGTGGCGTGGGACTGGTCGCCGGCCGTCAGCGCCGCCCTGCTGTTCGCGGTGATCCTGCTGCTGCTCATCACCGGGCAGACGATCATCTTCCTGCTGCGACTCGTCGCTGCTGACCGGCGCGGACGCCGGCGCCCCCTGGGGAGTGCCACGAAGACGGTCGGCGAACTCGAGGATGCATTGGACGAGCCGGCAACAGATGACGAAGAGGCGCCGAAGCCGCAGTAAGGGGACCGCCCCGTGCGACAATGCCAGCATGCCCGTCCTCGCGACCTACTTCAGTGTCCGCCGCGGCCGCGATCCGTTCTTCAAGTTCTTCATGCGCACGATCTTCCCGCGCCAGGTGAAGGACTACGAGGAGAAGTTCGGGATCCGGTTCCTGGGCTGGTACAACGTCGCCCACGGCTGGGACTTCGACAACGTCATCCTGCTCGACCTGCCCGACTACGCGACGCTCGACAAGCTTGAGAAAGACGAAGGAACCCGCGCCCTCGGCCACCGGGCGGGCGAATGGATCTTTGAACGCCATCATTCGATGTTCCTGCGCGAGCGCATGGGCACCGACCTCGAATACCATCCCTGACCCAACGAGGACGATGACCGATGAGCATGCGACGCGAGAACCTGCCACCCGGCGACGAACCGAACCGCGAGGGGCGAACCATGGATACGGGCCACAACGACCTCCTTGGTGAGATCGCCGCTGATGCCGCCCTGGAGCGCGGCGACTTCCTGGTGCAGAGCACGGAGCAGCTGCGCAAGTTCCTGGACCGCCACAAGGAACGCATCGCGACCTTCGGCGGATTGACCCTCATCGACGAGGAGCCCGAGTACCTCTCGATCGCGCCGGACATGACCTTCCGGAGCCGCAGTCGCTACCTCGACGACCTGACGGGCGAGTGGGTCAGCGAGACGGAAGTCATCGAATCCGCCGCGGAACTGGTCGAGATCTACAACCCGGCCGACATCTACGCCGCGTTCGCTGACGCCGCGCGCGAAGCGGCCGGATTCGCGGCCGAACCGACCGCCGGCGAGGACCTCCTGGAGGCTGCGGGGATCGGGCCGGACGAGGCGATCTCGCTGGGCGAGGATCCCTATGCGGCCGCCGCCGAGCAGTGGGCGGCCGGTCAGCCCGAAGCCGGTCCGCTCGATGACGACGAGACGGCCGCGCGGCGGCTGTACGACCTGGCGCTCGAGTACCAGGAGCGCAGTCAGCGCAGCGAGGCCCGCCTCCTGAGCGACTTCGAAGTCGCGGCCTCGGCGGCGGCCGGCATCGTCGGTGAGATGATCATCGTGGACGACGACGACGAGCGCCTCATCCTGACGGCCAACGGCGAGTTCCGCGCGGAGGTCGTGCCCGAAGAAGGCGACGGCGAGTGGCGCTCCCTGTCCGGTGCGGAGGAACTCGTCGAGTTCTACGACCCGACCGACGTGTTCGGCGACCTGGCCGATGCGCTCGCCGAAGCGTTCCCCTCGGTCGCGCCAGAGTTCGCCGCGGGTGCCGAAGGCGAAGAGGACGACGCCGACGACGCCGGCGACGCCGACGACGCCGACACGGAAGACGTCGAGGACGTGGAAGACGTCGAGGATGCCGACGACGCCGATGCCCCGGAGGATCGTCCGAAGGCGTGACGATGCGGCTCGCCGCGGCGAAGCTCGT
>JBPPMZ010000036.1:0-4893 GCA_051306295.1 Candidatus Limnocylindrales bacterium
CCTCCGTGTCGGTCGGGACGCGCGCACGGCTGCAGGCCGCGGTCGTCCTCAAGGGCACGGTCGAGCGCATCACGCGCTCGGATCGGCGGAAGACCGGCGTCCTGGGGGTCGAGGTGACGGCGGGCTGACCCGCTCGCGACCCACCTGAGGTCGTAGCATCGACCGATGGTCATCCGCTGTGCAGGGGTCGTCGTCCGGCGTGCCGGACGCACCATCCTCGGTCCGATCGACTGGCAGATCCGTGCCGGGGAGCGCTGGATCGTCCTGGGTCGTAACGGCTCGGGCAAGACGACCCTGGTGTCCGTCGCGTCGATGAACCTGTGGCCGACGGCCGGAACGGTCGAGATCCTCGGCGAACGTTACGGTCGAACGGATGCCCGCGAACTGCGTCGCCGGATCGGCGTCGCCGGCAGCGCCGTCGAGGACGCGATGCGCCCGGACCTGACGCCGCTCGACCTGATCATGACCGCCAGGCACGGGGCGTTCGAGCCGTGGTGGCACGTCTACTCGGAGGCGGATCGCGCGCGGGCCACGGCCCTTGGCGAGCGGCTGGGCCTCGGCGCCCACCTCCACCAGCCGTTCTCCACGCTCTCGGCGGGCGAACGGCGGCGGACGTCGATCGCGCGGGCGCTGATGCCCGATCCCGAGATCCTGATCCTCGACGAGCCCACGGCCAGCCTGGACCTGGCCGCCCGCGAGACGCTCCTCCACGACCTGCAGGCGCTGGCCGGCGAGTCGCGCCCGGCCGCGATCATCCTGGTCTCGCATCACCTGGAGGAGATCCCGCCAGGATTCGGACACGTCCTCGTGCTGACCGAGGGCCGGATCGCGGCGGCCGGCCCGATCGACGACGTCCTGCGCGACGACGTGCTCTCGGACGCGTTCGGCCTCCCGCTGGTCGTCGAGGCGCGCGATGGACGCTGGACGGCGCGTCGTCGGCCGGATGCGAGGCGCCGAGCGGACTGATCCGCCCGGGCGCGACACGCGAATGTCACGTGACACGTGCACGATGCACCGATGCAGCCCGCGATCGCCGTCCCCTCCCCCGCGCCACGCACCACCGACGCGCCTCTCGCCGCGCTGAGCGGGGCGGTCGGCGCCGGCCTGGCGCTCGGCCTGTCCGAGCTCGTAGCCGGCCTGATCGGCGGTGCGACCTCGCTGGTCGCCGCGATCGGCCAGGCCGTCATCGATCGCCAGCCGACCGGGGCCAAGGACCTGGTGGTGGCCCTCTTCGGCACGAACGACAAGCTCGCCCTGGAGGTCCTCGTCGTGGTCGTGGCGGCCGCCATCGGCGCCGGCCTGGGGGTGGTCGCCCGCCGGTCGTTCCTGGCGGCCGGTCTTGGGTTCGCGGCGTTCGGCGTGCTCGGGTTCCTGGCCGCGGTCGGCATCCCGGCGGCCAACCCATCGATCGTCGCCGTCCAGGCCGCGCTCTCGGTCGGTGCCGGGATCCAGGTCCTGTCGTGGTCGATGGACCGTCTCGGGCGGCTGATGCCCGCGCCGCCGGCTCTGTCGGCTCCATCGTTCGCCTCTCGGACCGCGACCGATCCCGTCCGGCGCTCGTTCCTCATGCGCACCGGAGCCCTGGGCGTGACGGCCGTCGTGACGGGCCTCGCGGGACGCTGGCTGCTGGAGCGCGGCCGGGTCGCGCCGGATACGGGCGCCACGCCGATCCCGCCCGCCGGCCAGCCGGTCGCGCCGATCGCCGCCGGTCAGGACCTGGCGGGCGCGACGCCGGGCCTGACGCCGCTCGTCGTCCCCAACGAGACGTTCTACCGCATCGACACGGCCCTGTTGACGCCGTCCGTCGATATCGCGACGTGGACCCTGCGGGTGCACGGCCTGGTCGATCGTGAAGTGACCTTCTCGTGGGCCGACCTCATCACCCTTCCGTTGGTCGAGCAGTACGTGACCATCGCCTGCGTCAGCAACGAAGTCGGTGGGGATCTCGTCGGCAACGCGAAGTGGACCGGCGTGCGATTGCGCGATGTGCTCGAACTGGCCGGCGTCCAGGGCAACGCCACGCAGCTGGTCGGTCGATCGGTCGACGGCTGGACCGCCGGCATGCCGATGGCGTGGGTCATGGACGAGGCTCGCGAACCGCTGATCGCGGTGAAGATGAACGATGAGCCGCTGCCCCCCGCGCACGGCTATCCAGCTCGCCTGATCGTGCCCGGACTGTACGGCTACGTCTCGGCGACGAAGTGGTTGAAGGAACTCGAGGTCACCACCTGGGAGGCCTTCGACGGCTATTGGGTCCCCCTGGGCTGGTCGAAGGAAGGACCGATCCTCACCCAGTCGCGGATCGATACCCCGCGCGGCTCGACCGCCGCGGGCCGGGTGGCCATCGCCGGCGTCGGATGGGCGCCGGACCGCGGGATCGGCAAGGTGGAGGTCGCCATCGACGGAGCGTGGCGCGAGGCCCAGCTGTCCACGCCGATCTCCGACGCGACGTGGGTCCAGTGGGTCGTCTCCTGGGACGCGACGCCCGGCGACCACGTCCTCCAGGTCCGGGCCACGGACGGCGAGGGCGTCGTCCAGGAAGAGCTGTCTTCGCCACCGGCTCCGGACGGCGCCCGCGGCTGGCACACCGTCCGCGTGCGCGTCGGCTGACCCGTCGTCGCGTCGGCGCTCAGCGGTTTCGGTATAGAGTCCAAGGCATGCCACGACGTCGCTACATCTTCGATCCACCCGAGCGCTTCATCGCGGGCACCATGGGCGAGCCTGGCGAGCGCACCTTCTTCCTCCAGGCCCGCGACGGCGGCCGGGTCGTGTCCGTGGTCCTCGAGAAGGTCCAGGTCGCGGTCCTCGCCGAGCGATTGGGCGACCTGCTCAGCGAACTCGAGCGGCGGGGCGTGGAGGCCGCGGCGGTGACGCCGGAACCGGACGACACGGGACCGCTGGACGAACCACTCATCGAAGCCTTCCGCGCCGGCTCCCTGACGCTGGGCTGGGACGGCGGTGCCGACCTGGTCCTCGTCGAGGCCCGGGCCCAGGACGAGGATGGCGAGCCGGTCGATCCCGACGACGATGACGACGAGGACGAGGACGGCCCGGACCTGCTCCGAGTCCGGATGTCGGCCGCTGCGGCCCGCGCGTTCATCGCCCGGGCCAGTCGGGTCGTGGCCGGCGGGCGGCCGCCCTGTCCGCTGTGTGGCGCCCCCCTGGATCCGCGCGGCCACATCTGCCCGCGGCGCAACGGCCACTACGTCAACTAGGCGTCGCGACCGTTTCGATGCTCGACCGCGCGACCACCCTCGACATCCTGCGCGACGGCGACATCGAAATCCTGGGGCGCATCGTCGGCTCGAGCAACAACGCCCTGTTCGTGCGGATCACCCGGCCGTGTCCCGATCCCGACGACGGGCCGTCTCAGGTCATGGACGCGGTCTACAAGCCGACCGTCGGGGAACGCCCGCTCGACGACTTCCCCGACGGGACGCTGACCCGGCGGGAGGTCGCGGCCTGGCACGTCTCGGAAGCGATGGGCTGGGACATCGTGCCAGCGACGATCCTGCGCGACGGGCCGTTCGGCGAGGGCATGGTCCAGGCGTTCATCGAGGCCGATCCGGCCGTCGATGTGGTGGCCCTTGTCGTCGAGGACGACCCGCGGCTCCGGCGCATGGCGACCTTCGATGCGGCGATCAACAACACCGACCGCAAGGGCGGCCACCTGCTGCCGGTCGACGGCGGTCGCCGCATCCACGGCGTGGATCACGGCGTCACGTTCTCGGTCGTCCCGAAACTCCGGACGGTGCTGTGGGGATGGCGAGGCGAGCCGCTCGGGGCCGATGAGCTGGCGGGCCTCGAGCGCCTGCAGGCCGCCCTGGCCGGCGAGCTCCGACCCGTCCTCCGCGACCTGCTCAGCGCGGGCGAGGTCCGCGCGACCGCGCGCCGGGTCGATGCCCTGCTGGCGGACGGCCGGTTCCCGTTCCCGTCACCGACCTGGCCGGCCGTCCCCTGGCCGCCCTTCTGAGCCTGACCGGAGTGGCGTCGGGCCGCGTCAGGCGACCGGGGCTCGGATCTCGATGAGCACGGCTCCGGTGGCATTGACGATCTCCGTGCCGTCGTGCTCGACGCGCCAGGCATCCACGCTCGCCGGCGGGACGTGGCCGTGCAGCCAGAGCGGCGGATGCGCCCGATCGAGCAGCCAGCGATAGCCCGCGTAGCCGGCGTGGTAGCGGTCGGCGGCCCGGTCGCCCAGCCCGCGCGGCGGCGCATGGCTGATGACCACGAGCGCCGCGTCCGCCCGGCCGAGCCGCGCGATCGCGCGACGGCAGGCCACCTGCAGGGCGTCCGTCCAGGCCGTCCCGTCGTGGCGCAGGCGATCGCCGTGGCGCAGGCCCGGCCACTCGAGCGCCACGATCGGGAGGCCGGTCACCCGATGCAGGCGACCAGTCGCCAGGTGGCCGGGAGTGGTCTTCGCGACACTGTCGTCCCAGCGGCCACCCTTGTCGTGGTTGCCGCGGACGTAGCTGAGGGGCACGGCGAAGGCATCGGCCAGGAAGCCGAGGTAGTCGGGCTCCAGGTCGCCGCATCCGACGATGGCATCGAGTTGGCCGAGCTCCGCCCGGTTGGTGCCGTGGGTCAGCACCGGATCCGGATCGTCCGAGACGACCAGCCAGCGGATCGGCCGACCGGACCGTTCGGTGAATGGAGCCGCGTCGGGCCACGTGAGCGACAGGCGCCGGACCATCAGGCGGCGCCGCGAGCATCGGCGTCATCGTCCGACGCGGCTGCGCTGTCGACCCGGCCGCGGACCAGCCGCGAGGACTCGATCTGTGCCGCCAGCGACCCGATGGGTTCGGTCCGCTGACCACCGGGCGGGACGAGCTCGACGACGGACGCGTCGATGCCGATCTGCCCGACGTACAGCGCCATGCCGACGCGGTTGTG
>JBPPMZ010000037.1:0-16951 GCA_051306295.1 Candidatus Limnocylindrales bacterium
GGCACGGATCGGTGTCCCGGTCCAGGTGAACGTCATCGGCACCGCGATCTTCGTGGCCGCGGTCGGCCTGGTCGCCCTGTCGGTCGTGGTCCAGCGCCGCGTCGCTCGCTAGGAGGACCTGCGCATGGTCGATATCGGTACCGACCCGCTGACGTCGGCCCTGCCCGATCACGCGGTGGTGCCGCCGGTCTGGGGCCGGATCACGAACCTCGACGTCGACCGCGGAGAGGGCTCGTGGCTGATCACCCGCGACGGGGAGCGCTACCTCGACTACAGCTCGGGGATCGGCGTGACGAACACGGGCCACGCCCACCCGCGCGTCGCGGCGGCCGTCGCCGACCAGGCCCACAAGCTGCTCCACGGCCAGCAGAACATCCTGTACCACGAGCCCGGCCTGCGGCTGTACGAGCGCCTGCCGTTGCTGCTGCCGGGCGGCCCGTACCAGGCCTTCCTCTCGAACTCCGGCGCGGAGGCGGTCGAGGCATCCGTCAAGCTCGCGCGGGTGGCGACCGGACGCCCGGCCATCCTCGCGTTCCGCTACGGCTACCACGGCAGGACGGCCCAGACGATGGCCCTCACGACGGCCAAGGACGTCTACCGGGCGGCCTTCGAGCCGTTGCCCGGCAGCGTGTACCACACGGCCTACCCGTACTGCTATCGCGCTCCCGGCGGGGCCCATGACCCGGCCGCCTGCACCTGCGATTGGGAGGCCCAGCTCGACCTCACGTTCCACCAGTTCATCTACCCGGACCAGGTGGCGGCGGTCATCCTCGAGCCGGTGCTCGGCGAGGGCGGCTACATCGTCCCGCCGCCGGGGTTCCTGCCGCGCCTGCGCGAGATCACCGCGCAGCACGGCATCCTGCTCATCGCCGATGAGGTGCAGACCGGGTTCGGGCGGACCGGCGAGATGTTCGCCGTCCGGCACTGGGACGTCGAGCCCGACATCCTGGTCATGGCCAAGGGCATCGCGTCGGGCCTGCCGCTGTCGGGCATCCTGGCCCGCTCGGAGCTCATGGCCCACTGGAAGCCCGGTACCCACGGCGGCACGTACGGTGGCAATGTCGTCTCGTGCGCGGCCGCCAACGCCACCCTGGACGTCATCGAGGACGAGGGGCTGGTGGCCAATGCCCGCGAGCGCGGCGACCAGTTCCTGGCCGGTCTCCGGTCGTTGGCGGCCAGCCATCGCTCGATCGGCGATGTGCGTGGTCTAGGGCTGATGCTCGCGCTCGAGTTCGTCAAGCCCGACGACGGTGATGGCCGCACGCCCGACCCGGAGCTGACCAAGCGCGTCCAGGCCGAGGCCCTGGCGCGTCGGCTCATCGTGCTCACGGCCGGGACCTACGTGAATGTCATCCGCATCATCCCGCCCCTGGTCACCACGCCCGACGAGGTGGTCCAGGCGCTCGGCATCCTGGCCGAGGCGCTGGTCGCCGCCGGCGCCTGAGCCGGCGGGAGGATCGGCCCGCCCGGTCGTGACCGATGGCCGTGGCGCCCTCGGCTGGCGGCGCGCATCGTCATGAGGCACGGCCGTCCGTTCGGACGGTTCGGTGCCACGCCTCGATCGGAGATACGCCATGCGCATCCTGCTGGCACTCGACGGGAGCAAGGGAGCCACCACCGCCCTCGCACTCGCCCAGGCCCTCCCCTGGCCCGTGGACTCGCATATCGAGGCGATCCGTGTGGTCGAGCCCGTGGCCAGCGTGTTCGGCACGCCCGGCGTCGTGTTCGAGGGACCGATCGATGAAGTCCTCGACCTGCCAGGGGCGCGTCACGCCCTGGAAGCCGATGTCGCCCGCCTGCGGCGGGACGGCCTGACCGTGACCGCCCGTGTGCTGGTCGGCCGCCCGGCGACGGTCCTGGTCGCCCACGCTCGCGAGACTGGTGCCGGCCTGCTCGTCATCGGCAGTCGCGGCCGCGGCCCGATCGCGTCGATGGTCCTTGGCTCGGTGTCGGCCGAGGTCGCGGTCGATGCGCCGTGCCCGGTGCTCGTCGCCCGAACGCCGATCATCCAACGGGTCCTCGTGGCCCTTGATGGCACGCCGGAGGCCGATCGCATCATCGACGAAGTGGCCGCCGCGCCATACCTGCGGGCTGCCCACATCCAGGTCCTCAGCGTCGCTCCGTCCGCCATCCCAGGCCCCGGCGTGCTCATGGGCGGCGGGTTCGGCCTCCCGATCGCCGCGTACGAGGATGCGGTGGAAGCGGCCCGCGCCGACCTGGAGCTGCGAGCGGCGGCGGCCGCCGACCGCCTGGCCGCCATCGGACTCGACGTGTCATGGTCCGTTTCCGAGGGCGACGCGGCCGTCACGATCATCGATCATGCGGCCCGCGGCCAGTCCGACCTTATCGTCGTCGGGCGCCACGAGCGCAGCGGTATGCGTCGACTGATGCTGGGCAGCGTCGCCCGGAATGTGCTGCTGCATGCGCACAGCTCCGTGCTGGTCCTGCACGAACCTCGAGCGATGCGGGTGAGCGAGGAGCATGCGCGCCAGACCGCCGGTGTCGCGTAACCCGTCCGACTAGCGTCGAGCGAGGACGGCCCGGGCGATGACCAGGTCCTCGCGGGCCTCGACCCGCAGGACGGCGGGCCTGGCGCCGGCCGTGCTCAGCTGGCGGTCTCCCGTGCGGCGGCGAGCATCGATCGGGGCGATGCCCAGGACCGCCAGGCGACGGACGATCCGGGCCCGGACGCCGGCCGCGCCCTCGCCGATGCCGCCCGTGAACACGACGGCGTCCAGGGACGCCAGGCGCGTGGCGGCGGCAGCGATCCCGGCCGCGGCCCGGTCGACGAACATCGCGATCGCGAGCCGGGCTGCTGCGTCCCCGTCGGCGGCGCGCGAGACGAGCGTGCGCATGTCGGCCGATCCCCCGACGCCCAGCAGGCCCGATCGGTGGAGCAGGTCGTCATCGATGTCCTCGATCGACCGACGGCCATCGCGGACGAGCGCCGTCACGATGCCGGGATCGATCGAGCCCGAGCGGGTCGCCATCATGAGGCCCTCGAGGGGCGTGTAGCCCATGCTCGTGTCCACCGACCGGCCGCGATCCACGGCCGTCACGGACGAACCCGCGCCCAGGTGGGCGACCACCAGCCGGAGGCGCGACACCGGTTGGCCCAACAGATCAGCCGCCCGTTCCGTGGCCCATGCCACGGACAGCCCGTGGAAGCCGTAGCGTCGGATGCCGTACGCCTCCGACCAGATCGGCGGGACCGGATAGCGCCGCGTCGTCTCGGGTAGCCGGGCGTGGAACGCCGTGTCGAAGCAGGCCACCTGGCGCACCTCTGGCAGGCGCTCGCGCAGGGCCTCGATGACCGCCAGTGCCGGCGGCAGGTGGAGCGGCGCGAGGGGGACCACGGCCCGCAGCGCGTCCATGGCCGCATCGTCGATCTCGACCGGCTCGACGAGGTCCGGGCCGCCGTGGACGATCCGATGGCCGACGCCCCGAACGCCAGTAGCCGCTGCCACGCCCAGCCTGTCCAGGACCGCAGCGACGACCGCCGGCGCCCGCTGGACGGGGTCGCCGTCCCAGTCCACGACCGTCGACCCGAGGGGCCGCGCCAGACCGGCGCGCAGGAGGCTGGCCTTGAGCGTGCTCGAGCCGGTGTTGACGACGAGGATCTGGTCCCCGCCTCCGGCCTCGGACCGGGACCGGCGGGTCACCCGGGCCAGGTCCAGTCGCGGATCTCCGGGTCGTCCTCGCCGTACTCGCGGGTCCAGGCCCGAGCGGCGAAGCGTCGATCGACCATCGCCTGGCGGAGATGGGCTGCTCGCTCGGCGAGGCCTGGCACCCGGTCGATGACGTCGATCACCAGGTGGAACCGGTCGAGGTCGTTGAGCATGACCATGTCGAACGGCGTGGTGGTCGTGCCCTCTTCCTTGTAGCCGCGGACGTGCAGGTTGGCGTGGTTGGTGCGCCGGTAGGCCAGACGATGGATGAGCCACGGATAGCCGTGGTAGGCGAAGACGATGGGCGCCGTAGTCGTGAACAGGGCGTCGAACTCCGCGCTCGTCAGCCCATGCGGATGCTCCTTCTCGTCCTGCAGGCGCATCAGGTCCACGACGTTGACGACCCGGACCTTGAGATCGGGCAGGTGCTGACGAAGGAGGTCCACGGCGGCCAGCGTCTCGAGTGTCGGGACGTCGCCGGCACAGGCCATCACGACGTCGGGCTCGCCACCCTGGTCGTTGCTGGCCCACCGCCAGATGCCGATGCCACGCGCGCAGTGCGCGATCGCCTCGTCCATCGACAGCCAGTTGAGGGCGGGCTGCTTGCCGGCGACGATGACGTTGACGTAGTTGCGACTGCGCAGGCAGTGGTCACCGACTGACAGGAGTGTGTTCGCATCCGGTGGCAGGTAGACCCGGATGTGCTCGGCCTTCTTGTTCACCACGAGGTCGATGAAGCCCGGATCCTGGTGCGTGGACCCGTTGTGGTCCTGGCGCCAGACGTGGCTGGACAGCACGTAGTTGAGCGAGGCGATCGGGCGCCGCCACGGGATGTCGGCGGTCGCCTTGAGCCACTTGGCGTGCTGGTTGAACATCGAGTCGACGATGTGGATGAACGCTTCGTAGCAGTTGAACAGGCCGTGCCGGCCGGTCAGCAGATAGCCCTCCAGCCAGCCCTGGCAGAGGTGCTCGGACAGGACCTCCATGACGCGCCCGTCGGGCGCGAGGTGGTCATCGCCCGCGATCACGCCGGCCGACCAGGTCTTGTCGGTCGCCTCGAAGACGGCCTGCAACCGGTTGGACGCGGTCTCGTCCGGACCCATGACCCGGAACGTCTCGGGGTTCATCCGGATGATGTCGCGGAGCATCTCGCCGAGCTTGCGGGTCGCCTCGCTGAACGTGGATCCCGGGGTCGGCACATCCACGGCGTAGTCGCGGAAGTCGGGCAGGCGCAGGTCGCGCAGCAGCTCGCCGCCATTGGCGACCGGGTTGGCGCTCATCCGTCGCAGGCCGACGGGCGGCAGGTCGGCGAGGTCCGCGATGAGCGTCCCCTCCGCGTCGAACATCTCCTCAGGTCGATAGCTGCGCATCCACGACTCGAGCAGGGCGAGGTGCTCCGCGTTTCCACGGATCTCGCTCATGGGGACCTGGTGGGAGCGCCACGTCCCCTCGTTGGGCACGCCGTCGACGAATTCGGGGCCGGTCCAGCCCTTGGGGGTGCGCAGGACGATCATCGGCCAGCGCGGGCGATCCGCGGCCAGGTCGCCATGACCCTCGCCGGCCCGCGCCGCCGCCTGGATCGCGGCGATCTCGTCCAGGGCACGATCCAGGGTCGCGGCCAGGTCGCGGTGCACGGTCATCGGGTCGTCACCGGTCACCAGGTGCACGGTGTGGCCGTAGCCCTCCAGGAGCTTGACCAGCTCCGCCTCCGGGATCCGGGCGAGGACGGTCGGGTTGGCGATCTTGTAGCCGTTGAGGTGGAGGATCGGCAGGACGGCTCCGTCCCGACGCGCGTCGATGAACTTGTTGGAGTGCCAACTGGCAGCCAGCGGCCCGGTCTCCGCCTCGCCGTCGCCGACCACGCAGGCCACGACGAGCGCCGGGTTGTCGAACGCCGCCCCGTAGGCATGGGCCAGCGAGTAGCCGAGCTCGCCACCCTCGTGGATCGACCCCGGCGTCTCCGGCGCGACATGGCTCGGGATCCCACCCGGGAAGCTGAACTGGCGGAACAGGCGGCGCATCCCGCCCTCGTCCTGGCTGATGCTCGGGTAGACCTCGCTGTAGGTCCCCTCGAGATAGGCATTGGCCACAAGACCCGGACCGCCATGCCCGGGGCCGGTGATGTACAGCGCATCCAGATCGCGCTCGCGGATGCACCGGTTGAGGTGGACGTACAGGAGGTTCAGGCCGGGGGTCGTGCCCCAGTGTCCGAGCAGGCGCGGCTTGACGTGCTCCGGCTTGAGCGGCTCGCGCAGCATCGGGTTGTCGAGCAGGTAGATCTGGCCGACCGATAGATAATTGGCCGCCCGCCAGTAGGCATCCATCCGGGCCAGCAGGGCGTCGTCGATGGGCGGTCGGCTGGTCGTCGGAGCGGTCACGGTCATGGCGGGTCCCCAGTGGCGGGCGGTCGATGGTGGGTCGTCGTTCGGTCAGTCGATGCCCAGTTTCTGGGCCTCTGCCTTCAGCGCTTCGCGGTGGTCCGGATGGGCGATGCCGATGAGCGCCGCCGCCCGTTCTCGCAGGCTGCGGCCGAACAACTCGGCGACGCCGAACTCGGTGACGATCGTCCGGGCGTGCGCCCTGGTGGTGACGACGCCGGCGGCGGGCTTCAGCGTACCGACGATGCGCGTCATCGTTCCCCCCTTGGCCGTGGCCGGCAGGGCGATGATGGCGCGGCCCTCGCTGGCCAGGGCGGCACCCCGGATGAAGTCCATCTGCCCACCGACGCCGCTGTAGACCCGCTGGCCGATCGAATCGGCGACGACCTGTCCGGTCAGATCCACCTCGATCGCCGAGTTGATGGCGGTCATGCGACTGAACGAGCGGATGACGTGGGTGTCGTTGGTGAAGTCCACGGGCCGCATCTCGATCATCGGGTTGTCGGCCACGAAGTCGTACAGCCGTCGACTACCCATCAGGAAGGCGGTCACGATCTTGCCGCGATTGCGCTCCTTGCGGGTGCCGGTGATGACCCCGGCCTCGACCAGGTCCACGACGCTGTCGGTGAACATCTCGGTGTGCACGCCCAGGTCACGGTGATCGGTCAGGGCGAGGGCCGTGGCCGCCGGGATCGCGCCGATGCCCAGCTGGAGCGTGGCGCCGTCGGGCACCAGCTCCGCAACGTACTGGCCGATCTTGCGCTCGACCTCGCTGATCGCGCCGATCGGGCGCTCGTAGGGCGGGACATCGACCTCGACCGCGAGATCGATGTCGTCGACGTGGATGAAGCTGTCGCCCAGGGTCCGCGGCATCCCGGAGTTGAGCTGGGCGATGACCGTGGTCGACGCCCGGATCGCGGCGTGCATGGCTTCCACGGACACGCCCAGGGAGCAGAAGCCGTGCGCGTCGGGCGGCGTGACGTTGACCAACACGACGTCCAGCGGCACGGCGCCGGACTCGAACAGGCGGGGCACGTCCGACAGGAAGACCGGCACATAGTCCGCGCGGCCCTCGTTGATCGCCTTGCGGGCGTTCGGCCCGACGAACAGGGCCCGATGGCGGAAGTGTCCGGCCATCTCCGGGGCCAGGTGCGGTCCCGGACCTTCGGTGTGGAGGTGGACCATGCCCACGTCCTGGAGGTCAGCGGCGCGGGCGGCCAGCGCATCGAGGAGCACGGAGGGCGCCGCGGAGGCGCAATGGACGTAGACCTGGTCGCCCGAACGGATGTCCGCGACGGCCTGGGCGGGAGTGACGATCTGCATGGTCCTGATGATGAGGGGGCGGGGGCGGTCCAGGCGGTATCCGGATGGCCCGCGCACGACGGGCCGACCGGCCCGAACGCATCAGCCTTCGAGGAGCCGCTCCCGGATGATGTCATGGAGATGTCCGTTGGACGTCACGAAGCTGCCCGAGTCGATGGCCCGCCGACCCTCCAGGTCGGTTACCCGCCCACCGGCTTCCTCGATGAGCACGGTCGGCGCCGCGGCGTCCCACGCCTTCAGGCCGACCTCGACCATCGCCTCCGCGCCGCCGTCCGCCACCAGCGTGTAGCCCCAGAAGTCGCCGAACCCGCGCTCCCGCCAGACGTCGTCGAGCAGGCGCTCGAAGCCTGGGGCTCGTCCCGAGGCGACGATGTCGCGTCCCCCGCCGTACACGACCTGGGCGTCGGCCAGGTCACGGATGTCGCTGACGTGCATCCGACGCGCCGTCGTCTGCCCCCGGTTTCGGGCCCAGGCCCCTCCCCCGCGGTGGGCCCACCAGCGCTCATCGAGGGCAGGCGCGGACAGGACGGCGACCTGCAGCTCACCGTCCCGTTCGGCGGCCAGGAGCGTGCCGAATAGCGGTACGCCGCGCATGAAGTTGTGGGTGCCGTCGATCGGGTCGATGTACCAGCGCACGGACGCATCGCCGGCCTCCGTGCCGTACTCCTCGCCGACCAGGCCGTGATCCGGGAACGCGCCAAGGAGCCGCTCGCGGATGCGGCGCTCCACCTCCGTGTCGGCCTCGGTCACGAACGTGCGGTCGGGCTTGCGGTCGACCTGCATATCGCGCCGGAAGTGCCGGCGGGCGATCTCGTCGGCCTCGTCGCAGGCCGCCAGGGCGACCTCCAGCCATCCGCGCAGCTCCGCGTCCGAGCCGAGGCGCAGGCCGGCGGACCACTCCGTGCCGTACGGCGGGCCGCTCACGATCGGATCCGTTCGTTGCTCGGGTCGTAGAGCGGGTCGCGGGCGACCTGAAACCCGACCCACTCCCCGAAGACGTCGATCTCGCCCCGGGTCCCGACCGCCGCCCGATCCGGCGGCAGGTAGGCGAACGCGATGGAGCGCTCGACGGCGAAGCCGTAGCCGCCGCTCGTCACGCGTCCCACGACGGCGCCATCGACCCGGACGGGTTCGTTGCCCAGGCAGACCGCCCGTGGGTCTTCCAGGACCAGGCAGCGCAGCCGGCGGCGCGGACCGGCTGCCCTCGCCTGGACCAGGGCGTCGCGGCCCAGGAAGTCGGCTGTCTTGTCCCGGGCCACCGCGAAACCAAGGCCAGCCTCGTATGGCGTCTCATCGGGGGTGATGTCGCTGGACCAGACGCGATAGCCCTTCTCCAGCCGGAGGGCGTCGATGGCGCGGTAGCCGGCCGCGACCAGGCCGTGTCCACGTCCCGCCGCCCAGAGCGTCGTCCAGAGCGCGCGGCCGTACTCGGTCGGCGCGTAGAGCTCCCAGCCCTGCTCGCCGACATAGGTGACACGCAGGGCCAGGACCGGGACCGAGCCCACAGTGATCTCGCGGGCGGTGAGGTACGGGAAGCCGGCGTCCGAGACGTCGTCGGGCGAGACCGACGCGAGGATGTCGCGGGCGGCCGGCCCCCATAGGCCGTAGCAGACCCGGGCCGAGGTCACGTCGCGGATGTCCACCGAGCCGTCGTCGGGCTGGTGGCGGCGCAACCAGGCCGCGTCGTGGTTGCCGTAGGCCGTGCCGGTCACGAGCAGGAACCGGTCCGGCGCAAGGCGTGTGACGGTCAGGTCAGCCTGGATCCCGCCGCGCCGATCCAGGAGTTGGGTGTACACGATCGTGCCGACCGGGCGGTCCACGTCGTTGGCGGCCACGCACTGGAGGAACGCCACCGCGCCGGGACCACTGACCTCCAGCTTGGCGAACGACGACTCGTCGAACAGGCCGGCAGCCTGCCGGGTGGCCAGGGCCTCAGCCGCGATGGCTGGCGACCAGTGCTGGCCCGCCCAGCCCCTTGGCCGAAGCGTCTCGAGCGCCTCGCGCCCCCCGAACCGCGGGTCGTCGGCGTTGGGCTCGAACCAGTTCGGTCGTTCCCAGCCGGACTTCTCCCCGAACACGGCGCCCAGGCGAGCGAGCTCGTCGTAGGCCGGCGCGGCGCGCAGTGGGCGACCGGCCTCGCGCTCCTCGTTCGGGTAATGGATGTCGTAGTAGGTCGCGTAGTTCTCGATGCAACGCGCGAGGGTGTACGACGGCGATCGATACGCCGGGCCGAATCGGCGGATGTCCATCTTCCAGAGGTCGAGCTCCGGCTCGCCGTCGACGATCCAGCTGGCCACCTGGCGCCCGATCCCTCCGGCGCCCGCGATCCCGTGGGCGGAGAACCCAGCCGCGACCCAGAAGCCGCGCACGTCGGATTCCCCCAGGATGAACTCGTTGT
Organism: Candidatus Limnocylindrales bacterium; assembly: GCA_051306295.1. GTDB lineage: Bacteria > Chloroflexota > Limnocylindria > Limnocylindrales > CSP1-4 > SPCO01. Next base: position 9,768 of record JBPPMZ010000037.1, read on the forward strand.
CGGGGGTGAAGGCTTCCGGGCCGTTGATCATCCGACTGACACCCGCGTCGGCGATGGCCGGGATGCGCCGGACCGCACCGACCATGATCTCCTCGAAGCGCGGCCAGTCGGGGGCCAGGAGCTTGCCGTTGAAATCGGCCGGGATGCCGTCCAGACCCCATGGCGCGGGATGGCGCTCGTAGCCGCCCATGCACAACCCGCCCACTTCCTCGCGGACGTAGAACAGGTTGTCGGGGTCGCGCAGTTGCGGCAGGCCGGGATGGACGCCCTCGATGGCCTCGGTGAAGAGGTACTCGTGGGCCATCGGCACGATCGGGACGGTCACGCCGGCCAGGCGACCGATCTCCGCCGCGAACATGCCGCCGGCGTTGACGACGATGTCCGCCTGGATCGTCTCGCGCTCGCCGCGGTGCTCGACGGTCACGCCTGTCACGCGCGGCCGCGGGCCATCCGTCACGCCGATGTCCGTGACCCGGGTGTGGGTCCGGATGCTCACCCCGCGCTGGCGGGCGCCGGCCGCCAGGGCGAAAGCCAGCCCGGACGGATCGAGCCAGCCGTCGGTCGGAAGGTAGACGGCCCCGCGAACGCCATCGGGGTCCATGAGTGGGAAGAGCGCGAGGGCCTCGTCGGCGGTGATGAGGTCCATGGGCAGGCCGAAGGTCTTGGCCCAGCCGGCCTGTCGGCGGAGTTCCTCGAAGCGCTCCGGCGTTGACGCCAGACGCAGGCTGCCGACCTCGTGCCACGCTGGGTCCGTGCCGGTCTCCCCGGCCAGGCGGCGATACAGGTCCGCCCCGTACATCATCATCTTGGTCAGGGTCACGCTGCCGCGCAGCTGTCCGACCATCCCGGCCGAGTGGAACGTGGAGCCGCTGGTCAGCTCGGCGCGCTCGACCAGGACGATGTCCGTCCAGCCACGCTCGGCCAGGTGGTAGGCGATCGACGTCCCGCCAACGCCACCACCGATGATCACCGCCCGGGCATGCTGCATGCTGCGCCGTCACTCCCTCATCGTCGACCGTCCCGGTCGTGCGCGGACAGCCTACCGGCTGGGCCGATGGCTGTGCGGCTCGCGACGCGTCGATCGGCGTCGTCCGCTAGGCTGCCGACGTGTCGCGCGACCCTGCCGTCCTCCGCCAGGTCGCTCTCGTGGTCGTCGTCTTCGGGGCGACACTGCTGGTGCTGCTGGGCCTGACGACCGTCATCGGGCGCCCCGGCGCGACATCGACAGCGGCATCGCCATCGCCGATCCCGGTCGCGACGTCCACGGCGACCCCGACGGCCTCGGGCCTCGCGTCCCCGTCGCCCTCCGCGTCGGCACCGGCCGCGGCGTCGGCCTCACCGTCGCCATCAGCGGACCTGGCCGGCGACCCGGTCCTCGTCGGTGCCGGGGACATCGCCGACTGCACCACCGACGATGACGAAGCCACGGCGGCACTCCTCGACGACATCGAAGGCATGGTCTTCACCGCTGGTGACAACGTCTACGACTCCGCCTCATCCGCCACCTTCCGCGACTGCTACGAACCCACCTGGGGGCGTCACAAGGACCGGACCCGACCCGCCGCCGGCAACCATGACTGGCAGGACGGCGGGATCGGGGCGTACCGCACGTACTTCGGGGCCGCCGCTGGCGAGGGGAAGGCAACGTGGTACGCCTACGACCTGGGCACGTGGCGGGTGATCGTCCTCGACTCGAACTGCGGATCGGCCGACGGCTGCGACCCCGAGTCGCCGCAGGGCCGCTGGCTGGTCACCGAGCTCGCCGCGACGACGGCCACCTGTACGGTCGCCATCTGGCACCACCCACGCTTCAGCTCCGGGGAGCATGGCGACCAGGACGAGGTCGGGCCGTTCTGGGACGCGCTGTATGCCGCTGGCGCGGACGTCGTCATCAACGGCCACGACCACGACTACGAGCGCTTCGCACCGCTCGACCCCGACGGCCGGGAGGACCGCGAGCGCGGCCTGCGCCAGTTCGTGGTGGGCACGGGCGGCAAGGAACTGCGCGGCTTCGACACGGTGGCCGCGCACAGCGAGCTGCGGGCGTCCGTCGCGCACGGGGTCCTGGCCCTGACCCTGCACGACGGCTCCTACGATTGGCAGTTCATCCCAACGGCCGGGGACTTCGCGGACCGCGGCACTGCGCGCTGCCACTGAACGTCAGTCGCCGGCGGCCTCGCGCAGGGCGCGCTCGAAGGCCGGCGTCGAGGCATTCGCGAGCAGGCGGTCGAAGTGCTCGGCGGCGTACGCGACGAAGTCGACATCGAGGGTGCTGATGCCCTGCTGGAGGACGCCCCACATCGCCTCGCGGAAGTCGGACACGACGCGCATCAGGCTGAGCCGCGCGAGGTGATCGACCCGGGCCACGCCCGCATACGCCGCGAACAGGTGGGCGTCCTGGTCCGGCGTGAGTTCATGGTTGATGCTGAAGTTGCCGAGGTCGAACCAGGGGTCGCCCATGCCCGCGTACTCCCAGTCGACGATCCGGATGCGCTCACCGTCGTCGATGAAATTGGCGTTGAGCAGGTCGTTGTGGCAGGGCCGGAGCTCGACCGGGTTGGACAGGCAGGCGAGCTCGATGCGTCGCCCGATGGAGGACGCAAGCTCGTACTCGCGCGGGATGCGCACCCCGCGAGCCAGGGCCAACGCCCGGTACGCTTCCACGATCCTGAGCGGCACGAACAGGCCCGGGATGGCCGGACCGTCGTGGATGCGCCGCAATGACTGGGCGACGCGGACCAGGGTCTCGGGTCGGTGGACGGACTCGTCACTGACCGGTGATCCCTCGATGAAGCGGGTGACGAGGTAGCCCTCCGGCCGGATGAAGGCCGTGACCTCCGGCCCGACACCGACGCCCGCCGCCGCAACGGTGGCCGCGTGCTCCACTTCCCGGCTGATGCCCAGCAGGTACGTGTCGTTGCCGGCCAGGCGGATGACATAGCGGTCCGCGGACCCCGCGACCGTCACGAGGAAGTTGCGATTGGTGATGCCGCCGGACAGGGCGGTCAGGGTCAGGTCGTGGCCAGCCAGCTCCGGGACGCGCTGCATCGCGCGGACCAGGTCGTCGTGGGGATCGCCGTGGAGGACGTCGTCGGTCATGGCATCTCGGAGCGTAACGGGCCGGACATGATGCGGCGCGGCGATCGCTCGCCGCGCCGCACCCTCCTCCCGGGTGGTTCGATCGTGTCCCCCTGGAGATCAGCCGATCATGGCCTCGCCGGTCACGGCGTCCGCCGACTCGATGTCGGCCGCCCGGCCCCGGACGGCTAGCGCGTAGTAGATGACACCGAAGATCAGGATCACGGCGACCAGGACCTCGAAGGTGGGCCACGCCGGCAGGCCCTCGATCTCATTGCCGAACGGCTTGAAGAAGGCCCCGAAGCCCGGGTTCGTGAAGCCGCGCCCGTCGCCGCCGAACTCGCCGAACAGGGCCTTGTCCTGCCAGATGCCGATGTTGATGATCATCGCCCCGCCCCAGATCAGGGCAAGGATGTTGATGAGCATGCCCCATCGGCCAAGGTTGAACCAGGCCGGCTTGTGGGGCCAACCTCGGCGGCGGGCCGCCAGCACGCCGAGATTGCACAGGAAGTAGCTCAGGTAGATCAGGCCCGTGGCCGCGATCGACATGTAGAACCCGCCCAGCGGCCCGACGACCAGGATCGGCAGCGCGGCCAGGACCCCCACCCCGATGGCCGCATTGGCCGGCGTCTGGAAGGTCTGGTTGACCTGGCCCCACAGACTGCCGAGCGGCAGGTGCTTGTCTCGGCTCATGGAGAACATCATCCGGGTCGCGGCCCCCTGGATGGCCAGGGTGCACACGAAGACCGATGCCAGGATGACGAACAGGTACAGCTCCCCGAGCGTGATCCCGGCGATCAGGTCCGTCGTCAGGACGGAGATGATGGTCGTCGCGATCGGGAAGCCGCCGGCCTGGCCCTCGGCCATCGCATCGGGGATGCTCGGGATGGCGAGCAGCACCGCGAGGAGGAAGACGGCCCCGACGAGGCCCGAGATGAGGATCGATGCGAGGACGCCGCGAGGCGCCTGGCGCGTCGCGTCGAGCGTCTCCTCACCGAACGTCCCGGCGGTGTCGAACCCATACACGATGAACAGCGACATGAACATGCCGAGCAGGAAGGCCGGCAGGTAACTGCCGCCTGTGGCGTCCTCTGCCCCACCCGTGTCGAACAGCACGGAGACTGGCTGGTTGTTGGCAAAGAAGAGCAGGATCAGCGCGAAGAAGAACATGCCGATGATCTCGGTCGCTACGCCCAGGTTGTTGAGGATCGACAGCAACCGAACGCCGAAGGCGTTGATGAGCGTCGTGATCAGGAGCGTGAGGAGCGAGATGAACGTGAACATCGTCGTGATCCCGGTCGGATCCGGCGAGTCCAGGAACCCTTCGATCTGGACGATGCCGTCGATGACGAAGGCGACGATGACCGCGACCGCCGTGACGGTCACGACCTGGGCCCAGAAATAGAACCAGCCGGTGAACCAGCCCAGGGTCCGATTGCTCAGGCGTTTCGACCACTGATAGATCGACCCGGCGACCGGAAAGTGGCTGGCCAGCTCGGCGAACACGAGCGCGACCAATAGCTGGCCGAAGATCACGATGGGCCACGACCAGAAGAAGGCCGGGCCGCCGAGACCGATACCGACGCCGAAGTTGCCGAACGATCCCGTCGACACGCTGATGAAGCTGAACGCGATGGCGAAGTTCGACAGGAAGCCGAGCGTTCGCTTGAGTTCGGGCTTGATGCCCAGCGACCGCAGTTGCGCATCGTCGCGCGCCGCGATGTCCTGGTTGGATGGACCCGCCACGAAATCCTCCTCCTACCGCCGCGCCGACCAGGGCGCGAGACTGACCTCTGGAGAGTGGTCGCGAGGACGCTTGGGCACCGGGCACGCCGCTCCCTCAGCGGCGTTCCTCGCGGCGGAGGATAGCACCGGGCGGGACCGCGTCAACGACGAATCTCGTCGTCGTCAACACCGCTCGGCCCGAGATGCGCACTACGCGTCCAGACGGTAGAAGCGGAATGCCTCGTGCTCCGTCGGCAGGATCGTGAAGCCGCTGAACCCGGCGTCGCGAGCCATCGCCTCCACGGCGGACGGCCGGAGGACCGTGCCGGTCCCGACGGACGGCGCATCGAACAAGCCGTTGGGCAGGCAGGCGACCGTGCTGTAGCCGTAGAACAGGCGGTCCTGCTCCTGGCCCGGCGCGAACGCCTCCGCGACCCGCTCGTCGCCGATGAGCACGGCGGCACCGGGCGCCAGCAGCTGGCGGGCGGTACGCAGCACCTCGACCGGGCGGCCCATGTCGTGAAGGGCCTCGAAGATGGTCACCAGGTCGTAGCGACCCTGGCCGTCCGCGTTGGCCGCATCGGCGAACAGGAACGACACGCGGTCTTCGATGCCTTCGGCGGCCGCGTTGGCACGCGCGCGTTCGATGGAGCCGGCGTCGATGTCGATGCCGTCGACGTGCACGCCCGGGTAGTGACGCGCGATCCAGATCGACGACCAGCCGGTACCACAGGCGATGTCCGCCACGCGACCCGTCCCCGCGCGAAGGCGCGCGTCGACGTCCGGCAAGGCCGCGATCCAATCGCCGACGAAGTGCTGGAACTGCGGGCGATTCAAGCCCTCCTGGGCCTCGATGACGTCCGGCCCGTAGGCCGCCCAGTCCACGCCGCTACCCGTTCGGTAGGCGTCCAGGATGTCGGGCATGCGCTGGGCGGAGGCCATCATGAAGCGCGCCAGCGGCCCGACGAGATACGGGCTCTCCGGATCGATGAGCGCCTCGGCGTGGCCGGACGGCAGGCTGAACCGGCGCTCCATGGCCGGCTTGGTCGCATCATCGACCTCGACGATGGACGCGGTGGCCTGCTGCTCGAGCCACTCGCGGGCATAGCGCGCGTCCGTGCCTGTGCGGTCGGCCAGTTCACCGGGCGTCGCCGGGCCGTCCGTGGCGAGGCTGCGGTAGTAGCCCAGGCGCTCACCCAGGTACACGGTCTGGAGCTCGATCGCGGCGAGGGCCATGCCGCCCAGCCGGACGGCGAAGGCCTCGCGGGCGGCCTCATGGTCAGCGGTCAACGTGGCGTCCTCCGAGTGTCGATGGTTGTTGGCCATGATGCGTCCACTTCGCATCGTCGCGCGCGGTCGACGCGAAGGCCCCGGGGCGTGGTCAGTCGATGCCGAAGGCTGGCGGAAAGCGCATCGTGCCGCGCGCACGTTGGCGGGCGTCAACCGGGAGTGACGGCCTCGCGGAGCGCATCGGGCAGCGGGCGATGGACTTCCACCGGACGGATGTAGGCGGCGATCATGTCGCGCGAGCCGTTGACCCCGAGCTCGGTGAAGAGGAACCCGATCTTGCGCCGCTGGGCGGCCAGGATCTCGTCCTTGGTCTCGAGCTCCCAGAGCTCGCGCTTGAACGGCCCGATCGCCTTCTTGCGCGTGGTGTACACGAACTGCTGGTCGGTCTGCTCGGGCTTGCGCTCGTCGGCGGCGTTGGCCACGAGCCAGGCCTCGATCTCGCGATGCAGCGCATCCGGGAACGCCGGGTGCTCGTACAGGGCGTTCTGGAAGCCGGTCGCGAGGTGGATCTCGGCGGTCTCGACCGCCGGGAAACGGTGGAACAGCTCGTCGGGCAGGGTGCTGGCGCCGTGCTGGACCGCGCCGGCGGCCCCGTACTCGCGGGCGACCTCACCGAGCGCCTTGAGGACGGCGAAGTCGAGCTTGACCTCCGCCACACCGCCGCCCGGCAATGGGATGCCGCCGTGGCTGGTGCCGGTCTGGACGCTGACCTTGCTGACCCCGATCGCGCCGGGGGCGCGGGCGTCGAGTTCGCGCCGATAGCCGTCGAGATAGGCGCGCAGCTCGTCGACCGTCGAGTTCTGGCTGCCGACCTCGCCGATCTCGCCGCCGACGCTGACCGTGACGCCGTCCGTCTCGAGGGATCGGATGAGCGCGGTCAGTTCGGCCGCGCGCGTGTAGTTCTCGCGCTGCTCCTCGTCGGCGTTCGGGTTCGAGAGGTCGACGAGCGTGGAGGAATCGATGTCGATGTTGCGATAGCCGGCGTCGATCGCCAGGCGGCACGCGCGGCGAATCTCCTCGGTCATCGCCTCGGGATCGGCGGCGTACTTCTTCGCGTTGAACTGGTAATGATCGCCCTGGATGAACACCGG
>JBPPMZ010000038.1:0-6988 GCA_051306295.1 Candidatus Limnocylindrales bacterium
GGCCTGACCCCGGAACAGATCGTCGGCACCCGACGATGCGCCCGCGCCGGCCTCGTCGGCCGTCTCGATGACGGCGATCTCCGCGTTGTTCGGGACGGTCGCGCCTTCCTCCGCCAGGATCTCGCGAAGGATGCCCTCGAACGGCGACGGCACCTCGGCGTTGACCTTGTCGGTGATGACCTCCAGGAGCGGCTCGTACTTGGCGACCGCGTCGCCCGGCTGCTTCAGCCACTTCCCGATGGTCCCCTCGGCAACGCTCTCGCCGAGCTGGGGCATGGTCACCTTCGCCACGTTCGCTTGCTCCTTCGGTCCCAGGGTCGCGGGGTCAGGCTGCGACGGGCACAGTGTCGCCCATCGCGCGACATCGGTCGAGTCAGGGTGGTCGGGTCGCCCGCAAGATCGCCATCATGCACGCTGACGCGCGAGATCGAAGTCGCACGCCAAGCCGGGAGGGACGGTGACGATCGGGCAGCAGGTGCGACGCCTTGCGGGTGTCCGCGAGGACGAGGGCTCGGTGGTCGTCCGGATCGCGGCGGTGTTCGCGCTCCTGGAGGTCGGGCGGGCGCTGGGCGATCCGGCGCCGGAGGCCTCTTGATCAACCGGGAACCCGGCCTGCTGCCGGGTCTGTTCATCGCGCTTGATCTCCTGTCGATGGCCGTCTCCATCGGCTTCGGCGCGGCCTTGTCTCGGGTTCCATGAGACCCAGGACCCGTTCGCCGCGGCGCGCGACGGCGTCAGGTCAGACGAGGCTTGGACGAGCCTGTAGCGGAGGGTCGCCGGATGGACCTGGACACCGCGGTCGCGCTCATCGTGGACATCGGCGGCGGGCTCGACGAGCCTGGCGGCGTGTTCGGCGCCCCGCTTCCGTCGTAAACAGACGATCAGTAAGCGGCGAGCGTCCGGATCCCGTCGGCGATCTTCTCCGGGTTGACCATGAACCAGTCCTCCAGGACGTGGTTGTACGGCACGCCAGGGACTTCCGGGCCGGCGACGCGGGTCACGGGGCCGTCCAGGTAGTCGAAGGCCTCCTCGGCGACGGTCGCCGCGATCTCCGCCCCGTACCCGCCGAACTTGTTGTCCTCGTAGACGACCAGGCACTTGCCGGTCTTGCGCACCGAATCCAGGATCGTCTCCGTGTCGAGTGGGCGCAGCGTGCGGACGTCCACGACCTCGACGCTGATGCCGTCCTCGGCGACGCGGTCCGCGGCCTCCAGCGCGTAATGAGCCATGAGTCCATACGCGATGACCGTGACCTGCGAGCCCGGGTGGGTGATGGCCGCCTTGCCAAGGGGCACCACATAGTCCGTGTCCGGGACATCGCCGCGGACGCTTCGGTACATCTTCTTGTGCTCGAAGTAGATGACCGGGTCCTCGTCACGGATGGCCGAGCGCAGCAGGCCGCGGGCGTCGTACGGCGTCGAGGGTACCACCACCTTGAGGCCCGGCACGTGGGTGAAGAACGCCTCGACGCTCTGCGAGTGATAGAGCGCGCCGTGGACGCCCCCGCCGTACGGCGCCCGGATGACCATCGGGACGCCGTAGCCATTGTTGGAGCGGTAGCGCATCCTGGCCGCCTCGGACACGATCTGGTTGAATGCCGGGAAGATGAAGTCGGCGAACTGGATCTCGCATACCGGACGCAGGCCGTTGACCGCGGCGCCGATGGATGCCCCGACGATCATCGATTCCGTGAGTGGTGTATCGATGACCCGCTCGTCGCCGAACTCCGCCCACAGGCCGTCCGTGGCCAGGAACACGCCGCCCTTCTTCCCGACGTCCTCGCCGAGCACGATGATCGATGGGTCGCGACGCATCTCGGAGGCGAGCGTCTCGCGGATGGCGTCGATGAACGTCCGGGCCGTCATGCCGGGGTTCCGCCACTGTCATCGGCGTAGACGTAGCGCATCGCCGTGGCCGGGTCGGGGTCGGGCTGCGCCTCGGCGTACTCCGTGGCGTCGTGGACGGCGGCCTTGATTTCGGCGTCCACCCGTTCCTGGATCTCCGCGGTCAGGATCCCGGCGTCGACGAGCTGGGCGCGGAAGAGCGGCAGCGGGTCGCGCGCCCGCTCGGCAGTGAGCTCCTCCTCCGAGCGGTACTTCGTCTGCTGGTCGTCCGACGAGTGGCCGGTCAGGCGGGTGACCTTGGCCTCGATGAGGGTCGGACCCTCGCCGGCGCGGGCGCGCCCGACCGCGTCCCGCGCAGCGGCATAGCAGGCCAGCACGTCGTCGCCGTCGACCACGACGCCGGGGATGCCGTAGCCGGCGGCCCGCTGCGCGACATCGGGGACGGACACCTGGCGAGCGGCGGGCACGCTGATGGCGTAGCCGTTGTTCTCGACCACGAACACGAACGGCAGCTTGTGGATGGCCGCGAAGTTGAGACCCTCGTGGACGTCGCCCTGGTTGCTGCTCCCCTCCCCCATGCTCGTCATCGCGACCTGCCCGGTCTTGCGGATCTTGGCCGCGAGCGCGATCCCCACAGCATGGAGGAGCTGCGTCGCGACCGGCGACGACACGCTCAGCAGGTTGTGCTCATGCGATCCGTAGTGGCCGGGCATCTGGCGCCCGCCGGACGAGAGATCGTTGGCGGTCGCGTACTGGGCGGTCAGGATGTCACGCGGGCTCATCCCGAAGGTCAGGCACGTCGCGATGGAGCGGTAGAACGGGGCGATCCAGTCGTGGCCCTTCTGGAAGGCCCAGGCGATGCCGACCTGGGCCCCCTCGTGGCCCTGCCCGGAGATGACGAACGGGATCCGGCCGGCCCGGTTGAGGATCCACATCCGCTCGTCCAGGGCCCGGGCCAGGGCGACGTAGCGATACATCTCGACGAGGTCGGCGTCCTGCAGGCCGACCGATGCCGCGAGGTCCGTCGTGCTCGCCTGGCCGTTGGTGCTGGCGTCGGAGCCGCTGGTCGTGGCCATCGCTCGGATGGACCTCCGGTTGCGTGGCAGGCCTAGAAGTTGATGGACCGTCCGTCCACGGCCATGGCGGCCTCGCCGATGACCTCCGAGAGGGTCGGATGGGCATGGGTCGCGCCGCCGATCTCCCACGGCGCCGCCTCGAGCTGGAAGCCGAGCGAGGCCTCGGCGATGAGGTCGGTCGCGTGCGGTCCGACGATGTGGACGCCGATGGTGTCGCCGGTCGCCATGTCCATGATGACCTTGGCGAAACCCTCGTACTCGCCGCCGATGATCGCCTTGGCGATGGCCTGGAACGGCACCTTGCCGACCTTGTAGGCCGTACCGGCGGCTTTCGCCTGCTCCTCGGTCACGCCGATCGAGGCGATCTCCGGTCGGCAATACGTCGCTCGGGGCTGCTTGGTGTAGTCCATCGGGTGGACGTCGGCCTCGCCGGCGATGACGTGGGCGGCGATGATCCCCTCGTGGGCTGCGGTGTGGGCCAGCCACAGGCCGCCGACGATGTCGCCGATGGCGTAGACGTGCGGCTCGCGGGTGCGCATGTGGCCGTCGACCTTGATGATCCCCCGGTCCGTCTCGACCCTGGTCGTCTCGATGCCGATGTCCTCGATGTTGGCGGCGCGACCGGTCGCCACGAGCATGACTCCGGCGCGCAGCTCGGCCGGCTCCTTGCCCTCCGGCCCGACCATGACGCTGACGCCATCCTTGTCGGCCTTGACCGAGGCGGCATCGAAGCGGGCGCTGGTCATGACCGTGATTCCGCGCTTGGTGAACGAGCGCTCGACGACCTTGCTGACCTCGGCATCCTCGAGCGGCACGATCTGGGGCAGGTACTCGAGGACCGTGACGCCGACGCCGACGTCGTGGAACATGCTCGCGAATTCGACGCCGACCGCCCCGGCACCGACGACGATGATGTCCTTGGGCAGCTCGGTCATGCGCAGCACGTCATCGCTGGTCACGATGCGCTTGCCGTCCGGCACCAGGCCCGGCAGGCTCTTCACCCGGGAACCCGTGGCCAGGATGATGTTCGTCGCCTGGAGGATTCGCTCACCGCCCTTGCCGGGCGTCCCGTCCTCGCCGGGCTGGCTGACCCGGACCCTGTTCGGGCCGTCCAGGCGGCCGCGGCCGTCGATCCAGGTGACCTTGTTCTTGGCGACCAGGGTCTTGAGGCCGGTCCACATCCGCTTCACGACCGCGTCCTTGTTGGCAGCCATCGCGGCATAGTCGATGGTCGGCTCGCCGGGCAGGGTGATGCCGAACGACTTGGCGTGCTTGATGCGGTCCATGAGGCTCGCCGATTCGAGCAGTGCCTTGGTCGGGATGCAGCCGCGATGCAGGCACGTCCCACCGATCTTGTCATCGTCGACGAGGGCGACCTTCAGGCCCAGCTGACCGGCCCGGAAGGCCGCGGTATAGCCTCCTGTCCCAGCGCCGAGCACGACGAGGTCGAAGTCATTGGACGAGCCGACAGCCATGGGTCAGGGTGCCTCGGGGAGCCTCGGCGACGGGCCGGCCGACGGGTCGCCGGAGCAGCGTCCGACGCCGTGGTTGGGGCCCATCGCGGGCGGGTGGATCATCAGACGCGATGGTACGCGGCCGGTCGCGAACGGCGCAAACGAAGCCGCCGCCCGGGTGGGCCCCGGACGGCGGCGTGATGCTCAGGTCTAGCTGCCGTCCACCCGGAGGAGGACCAGCTGGCCGTTCTCACGGCGCTTCTGGTAGGTCGTTCCGACGGTCGGCCCGGGCGGGCCGGTCCACACGAACGGTGTGCCGTCCGTCGCCGTCTGGGTCGTGTGGGTCTGGACGCTGACCGCCCACCAGCCCGGGCCGAACCACTCGGACACATCGACGATGCCGCTGGTCTCCGCCGACGGGACCGTTGCCGTGGCGACATGGGTCCAGCTGCCATCGGCCAGGGCGTACTGCCAGATCCTGGCGTTGCTCGTATCCTCCTGGACCATCACGCTGTCATGCCCGACGTCTAGGTTGTCGGGATTGCGCATCCCGATGGTCTCGGCCTCGGTGACGATGCTGAACGCGTCGACCTTGGTCGGGTCGTCGGCGTTGAAGGTCATCTTGAAGATGCGCCCCAGCGACGCCGAGGTGCCGGCCGTGCCGGACGGGGCTCGCCACAGGCGACCGGTGGTCGCGTCCTCCAGGAGCCGGCTATTGCCGGTGTCCGCGAAGTACACGGTCCGTGGCTGATCCGGGTCATAGGCGATGTCCTCGACCCGGATGAACTGGAACACGTTGTTCGCGTTCGACCAGTCCTCGAGGGCATCCTGCGGCCGATCCGCCGTCGTGCCTCGAGCGACGTCCTCGGGAACCGGGATGAACTCGCCCTTCCAGGTGTTGCCGACGACCATATCGAAGTAGTCGTTCGCGCCGTTCAGGCCGTCCGTGGGCGTCACCGGACCGGCGTCGTTGGCCGTTACCCGGAAGGCCCATAGCGTGCTGTCGTCCTTGATGAAGTGGTTAGGGTTGTGGGCGCGCGACATGTACAGCTGGCTGAGGTTCGGGCGCGCCGGCGACGACGTCGAGGTGAACGTGTCGTCACCGGACAGGGCCACGACGCCCTTCTTCCAACCCGGCACGATGACCGTGTTCTCGTGGTTGTGGCGACCGGCACTCGGCAGCACGCCGATCTTCCCGGTGGCCGTGTCGAGATAGCCGGTCAGGCCAGCCTGGCGCAGGGGCGCGATCGACGGGTCCGAACCGTACGGGGCGCCAGCCGGCACCTCGAGCAGGTCGTTGGACTCCTCATTGACGAAGAACGTGTACTTGGCAAAGCCTTCCTCCGGCCCGGCCATGAACGCCGAGCAGAACCGGATCAGGCCGGCGCTGGCCGGGAAGACGACCTCGAGGTCCGTGACCGTCTTCGAGGCGAGGTCGACCCGGACCCGGCTGACAGACGAGTCCTGGAAGTCGGCGAAGCCACCGAACGGGACGTGCGACTGCTCGTGCGCGACGTAGACATCGACGTAGCCCGTCCCACCCGGCCCGGGCGCGATGCCGATGCCATCGGGGATCCCTTCGAACACGTCGCCGAAGACCTCCTCACCGGATGCGATGAGGGCGACCGCCGTGCCGCTCACGCCGGGCTGCAGGGCCACCTGCGCCGGTTGACTGGTGGCATACCCGGGATCGGCGAGGGCGCCGGAAGGCGCGACGATGAGCGCAGCGGTGGCGACGACGACGGCCAGCGCGGTTGCGCGTGTCCGGCGCCGTGTCGGGGTACGGGGATCGACCACGATGTTCGTTCCTCCTCCAGAGTTGTCGGGCGATCGGGGCATCCGCCGGGGGCCGGATCCGCGACTCGCGACCGTGAGCGCCTATCGTGCCCCGTCCCGGGACCTCTTGTCACGGCGCGTCCACGCACCATGGTGCGTGGCGTCACCGCTTCTCGCGCGGGTCCGCGGCGCCTCGCGAATGTGGCTCGGGCGATCGGGCGGGCCGCGCAACTCCGGGCGTCGCTCCGGGCGTCGCGGGCCTGCGGCTGGGGCCCGTCGGCGCCCAGCGGAGCAGGCCACCGAGGAACCGCCCGGATCAGGCCCGGATCCGCCATTGGCCGTTGCGCGAGCCGCTCAGCGCACCGATCGACGATCGGGAGCCCGAAACGGGGCCGCTTCGCGCCCGTCGCCGGTCACCTGCTTCGCCCAGCGAAGATGGCTCAGGCGATCGGGCGGGCTGTGCCACTCCGGGCCACGACCGCGACTCCCACGCACGGGAAAAGGGCCGACGGGACGTTTCGGGGCTGCTCCGGGCCACGACCGTGACTCCCACGCACGGGAAATGGGCCGACGGGACGTTTCGGGGCTGCTCCGGGCCACGACCGTGACTCCCACGCACGGGAATCGATCGACCCGGGTCGGCTGACGACCCGGGTCGGGGGTTTCACGCTGGTTCGGCGGGCCGTTCGTCGGCCCGCACCGAGAGGATGAGGTCAGCCGCCGCGCTGGCTCCGGAAGCAGTCGCTGCAGTAGACCGGCTTGCCACTGGTCGGTCGGAACGGGACCTGGGCGTCCTTGCCGCATGACGAGCAGGTCGCTGTGAACATCTCGCGCGGTC
>JBPPMZ010000039.1:0-19368 GCA_051306295.1 Candidatus Limnocylindrales bacterium
GGGGTGAGCCCATACGCTCGGGTCCACAAGAACTATGCGGCCGCCATCGCTAGCTCGGAGGCGGAGGTTCCGTGCTATGCAGAAGCCTTCGGGATCCCGGAAGCGCGCGTCCACCCCACCGGGATCCCGCGGATGGATCGCTTCTGGGACCCGGCGCTCCGCAGGGTCGGCCGGGAAGCCGCCCTGGCGGCGTATCCGGCCGCCCGCGGTCGCACGGTGTACCTCTTCGCGCCGACCTTTCGTGGCGACAGCGCCCGGACGGCCTGGTACGACGAGACGCTCATCGACTATCCGGCCCTCCACGCGCTGTGCGTCGAGAAGGACGCCATCTGCCTCATCCGGATGCACCCCTTCGTCCGGACCCCGCTCGACATCCCGGCCGCGTACGCCGACCGGATCATCGATGGCTCGACGTCGAGCATCGACATCAACGACGTCCTGTTCGCGACCGATCTGCTCATCACCGACTATTCGTCGGTGGTCTTCGAGTTCTCGACGATGGACCGCCCGATGCTGTTCTTCGCCCCCGACCTCGAGGAGTACATCGCCAGCCGGGACTTCTACGTCGATTACGCCGCGTTCGTGCCGGGCCGGATCGTGCGCACGTTCGCCGACCTGCTCGACGCCATCCGCCGCGAGGACCACGGCGCCGAGCGCCTGGCGGCGTTCCGGGCCACCCACCTGGATCGGTTCGACGGGCAAGCGACCGACCGTGTCATCGATCTCATCATCGCCGGGCGGGAGCCCGCCGGGACACGGGGATCGTGATCGCGACCCTCCTGCTGCGCGTGCGGATCTGGAGCGTCCGCCTGGGGTTCGCCATCGGCCGGCGCCAGCCCGTCAAGGCTCGCATCCTGTTCGCGACCGCCCACGGGTCCGCGTTGTCGGGCAACCTCGCGATGCTGCGCGATGCGCTCGTCCGGCGCGGCCTCGGGCCTTCCACCGCGCAGCTCGTGCACGGCGGGTCGAGCGGTGGACTGCGCGGCCGCCTCGCGCTCCTGCGCCACGGTTTCGTCGCCGGCTACCACCTCGCGACTTCGCGGGTCGTGGTCGTCGATGACTACTTCTTCCCCATCTACGTCGTGACCCCCAGGCGGGAGACGACCATCATCCAGGTCTGGCATGCCTGTGGGGCGTTCAAGCAGTTCGGGTACAGCGTGGCAGACAAGACGTTCGGGGCCGATGCCCGGCTTCTCCGCCACGTTCGGATCCACACCAACTACGACGTCTGCCTTGTGTCGTCGATGGCCGTGGCGCCGCACTACGCCGAGGCGTTCGGGCAGCCGCTGGAGCGGTTCCGGTCCGATCTCGGCGTCCCCCGCACGGACGTGCTGTTCGGCGAGGAGCACATCCAGCGCGTCGTTGCGGACATCCGCCATCGCTACGCGCTGCCGCCCGACAAGCGCGTGATCCTGTATGCGCCGACGTTCCGCGGCGAGAGCGTGGGCGTCGCCCGCGCCGACGGCCTGCCCGATTGGCGCTTGCTGCGCGATGCCCTGGCCGCCGACCACATCCTGCTCGTCCGCCTCCACCCGTTCATCCGCGAGGCGCTGGTCATCGACCGCGAGCTCGACGGCTTCCTGACCGATGTCTCCGACCACCCCGACATCAACGAGCTCCTGCACGTCGCGGACATCCTCGTGACCGACTACTCGAGCGTCATCTTCGAGTTCGCGCTGCTCGGCCGGCCGATGGTCTTCTACGCCCCGGACCTCGCGGCGTACGAGCGCGAACGCGGCTTCTACTTCGACTATCGATCGGGTGTCCCGGGTCCGGTCGTGGAGTCCGACGCGGCGCTGGCATCTGCCCTGCGCGATCCGGCCCCGGACCTGGAGCGCGTCCGGGGGTTCGCTCGGCAGGCCTTCGATGTCGCGGACGGCGGCGCCACGGATCGTGTCCTGGACCGACTCCTGCTGCCGGCCCTGCATCGCGACTGATGCTCGGGAGCGACAGGGATTTCGGCCATGCGGCCGGATCCCGGGCGAGGTTGGGGTACGATACGCGCCGCCCTCGTCCATGTCCGGCCGATCGCCGGCGTCATCCACCACGCCACAGGATCCAGCCCGCCGATGACCTTTCGAGCCAAGCCCGTCGTCAAGCGCTCCCCGAAGTCGTCGTGGGAGAGCCGGGATCGACGGAACTTCTACCTGAACATCGGCTTCGGCCTGGTCGTGGTCGCCGCGGTCCTCATCCTGCTCGCGGCCATCGGCGTGTCGTACTACAGCGACAACCTGGCGGCCGTCGGCACGGTCAACGGCCAGTCGATCTCCAAGGCGGAACTGCGTGAGCGGGCCCTCATCGAGGTCTGGCGGCTGGACGAGGCGCAGCGCCGGGTGCGGACCCAGACCGTGGCCGGCCGCCTGACCCAGGCCCAGGCGGACATCCAGAACCAGATCATCGAGCAGCAGCGCGGGCAGATCGTCGCGATCGCGCTCGAGCGCCTGATCGACAACCGGATCCAGGCCGACCTCGCCACCCAGGAAGGGATCGCGATCACCGACGCGGACATCGACGCCCGCGTGACCGTCGAGGCCACGACCCGCGAATCCCGCCACGCCTGGCTCATCGAGTCGGCGCCCAAGACCGACGATGGCGCGATCGAACCGACGGCCGCCCAGATCGCCGAGGCGAAGGCCAAGGCCGACGCCGCGCTGCGCGATCTGGAGAGCGGCAAGGCCTGGGACGAGGTGGCGAAGACCGTCTCGACCGACACCTCGACCGCGCCGCAGGGCGGCGACCTGGGCTGGCTGAACGATGACGACAGCCAGGCCGATGAAGCGTTCCTGACCGCCATCTTCGACGCCGCGGTGAACGACCCCACGACGGTCATCGAGGGCGAGGACGGGATCTTCCGGATCGGCCGCGTGACGGAGATCGCGCCCGAATCGGTCGACGAGGCCTACACCGACAAGATCGTCAACGACGATGTCGACCTGGTCCAGTATCGGACCGTGGTCCGCGGTGACGTCATCCGCCAGCGGCTCGAGGACAAGATCGTGGCCGACGCGATCAAGCCCGGCCCGCAGCGCCAGGTCGCGGAGATCTACCTCGCCGAGAGCGATCCCGACGCCCCGCCGACCGCGGTCAAGGTGCGCCACATCCTGTACTCGCCCAAGGACGATCCGGGCGCCGCCTCACAGGGCGAGATCCCGGACGCCGATCCATCCTGGGCCCAGGCCAAGACCGATGCCGACGCGGCGTACGCGAAGCTCCAGGCGGATCCGGCCCTGTTCGACGCGCTGGCTCGTTCGGAGAGCGATGAGCAGAGTGCCAACGGCGTGACCGGCACGGGCGGCAAGCTGCCCGGTTACGTCACCGCCGACAGCGGCTACGTGGACTCGTTCAAGACCCCGGTCCTGGTGGCCGGCCTGAAGGACGGCCAGATCCTGGCGCCGGTCAAGACCGAGTTCGGGTACCACATCGTCCAGATCATGTATCACCCGACGGACGTCGACCACCTCAAGGCCCTCAAGACGAAGGCCGATGGCGGCGCCGACTTCGCGGCCCTCGCCCGGGACAATTCGGAGTCCGAGACCGCGGGGCGTGGCGGTGACCTCGGCTGGATCGCGCGCGGTCAGCTTGGCGAGCAGCAGTCCGCCGGGATCTTCGGCGCTGCACTCGGCAAGACGTCGGACGTGATCATCATCAAGGACGACGGGGCGTACCTCTTCAAGGTCATCGCGGAGGAGCAGCGCACCCCTGAGGGTCGCCAGCTCGAGCAGATCCGCTCGACCGCCTTCGCCGACTGGTACGCGCTCAAGAAGGCGTCCGTCGTGATCACCCGCGACGAGACCATCACCGACGCTGTCGGCTAGGCGCCGCCGGCGATGCTCGACGCCCTGGTCACGGAGGCGCGACTGCGGTTCGGGCTCGACCCGGCCGCGGGCCTCCAGATCGTCGCGGCGGAAGGGCTGATCGGGACACCCATCGAGGCGTCCCGGCCCGTGCTCATCGTGCCCCTGGCCGTGCTGCGTCCGGGTCCCGCCCCGGCCGGAGTGGAAGAGCCCGTCGTTCCGCTGCCGGGGCGCCACGGACCGCACGGCCGCTCGCCGCTCGATGTACTCGCGCAGCTGTATCCGGGCGAGCATCCGGTCGGGCGGTTCGGCACGACGCCATCGACGACGGTCTCGGCCCTGGCGGTAGAGGACCTCGCCGCGCCGCTGTACCTTGCCCCCGTCGCGCCGGAGGTGGCGGTCGCCGGTCCGTGGGCGATGCCCGCCATCAGCGACCGGCTTCGCGCGCCGGACGGCTGCCCGTGGGACCGCGAGCAGACCCACCAGTCGCTGCGCCAGCACCTGCTCGAGGAGGCCTACGAGGTCTACGACGCGCTGGAGGCCGGTGCGACCCCGGCCCTTGCCGGTGAGCTCGGGGACCTGTGGCTCCAGATCGTCCTGCATGCCCAGCTGGCGGCTGAGGCCGGCGTCTTCGACCTGGCCGATGTTCAGGCGGCCATCGCGTCCAAGATCGTGCGCCGGCACCCGCACGTCTTCGGCGAGGCGGAGGCGCGCACCGCCGCAGACGTCAACCGCCAGTGGGAGCGCATCAAGGCCCAGGAGCGCGAGGACGCCGCCGCCGCGGTGGACGCGGCCGGGTCGGGGGGCGACGGCGCCCACGCCGCGGTCAAGGGCGCCCTGGACGGCATCTCGACCTCCATGCCGGCGCTGGCCGCCAGCCAGGAGATGCAGGCGCGAGCGGCGGCCATCGGCTACGACTGGCCGACCCTGGACGGCGTGCTCGACAAGGTCATCGAGGAGACAGAGGAGCTGCGCGAGGCCGCGGCGACGGACGACATCGCGGCCTGGGCGGAGGAATTCGGCGACCTGCTGTTCGTGCTCGTCAACGTCGCGCGCAAACGGGGCGTGGAGGCAGAGGCCGCGATGCGCGCCGGCAATGCCAAGTTCCGCCGCCGATTCGGCAGCGTCGAGCGCCAGGCCGCGGCCCGGGGTGTCGCTCTGCGCGACCTCGATTTCGCGGCGCTCGATACGCTCTGGGATACGGCCAAGGCCGAAGAGAGGACCACGCCATGACCATCGGGAATCGACCGCCCAGCGCCCGGGGTGACGGCCGCGGACCGCGCGATCTGCGCCCGATCAGCTTCCAGCTCGGCGTCCAGAAGTGGGCTGAGGGCTCGTGCATCGTCAAGTTCGGGGACACACAGGTCCTGTGCGCGGCCACGATCTCCGATCGCGTCCCGCCCCATCTGCGCGGCAAGGGAACCGGCTGGGTGACCGCCGAGTACTCGATGCTGCCGCGCGCCACCGCGGAACGATCCGACCGCGAATCGGCCCGGGGCAAGATCGGCGGGCGGACGCACGAGATCCAGCGGCTCATCGGTCGCTCGCTGCGCGGCGTGGTCGACATGGGCCGCCTCGGCGAGCGGACGATCACCGTCGACTGCGACGTCCTCCAGGCGGACGGTGGCACGCGCACGGCGTCGATCACCGGCGGCTACGTGGCTCTGGGCGCGGCGCTCATCACGTTCGGCATGGAGCGGCTGCTCGTCGGCAAGGTGGCCGCGGTGTCGGTCGGCATCGTGAATGGGCTTGATTACCTCGACCTCGACTACAGCGAGGACTCGAAGGCACAGGTCGACTTCAACGTTGTCGGCACCGATGACGGGCGCTACGTCGAGCTGCAGGGCACGGCGGAGGGCAAGCCGTTCGACCGGGCGTCCGCGAATTCGATGCTGGACCTTGCCGACGAGGGGCTGGCCCGGCTGTTCGACGCCCAGGCCGCGATCCTGGCCACGGTCCGCCGATGAGCGAGGCGGCGGATCGGCCGCGGCTGCTCATCGCGACCCGCTCGACGCACAAGCTGCGCGAACTGCGCGAGCTGCTGGGGCTGCCCGACGGGGTCGTCGTCTCGCTCGACGACCTGGGCGTGCCCGGCGATCCGGTCGAGGACGGCGAGACATTCCGGACGAATGCGGCGATCAAGGCCCGGTTCGGCGTGCGTGCGACCGGGCTCCCCACGCTCGCGGACGATTCCGGCATCGAAGTCGATGCGCTGGGCGGTGGCCCCGGCGTGCGGACCCGGCGCTACGCCGGCGAGGATGCGACGGACGACGACAACAACGGCAAGCTGCTCGCCGCACTAGAGGGGCTGCCGCCGGAGCGCCGCGGGGCGCGCTACGTGTGCGTGCTCGCGCTGGCCATCCCCGGGTCGATAGGCCCGCGCGGGGGCCTCGCGCTGACCTTCAGCCGAGGCACGCTGCGTGGGCGCATCGCGGTAGCACCGAAGGGGATGGGCGGCTTCGGCTACGACCCGATCTTCGAGCCCTGGTCCGAGCCTCCCGGCGGGCGGACCCTGGGCGAGTGGTCCGCGGAGGCGAAGAACGGGATCTCGCACCGGGCGGCCGCCGCGCGGGGGATGCGGCGGCACCTGGCCCGGTACCGCGACTAGTCGGCCGTGTCGACGTTGCGCCGCATCTGCGTCTTCTGCGGGGCGAGTCCCGGCCGCGATCCGGCCTATGCGGCGCTGGCCGCACGTGTTGGCGCCGGCCTGGCTTCTCGCCGGATCGGGGTCGTCTACGGCGGCGGTCGGGTCGGGTTGATGGGCGCCTTGGCGGATGCGGCGCTGGCCGCCGGTGGTGAGGTGATCGGCGTGATCCCGCAGGGCCTGGTCGATCGTGAGCTCGCGCACCCAGGTCTCACGGAGCTCCGCGTCGTCGACACGCTCCACGAGCGCAAGGCGACGATGGCGTCGTTGGCCGATGCGTTCATCGCGCTGCCCGGTGGGCTCGGGACGCTGGAGGAGCTGGCCGAGGTCACGTCCTGGGCACAGCTGGACCTGCACGCCAAGCCCATCGGGCTGCTGGACGATGGGAGTTACTGGTCGTCGCTACTGGCCTGGTTGGACGATGCCGTCGCGGCGGGCTTCGTCGCGCCGGTCCACCGCGGGCTCGTGCTCCGGGACACGGACCTGGGCGATCTATTGGATCGGCTGGAGGCGTGGGACGGGCCACCGGGCCGCTGGACGATGGAGATCTGAGGCCTGAGGGCGGCGCTGGGACCTGCGTGGGAATCACGGTTCGAGGCCCAAGACCGGTCTCCGGCACTCCTCGCGTCCGAATCGTGCGTCGGAATCAGCTCTCGGCCGCGAGCGTGGCCGGACTGAGGCCCTCGGGCTGGAAACCGTGCGTGGGAGTCAGCGCGAGGCCCCCGGGCCTATGGTTTCGGGCTGGGCCACGGGATCGGTGCGACCCCAGGCTCCGGGAAGAGGTCCGCGGCGACCGCGCGAATGGCATCCAAGTCCGGGATCAGCGACGAGCCGTAGCGCGTGTCCTTGGAGCGCACCAGCGGGTGCCGGATGATCGAGCGCACGACCGCGTCATCGTTGACCTCGTCGGCGATGGCCGCGAAGGCCGGCAGGACGCTGGTCGGCACGTTGGTCCGGACCGTGTCGGCCACGGCGTCGAGCAGGTCCGGCAGTTCCCAGAGCAGGCTGCCGTCGCTGGTCACCGCCCCGCGCAGGGCCAGGAGGACCTGCTGCTGTCGGGTGGCCCGGGTGAAGTCGCTCTCGCCCTTGCCCTTGCGCGACCGGACGTAGTCGAGGGCCTCCTGGCCGTCGAGATGGTGAGGTCCCTTGCTGATGCGATAGCCGGTCACCCCGAATTCCGGGTCATCGATGTCTGCCGCCACGACGATGTCCACGCCACCCACCGCGTCGACCATGCGCCGGAAGCCCGCGAAGCTCACCTGGGCGTAATAGGGGATATCGATGCCGAGGAGCGCCCCGATCGCCTGGCGGAGCGCGACCCGGCCACCGTGCGGGAACTCGTCCCGATGGCTGTCCGCGTAGCTCATCAGGGAGTTGACCTTGGGTCCGTAGTCGTCGCCGTTGCCCAGCGGGATGTTGATCAGGTCGCGCGGGATGGACACGATGCTGACCGTCTTGCCGACCGGGTCCAGCGAGGCGACCATCATCGTGTCGGTCAGGATGGCGTCGTGGTTCGCGCGTCGGTCGACGCCAAGGAGCAGGACGTTGATCCGCTCGCCGTCGGCCGGCGCGGCCACGGGCGCTCCCGACGACCCGCGCAGCTCCGTCTCGAAGACCCGGGAGAACGTGTCACCGAGCGCGCCTCCGTACCACTGGACGAGTCCGTGCGGCAGCGCCACGAGCAGCGAAAGGACGATGAGCCCGCCGACGCCGAGTCGGCCCGTCGGCCCCGCCCAGCGCGTGTCCAGGAATGCCTGCCCGACGGCGACCAGGCGCCAGGCCAGGATCAGGAGATTGAGGGTCAGGAGGGTGCCCACGACGTTGGGCGCCACGATCGATGCGACCAGCCGAGCCGGCGTCTGGGTCGCCCAGAGCAGGCCCGCGACGAGGACCAGCAGGAGGGATGGGAGCAGGAACAGTGCTGCCAGCCGCGATCGCCGGTTGACCAGTTGCCCAAGGCCCGGGAGCAGCGCCGACAGTCCCGCCGCGGCAAGGCGGCGACGATCAAGAGGTCCGGTGTCCGGCCGGATCCGGCGAGCTTGCACGACGGGCGAAGGTCCTCACGGTCGGGGAAGGGGTGGTCCGCCGGGCAGTCTAGCGCGGCTGGCGGACATGGGGACGCCGGGCGATCGATCAGCCTGCCAGTGATCGCCCGGCGTCTGCTCCTGTGACGCGGGACCCCGCCGCCGCGTGACGCGGCTCGCTCCCCGGGGCCGCGGTACCATGCCCTCCCTCGGGGAGTAGCGTAGTTGGTAACGCACGTGCTTTGGGAGCACGAGATCGTGGGTTCGAGTCCCGCCTCCCCGACCATCCCACTACCCGTCTCGCCTGCGCGTCGAGGTGCACTGGCCGGTGCGTCGGGGCACAATTCGGTCGGATGCGTCAGACTGGTCGTGGCGACGTGAGCCGCGACCGGGATCGTGGCTGAGCGTTCCGTCACTGTCACCGGCCGTCGATTCCCCCGGTCTGCGGTCGAAGCATCGGACACCGACCAGCACCCCACCCCCGTCCTGCTCACCAGGCGGTAGCCGGTTGAACCGAAGGGTTGGCTCACGGTGGCGCCGTGAGCGCAGGGGCTGCCCGCGCCTACGAAGCACCCGCCCGTCGACGGCGGCTGTCGTCTACCAGCGCCGACCGTCAATCGGCCCGACGACTGCCTGCCCGTCCAAGCAGGAGGCCCAACGTGGCACGAGCGCGCACACCCCAGATCCTGTCTGCCCGCCTGATCCGGCTGGCTCTCACCCTGACGCTGGCCGTTCCGATCGCCGTCGGGGCTTCGGTCGCCCGGCCCGAGGCGGCGTCGGCGGCACCCTGCGTCTACATCAGCGGTGCCCGCTTCGATGCGGCCGGGGTCGATGCCCAGAATCTCAACGGCGAATACGTGAAGGTCACCAACCGATGCTCGCGGATGATCGGCATCGGGGGCTGGCGCGTGAAGGACCGGGCCGGTAACCGGTACACCTTCGCGAGCACCGTCCGGATGGGCAAGGGCACGATCTATCTGCACACCGGCAAGGGCACGAACCGACCGGGCCACCGCTACTGGGGCCGCACGACCCCAGTCTGGAACAACACCGGCACGGAGACGGCCTACCTCATCAACAAGGCCGGCACGGTCGTTTCGAAGCTGACCAAGACCGTGGCGGCGGCGACCAGTCCGGCACCGCCGACGACGGAGTGGCCGACAGCCTTCGGGTCGCGACCGCAGTCTGGTCCGATCCACCTGCGCGGCTGCCATGACCTCACGATCTCGAACAAGACCTTCAAGGACCTTGGCGCGAACGTGATCGCGATCCGTCTCCAGGATTGCACCAACGTCACGATCCGCGACGTCGACTTCATCAATGTCGCCGAAGGCGTCCTGGCCGTCGACTCGACGAACATCAAGGTCATCGATTCGCGTTACCAGAACATCCTGGGCCCGCACGAGCGCGATGGCAGCAACCGCGGCAACTTCGTCCAGTTCGACAGCGTCAACGGCGGCCTGATCGACCACAACAAGGGCAAGGGCGGTGACACCGAAGATGTCGTCTCGCTCTACCAGACGTCCAACGTCATCGTCGAGGACAACCATTTCGAGGGCACGAACTGGTCATCCTCGTCGGGCTCCGGCATCGCCCTCTCGGACGGCGGCGGTTCGAACAACCACGCCCGCCGCAACACGCTCCTGAACATCGGCCAGGTCGGCATCTTCATCGCCGGCGGGACGAACAACAGCATCCGCGACAACGTGATCTACGGCGAGGCGCGACCCCTCTCGAACGTCGGGATCTACGTCTGGAACCAGAGCAGCGCGACCTGCTCGGGCAACGCCGTGACGGGCAACCGCGTGTACTACCTGAAGCCCGATGGCCGCACGGAGAGCGGCTACTGGGGCGGCGGAGGCTGCGGCACCGTGACGATGTCCGGCAACGACTTCCGAGCGTCCCTCAGCCTGTCGAGCCTGAGGGTCGTCCTCTAGCGCCGGCTGGGATCGGACATGGATCGAGGGCCGGACGGATGTCCGGCCCTCGATAGCGTTTCGCGGTGAGCAGCGACGGTCAGTCGCCGTAGACCGCACCCCAGTCCTTGACCTTCAGGACCAGAAGCTGGCCGCGCTCGACGTACTCTTGGACCGTGTCCGGACCGGTGCCGGCGGTCAGGCCCTTGGCCGTGTGCACCTGGGCATCGAACACGAACATGCCCTTCCCGAGCAGGCGCTCGGCATCGATGATGCCGCTCGACTCCTCGTCGATGGTCAGGCGATTCGAATCCTCATTCGCACCCGCTCCGAAGAGCGTCGCATCGAAGCGCGCCACGACGCCCAGCGCCCCGTCAGCGAGCCGATAGGCGACGATGCGGGCCAGGTGGTTGTTGCCTCCCGGATCCTCCTGGATGAGGAGGTTGCCCCGCGAGTCGAGGGTCATGTTGTCGGGCTTGTTCATCTTGGGCTCGGCTCCGCCGATCGACTCGCTGCCGTCGAGCAGGAGCGTGAGGGTGGCGCCGAGTGCCGGCTGTTCGATGTTCTTCCAGCTGAGACGCCACAGGCCGCCGCCGTCCCGCGAATCGAGCCCGGTGCCGGTCTTCTCGCCGCCCTCGGTGGTCAGGAAGTAGAAGTCGTTCGGGCTGTTCGGATCCCAGAAGCCGTCTTCGACGCGGTTCAGGTTCAGGCCCTGCTCCTTGGCCAGGCCGTTCTGGGCGGCACCGGTCAGGCTCCACGGGATATTGACGAGCTTGACATCACCGGCCACGCCCTTCGGATAGGCGGTGCGCCATTGCGCGTCGTTGGTGACCGCGGCGTCGGCTGCATCCAGGACGTAGTCCAGGCCGTTGGTCAGGCCGGCGCGAGCCACCGGCGTGCCGGATCGCTGCTTCGTGCCGACGTAGACCCACAGCTGGCTCCCGTCGCCGGGGCCGTCTTCCTGGCCCATGACCAGGGTCGTATCGCTGCGGTTGTCGGCCGGGACGGTGTTCTCCCACTGGAACAGGCCCAGTCGCGGCAGCGCCGTGGCGGTGCCGTCCGTCGTGACGCCGAAGACGCGGCCGTTGTCGCCGTCCTCCTCGTTGGCGAACCAGAGCTGGCCGCGATAGCCCCGTCCGGTGCGCTCATTGAACAGGACGCCCGGGTCGGTCAGCGTGCCGGCGCAGAACCGCCCGAAGGAGACCTGCTGGGCAGCAAGGTCGGCCCAGCGGGGATCGGTCGTCACGTAGTCGCCGTTGGGGTAATCCCAGAACGTCGTGCCGGGATCGATGAGGTCGGAGCCGCTCTTGACCTTGAGCGTCTCGGGATCGATGACGAGGCGCGACACGAAGGCACCGGCCTGACCGTGTCGGCGGACGATGCCCTGGGTGTTGCCCGGGGTATCACGGAGTTCGTGGTTCATGAACAGGACGAGGCGGCCGTTCTCGCGGGTGAGACCCAGGCCGTCCGGGATCCCGACCATCTCGTAGCCGTCGCCCGCCGCCTTGCTGTCGCCGACCGTGAGCAGGGACGTGATCTTGACGTCGTCGGCGACGGGCAGGACGTACGGGGCAGTGGAGGTGCTGGGCCCGGTGGCGACGGCAGGCGTGGCGCCGGCAACTGGGGCGACGCCGGTCACCAGCACGGCGAGCACGGCGAGCGCGGCGGCCGACCGCCGGCCGTGGAAGCGTGGACGAGCGAGTGGCTGATCCAAGGTCGTACCTCTGATGCGGGGGTTGGCATCCCGCACCCTGCGGCCCGACCATCAACGTTCCGTTGTGCCCCGGTGACCGCTCGGTAAACACTGGCTACGCACGCGGCGGTGCCGTCAGGCCACAAGGCTGGAGCCGATCGCGACCACGGCGAACGCCCCGATGACAAGCCCCGACACGACGTTGATCCGGCGCAACCAGGCGGGCGTGACGCGCGAGCGCAGCGCCCCGACGACGGAGATCAGCACGACCCACCACGCCGCCGAGCCCAGGAAGACGCCGACGGTCATCGTCCCGGCACCGCCAAGGTCACCGGCGGTCACCCCGAGACCGACGAACAGGGCCGCGAATGAGAGGATGGTCATCGGGTTCGTGAGGGTCAGCCCCAGGGTGGACAGGTAGGCCCCGGGCAGGCCGCGTCGCGGCGAGCCGGCCTCCGCCGCGGCGACTCCAGGCTGCGCGCGGGACGTCCGCCAGGCCAGCCACAGCAGGAAGACCCCACCCACGACGCCCAAGACCCTTCGACCACCGACCAGGATGTCGGTCACGGCCGTCAACCCGAACGCGGCGATGGCCCCGTACGTCGCGTCGGCCGTCGCCACGCCAAGACCGGACGCGAGACCCACGGTCCGGCCCTCGGCCAGGGTGCGCCGGATGCACAACAGGCTGATCGGGCCGACCGCGGCCGCGACGGTGAAGCCGAGGACGAGGCCACGGAGGAGCAGGGCGGGATCCATCGTGCTGGTCACTCCGAAGCGGGTGGTCGGTATCATGCCCGCCATGGAACCGACACGACGGACCAGCCGGGGCGGACACGCGGGTAGCGAGGCACGTCGCGAGGCCGCAGCGGCTGCCGCCGCAGAGGGCGATGCACCGCCACCGCCCGCCATCGAGGTCGACCGCGACGCCTTTCCCGACCGAACCGCGCGCCTGGCGGCGGACGGCGGCCGAGCGAGCGCCCGCTTCCGCGCGCTCCTCGACGAGGGCGGCCCGATCATGGCCGATGGCGCGATGGGCACGATGCTCTTCTCCGCGGGCCTCCAGTTCGGCGACCCGCCCGAGCTGTGGAACCTGGCTCACCCCGATGTCATCCGGCGCATCCACCGCGGCTATCTCGACGCCGGCTCGCGGATCCTCATGACCAACACCTTCGGTGGCAACCGGCTGCGCCTGGGCATGCACGGCAACGAGGACCGCGTCGACGAGCTCAACCGAACGGCCGCCATCCTCCTCCGGGCGGAGGTCAACGCGGCGGGTGGGACGGCGCTGGTGGCCGGGGACATCGGGCCCAGCGGTGAGATCGTGGCTCCCCTGGGCACGCTGGAGTACGACGTCGCGGTCGATGTCTTCCGCGAGCAGACGGCTTCGCTCATCGCCGGCGGCGTCGACCTCATCTGGATCGAGACCATGTCCGACCTGAACGAGATCAAGGCGGCCATCCAGGGCGTCCGCCAGGCCTCGGCCGGGATCGCGATCGTGGCGACGATGACCTTTGATACCCGCGGCCACACGATGATGGGCGTCTCGCCCGAGGACGCGGTCGCGCACCTGGCGGCCTGGGGCGCTGATGCGATCGGCGGGAACTGCGGCAACGGGCCTGACGAACTCATCCCGGTCGTGGCCAAGATGCACGCCGCCGCTCCGGACGTCGTCCTCGTCGCCAAGTCGAACGCCGGGATGCCGGAGCTCGTCGATTTCCAGGCCGTGTACAAGGCCAGCCCGGAACTCATGGCCGGGACCGCGGTCGAGATGCGCGACTCGGGCGCCAGGATCATCGGCGGGTGCTGCGGCAACACGCCGGCCCACCTCCAGGCCATGGCCGACGCGCTCCTCCGCTGAGGGCGCCGCGAGGATGAGCCAGCGCCCGCTCAAGGTCGGGATCCAACTGCCCGAGGTGGAGCGCGAGGTGCGCTGGCCGGAGCTCCTCGACATGGTCCGGGCCATCGAGGACCTGGGCTTCGACTCCGCCTGGGTCGGCGAGCACCTGCTCTATCGCTGGGAGGACCGTCCGCCACGCGGGCCGTGGGAGGCCTGGACGCTGATGGCCGCCATCGCCGCGAGCACCAGCCGGATCGCGTTCGGGCCGCTCGTGGCCTGCACGAACTTCCACAACCCGGCGATGCTCGCCAAGCAGGCCGCGACCATCGATGAGATCAGCGGCGGCCGCCTCATCCTGGGCCTGGGCGCCGGCTGGAACGACACGGAGTTCCGCGCCTTCGGGTTCCCGTTCGACCATCGGATCGATCGCTTCGAGGAGGCGTTCACGATCATCCGAACGCTGCTCCGCGACGGCGCCATCGATTTCGATGGGCGGTTCTACCAGGCGCGCGACTGCGAGCTGCTGCCGCGTGGCTCGCGGCCCGGCGGTCCGCCGCTGATGATCGGCTCGAAGGGGCCGCGGATGCTGCGCATCGCCCTCCCGTACGTGGACGCCTGGAACGTGTGGTGGGCGGACACACGCAACACCCCGGACGGCGTTCCGCCGTTGCGCGATCTCGTCGACGAGACGGCCCGCGTCGTGGGACGGGACCCCGCCGCCATCGAACGCACCGTCGCCGTGTTCGTTCGCCTACCGGGGGGTCTGGGTCGCATCGAAGGCTCCGGCCTCGCTGACGCGATCCAGCCCCTGGAGGGACCCCCCGAGGTGATGGCCGAGGTGCTGCGAGCCTACGCTCGGGAGGGGATCGGGCACGTCCAGCTCGTCGTGGATCCCATCGAGCTCGCGTCGATCAAGGCGCTTGGACCGGCCCTGACCGCTCTGGACCGCACCTGAATCGACCAGCGCGCGGTACTTCCGTCCCGGTTCGAAGGGCGACGTACCGGTGTTAGCATCCCGCGGCATGCGAAACCGTGGGAACCGGGGGAGGGTGGGGCTGGCGCTGACGATGGTCGTGACGGCCTGGCTCGCCGCGGCCTGCGCGACGCCGGTCCCGAGCGCCTCCCCGACCGTGCGCCCGACGCCGGTCATCACGCCGGATCCCCACCTCGATGACCCGGCCACGGCCGATGCCGTGTTCCTCGCCCTCGGGTCGGCCGGGCTACGTCTGACGGCCAACAACGCCATCGGCGGCACGGACGATTCGCCGCTGATCAAGCGCATCAACGCCACGTACCTGGGCTGGCCACTGGCCGTCAGCCAGTACCGGACGAGCTCAGCCCTCGCGAAGCTGACCGACTGGCCCGCCGACGCACGCCCCGACCAGGGGCAACCGCCGATCACCATCGTCGGCCTGAACATCCTGATCGAGTGGGGACCGACGACCGGATCCGAGCCGCCGACGCCGTCCGGTCCGCAGCTCGAGGGCCTGCGCGACATGGCCGCCACGCTGGATGTGTTGCTCTCGCCCCTGCGAGCCCGATCCGTCGTGACCGTGCCGGGGGTCGTGGCGCCGTCGGCCGGGCCATCGGCCGGGACGAGTCCCGCCGGGGAGGCGACGCCGGCCCCCTGAGGCCCTACGCTGTCCACACCACACGGAGGACAGCCCAGGATGACGCTCGACGGTCGCTCCCGCCCGCGCTCGTTGTCGGCCCGCGGCGGCGAGGAGGTCACCGACCTCGACAAGCGGATCATCGAGCACCTCCAGGCCGACGGGCGTCGCCCATACACCCAGATCGCCGCCGACCTGGGCGTTTCCGAGGCCGCTGTTCGTGCGCGGACCAATCGGCTCATCGAGCGCGGCATCCTGCAGGTCGTCGGCGTCACCGACCCGCTGAAGCTCGGCTTCCACCAGATGGCGATGATCGGCGTCCGCTGCGAATCGGATCAGCTGGTGGAGGTCGCGGAGCAGATCGCCGAGATGCCCGAGGTGGACTACGTGGTCATCACCGCGGGCACGTACGATCTGCTCATCGAGACCGTGTGCGAGGACAACGAGGCGTTGCTGCGCTTCCTGACCGAGAAGTTGCGCTCCCTCCACGGCGTGCGCGAGACGGAGACGTTCGTCTACCTGCGGATGGTCAAGCAGACCTACCAGTGGGGAACGCGTTGACCGGCCGCACCGCCTGAGCGATCCGAACCGGGCCGGCCGGGAACGTCCGCGGGGCCAGGACGACATGACCGACTAAGATGCGCCCGTGCCCGTCGAGCCGATCCTCCCCGTAGAACCGATCCTCGTGCTGATCGTCGTGGCGGTGATCGCGAATCTCGTGGTCATGGGCGCCCTCGTGGCATCGCCCGTCATCGGACGAGCCCGCGCACCGAAGCCCGCACCGCCCGTCGATCCCCGGGTCGGACCCGCGATGGCGGCCGCGGCGGTGGTCGGCGTCGGCGACGACGAGCGCATCGAGCCAGACCCGTCGGCGCGGACCTATGACCGTGTCGTCCGCATCGTCAGCTGGATCTTCCTGCTGGCGACGACCACCATCGTCGCGGCGTCCGGCCTGTGGGTCACGAACCAGGGCGCGATCCTGGCCCTCCTGGCGCTCGCCGGCCTGTTCGTCCTGGTCGTCCACGATCTTCTCCCCGACGATGCCCTGGGCCCGGCCAAGTTCGTGGTCGAGGGGTCCGTGGCCATCACGGTCGCCACCTTCCTGGTCGTGCTGACCGGCGGCGTCGCCAGCCCGTTCTTCTTCACCTACCCGCTCATCGTCGGCGGCGCGGCCCTGGTGGTCAGCCCGCTGATGACGGTCGTCCTGACGGGCACGGCGGCCGTCGGTTACCTGCTGGCAGCCTGGCTGGGATCGGGTGAGGGCGGCATCTCGACCTCGACCGCGGCGGCGACCGTGGGCATCAACCTGACCGCCATGATCCTGCTGGCCTATGTCGCGATGGTCATCGCCCGGGAGCAGCGCCGCACCAGGGATGCCGCGATCCGTCTGTCCACCATCGACCCGCTCACGGCACTGTTCAACCGGGGTTTCTTCTTTGCCGCGCTGGAGCGCGAGATCGCCCGTTCGGCCCGCTCGCGACGCGGGTTCTGCCTGTTGATGATGGATCTCGACGAACTCAAGACGATCAACGATCGACTCGGCCACTTCCACGGCGATCGGGTCCTGCGCGGCGTCGGCGAGGTGGTCACGGCCGGCGTCCGGCGGATCGATACCGCGGCCCGCTACGGCGGCGACGAGTTCGTCGTCCTGCTGCCAGAGACGGACCCGACCGGTGCCTACGTGCTCGCGGAGAAGATCCGCCTGGGTGTCGAGTCGATGGCGGTCGGATTGCCGGACACGTCGTTGGTCCCGAGCCTGTCGATCGGGGTCGTGAGCTATCCGGACGACGGCACCACGGCCGACGAGCTGATGATCAGCGCCGACGGAGCGATGTACGCCAGCAAACGAGCCGGGAAGAACCGGGTCACCGGCGTCCAGATGCGCGTCGACGGCCCCCGTCCGGGAGCCGGTGTAGCATCCCCTCCGTGAACGAGCGCGTCGGCGTCTAGGAGCCATCGGCCATCGCGTCCGAGGTGACCGCCCGCCCGATCCGCGCGCGGGCCGCCCCTACCGATCCGTTCGCCCGCGCCGGTCGGGCGCTGTGGGGCCTGTTCACGTCCGTCGACTTCGCGGTGGTCCAGATCATCGTGTTGGCGGTCATGGCCGCGGTCGGGATGACCCTCCAGCAGCTGCCTGATTTCGCGTTCCGCTCGACGAGCGACTACGTCGCGGCCATGGACGAGTTGCACGTCCGCTACGACCCGGCGATCGGCACCGGCGCCGTCGACGTGCTGGAGCGGCTCGCGGCGTTCGCCGTCTTCCGCTCCCCGTGGTTCAGCCTCAGCCTGACGGTCCTGGTCATCTCGATCATCGTCTGCACCCTGGACCGGACGCCGCGGCTGTGGCGGGGCGTGGCCGACGTGCGGGTCGAGCAGCCGGAGCCGTTCTTCGATCCGATCCTCCCCGATCGCGCGGCGATGGACGGGGTCAGCGCGACGGCCGTCGCCGCGGCCGTGCGCCGACGGGGCTTCCGGGTCCGCGAGGCCACCACCGAGGATGGGACGCAGTACGTCTACGGCGACCGCCACCAGTACACCAAGATGGCCACGCTGCTCACCCACCTGGGCTTGATCCTGTTCCTGGTCGCGGCGGTCGTGACGTCGACGTTCGGGAAGGAGCTGGGCTTGGTCGTGCCGGAGGGAGAGTCGCTGACGGTCCAGCCCATCGGCACGCCCGGGCTGCTGCTGGTCAAGAACCTGGGCTTCGAGGCTCCCGGCTTCGAGACCGGGATGCCCAGCGACTTCACCACGGACGTGGCGGTCTACCGTGATGGTCAGCAGATCGCCCGCAAGGTCATCCGGGTCAACGATCCGCTCTCGATCGCCGGCTACACGTTCCACCAGAACGGCTTCGGCCCGGCGCCGCACCTGGTCGTCCGCGACGCCGATGGGCTGCCGCTCTGGGATGCACAGGTGCCCCTCACCGACTCGGCCACCGGACTGCCCTACGGGATCCTGTCCGTGCCCGGGCGCGACCTTGGGCTGCAGCTCCTGCTCAGTCGAGCGGAGGACGGCACGGGCGTCGTGCTCGTCCTGCCCTACCGGGTCATCGGCACGGACGCGGACGGCAACCCGATCCCGCAGAATTTCGAGGCGGTCACCCTGCAGCGCGGTGACACGCGAGTCTCGCCCGACCTGGGCATCTCCATCGAGCTGACCGCGTTCGGCGAATACACGCTGCTCATCGCCAAGGCTGACCCGGGGCAGGGCCTCATCTGGCTGGCGTTCGTCTCGCTCATCACGGGCATCACCATCACCTTCTACCTGCCGCGCCGGCGCGTGTGGGCGCGCATCGCCGCCGACGGACGGCTCGGGTTGGTCTGGCGCTCGGACCGCTACGTCGATGTCGAGCGCGAATTCGGGCGGCTGCTGGACGATCTGGTGGCGGCCCGCCGCCCGGCCTGAACGGGCCTCGCGCTGCGCTGGAGCGCGGCCCGGCGACTGCATCGCAACCTTCCCTGGTTGGCTACTGATTCGCAACCATTTCCCCTGCTACGCTCTCGGTCAGGGTCCGTGGGTTGCGGGTCGTTCCGTGCGCCGTCCACACGTTTCGGCCGACGTCCCGCCACCGTCCAACAGACGCAAGGAGTCCCATGTCCGCTCGTCACACGGCCATCGCGGCGATCGCCAGCCACCGCGTTGCCTCCAACCAGGACTACCTCGATCACGCGGGCGAGGACATCTACGGCCAGTACGTCTTCCATGAGGCGGCCCAGCGCCAGTACCTCGCCAAGCCCATCTTCAAGAAGCTCCGGCGGACCATCGACGGCCATGAGCCGTTCGACCCGGCCATCGTCGATGCGGTCGCCCATGGCGTGAAGGAGTGGGCGATGGCGCAGGGCGCCACCCA
>JBPPMZ010000040.1:0-18664 GCA_051306295.1 Candidatus Limnocylindrales bacterium
CGTCCTCGACGATCGGTCGCTGGTAGTAGCCCTTGACGTACTGGAGGCGAGGCTCGTGGAGCAGCGGGCCAAGCGTGCCGTAGACCATCCGCGGGTGCCAGTGCTTCACGTCCGTGTCGGCCCAGACGATGATGTCGCCGCTGGTCTCGTACAGCGACTTCCAGAGCGCCTCGCCCTTGCCCCGGAACGAGCCGTAACGCGACAGCACGTCCGGGTGCTGCACGACGCGGGCGCCCTCGGCCTCGGCGATCTCGCGCGTCCGGTCCGACGACGCGGAGTCGATGACCAGGATCTCGTCGAGGAGCGGCACGCGCCCGACCATCTCGCGGATGGCCCGCCGCACGATCGGCCCGATCGTCTCTTCCTCGTTGAGCGTCGGCAGGACGAGCGAGACGGTGACGCCCTGCTTCTCCTTGAGCTGGACGAGGCGGCGCAGGTCGCCGAACTCGGCGTGGTGGAAGTTGCTCTCGCCGAACCAGCGCTCGACTCGGGCCGGGACGGCGCGCGCCTCCTCGGCAGCACGGTCGGCGGCGGCCAGCGTCTCCGCTCGCATCGAGAGCGTGTCGAACGTCGTGCGCCCGATGGGCTCCTGGGTCTTGACCACGATGACGCTCGCCTTGGCCCGCGCCGCGATGGCCTCCGGCAGGGCGCCGAACAGGTACGTGTCCGTGCCCGTCCCGCCCGGTGCCGCGGACGCGCCCATGACCACGAGATCGGCCTTCTCGGCCTCGCGCAGGATGGCGTTGCGGACGTTGGGGGCCTCGCGCAGGACGCCCTCGCCGTGGCCGCGCAGGTGCTGCTTCACGAATGCGGCGAGCGCCCGTTCCGCCTGGGCTCGGACCGCCATCGTGATCCCGGGCGGGACC
This sequence comes from Candidatus Limnocylindrales bacterium, assembly GCA_051306295.1. Lineage (GTDB taxonomy): Bacteria > Chloroflexota > Limnocylindria > Limnocylindrales > CSP1-4 > SPCO01. Next base: position 867 of record JBPPMZ010000040.1, read on the forward strand.
AGGTGGAGGACCTCGACCGTGGCCTTGTGGTACGTCGCGATGGCGTCGGCGAAGCGTAGCGCGAGTTCCGCGTGCGGTCCGCCGCGGACCGGGACCAGGATGCGCTTGATGTCCTGCGAGCCGCGCTGCTTCACGACCGCGATGTCGGCCGGGGACTGGCGGACGACCTCGTCGATGGTCGGCGAGAAGACGGTCGGGCCGGCGATCTTGCCGTCCTGCCCCGCCGGGGCCTTGCCGCCCCAGCCGAAGATGATGAGGTCGGCTTCCTGCTCCGCGGAGGCCTCGATGATGCCTTCGGCGGCGTGCCGGCCGATGCGCACGATGGGATGGATGGTCGCGCCCTCGGGGGCGTAGTCGAGCACCTTCTGGAGCAGCCGGCGGGCGTGACGGGCGCGCGTGGCCCCCTCCGACAGCGGCATCCCCTCCGGCACTTCCACGATGCCCAGCGCGGACAGCTCGCCGGCCCGTGGATCGAGCATCGCCGCGCCCAGGCGGATGAGTTCCGCGGCGGTTCCGGGGTTCGCGACCGGGATGAGGATCCGGGCCGGCAACGGCGACTTGGCGCTCACGAGGCGTCAGCCCCCGCCGTTTCGAGGGCGTTCCAACGGTCCACGAGATAGGGCTTCAACAGCTCGAACTCGCGGGCCTGGCGCTCCACGCGGTCCTCCGCCTGCTCCGTGGTGACGTGGCGATTCTCGATGACGAACGAGCCGACCCGCCCGAAGTAGATCGGCACGAGCGACGCGACGAGCGCCTCCAGCGACGGCTTCGGATCGCGGGCCGTGATGATGAGGTCATAGATGACCCGAGCCCACAGGTCGTCCGGGAAGTGGAACGCGCTGACCGCCTCGGCCATCTCCAGAGTGGAGGCCGTGGTCGACGCTACGTCCCCGCCGATGCCGAGCTTGGCCTGGGCCGCGTCCACCAGCCGCCCGGCGTCCGCGGCCAGTTCCAGCACGGTCCCGACCGTCGCCGGGGCGAGCATCGAACGCCACGTGTCGGCGAGGGCCAGGGAGCCCGCGTGGAACTCCGACAGGAGGCGGAGCGTGTTCACCTCGAGTGGCGGCGGATCGATGATGCGCTCGAAGCCATAGGCCGGCACGTCGTGGCTGCCCTTGATCTCGAGCCAGTGGCTGGGGTGCTTGTTGGCCAGGCGCAGGATCGTGCCGACGACCTGGCGGAACATCGGGCCGAGGTCGGAGCCTGGGTCCTTGGGATCGTGGATCTTGGCCCCGAGACGCGTCTGGCAGACCGCGAACCCGCCGGCGATGGCGGAGGTCGTCATCCAGATATCGATCCCGAACTTGCTGACGTCGGGCGTCCAGTCGTCGAGGGTCAGGTAGTGGCGGACCAGGTCGCCGCTGACCCCGAAGTCGCCGCCGATCGGCTGGCGGATGCGGTGCCCGTACAGCGCCCGAGTGAGCGGGTAGGTGACGGTGTTGGTGATCGTGCCGTCGTACTTGTAGCGCGCGTACAGCGGCGCCACGAAGTCGTAGCCACCCTTGAGGATGGGGCCGGCCAGGAGTTCGATCCATTCCGGCACGATGGAGCGCAGGTCGGAGTCGACGACGACGAGCGCATCGACCTCGAGCGCGGCGGCGATCTCGAAGATGGTCCGCAGGGCGGCTCCCTTGCCGCCCACGCCGTCGATCTCTGGGTAGGTCAGGCTGACCCGCTGCAGCTTCTGGTTCTGGCGGACGAGCAGGATCTTCTCGACGTACTCCGGCGGCTCGGTCTCGACGACGACGCGCCCGGTGCCATCGGGCGAGCCGGCGTCCGAGTTGACGACGACCGGGCGAAGGTCCGGGAAGTACTGGACGAGGCCGGCCTGGGCGGCGCGCACGACGTAGCCGATCGTGGCTGCGTTCTTGAAGCTGGGGATGCCGACCATGATGTCGGCCTTCCCGAGGCGGGCGATCTCATCGCGAACCGCCGGTGTGAGGGTCGTTTCGGGCATGCGCCTCACCGTACCATCGTTGGCCGGGGTTAGCGCCGCGGTTAGCGCCGCGGCATCGACGAGGTCGCCCAATCGTCGGCACGTTCGCCGGGTCGATAGCGCGAGTTCGCCTCCTTGAAGGTGAGGCCCGGGAAGCCCTGGGCGCGCCACGAACCGACCCACGTCGCGATGGGCGGGCGCACGTAGACGCCGCTGCGCACGAGGTCCGTCCCGCGGATGAGCGACTCGAGGAGGCGCTTGCGTTCCAAGAGGGGGATGTCGAGCAGCCACTCCCCGTCGAGCCAGAGGAGGTCGGTGAGCACGAGATTGACCAGGTCGTCGGGCGCGAAGGTCCGCTCCGCGGTCGCGGCCTCCAGGCGCTTGATGGCCGCCTCGGTCCGGTTCTGGCCCATGGCGAGCTTGCCGACCATCGATTGGGCGATGAGCCGACCGGTCGACTCGTATTCGTCGAAGCCGGTGTAGACGCCGGTGTCCGTGACGACCTGTTTGGTCAGGTAGCCATCGAGGAGCACGCCGTCTGTGGCCGGGGCCAGGATCGTCGCGAGGTGCTCATGGATGGCGTCGTGCCCATCGACCGGCTCGCCCTCGTCGAGCAGAACGACGTCGTCGGCGCGGACCGCGGCGAGGACACGAAGACCCGGCCAGAGCGGCTCCACCACCGGCTCTCGGATCCCGTCGGCGGGTCGTTTGCCGAACGTCTGGGGTCGGAGGTCGCGCGCCAGGTGGAGGGGGTCGTCGTGGCTCTCCATCATGGTCATCCTACGCGGCCCGGCGCCACGTATCATCCGGCCCGTGGCCAGCGCCCAGAGGTCCAGCGATCCCGCGACCCGCCGCGGCGGCCTGGCCGCGCTGACCCCCAGCGGACGAACGGTCGTCCCGGTCGCCTGGTCCCTCTACGACTTCGCCAACACGATCTTTTCGTTCGCCGTCGTGTCGGGCGCGATCGGCCTGTACCTGAACGACCGGTTCGGGGCGCGTGACGGGGCGATCTACCTGGCCGTCGCCGTTGCGGTGAGCGTCGGCCTCAATGCGATCGTGTCGCCGATCCTTGGCGCCATCTCGGACCGCGGCGGTCGACGCATGCCGTTCCTCTTGTTCTTCACGGCGCTGTGCATCGGGGCGACGTTCTTCACGGCTGACGTGCCCGCCCTCCTTGGCCTCGGGCTGTTCGTGGTCGCGAACTTCGCGTATCAGGCGGCCCTCATCTACTACGACGCGACGCTCAAGACGGTGTCCTACCCGGAGTCGCGCGGTCGCCTGTCGGGCATCGGGACGGCGATCGGCTACTGCGGGACGGTCGTCGTCGGGCTACTCATCTTCCTGCTGGACGTGCCGGTGGCCGATCGGTTCCGGCTGGCCGCGCTCCTGTACCTCGTGTTCGCGATCCCCATCTTCCTGGTCGTCCGCGAGCCTCGGGTGGCCGGGGAGCCGCCGCTGCGCGCCGCGGACGTGGTCGCGTCGTTCGGGCAGCTGCGGGCGTCCATCGCGCACGCGCGGTCCGTACCGGGCCTAGGTCGGTTCCTACTCGGGCGCTTCTTCTACAGCGACGCCGTGAACACCGTGATCGTGGTCATGAGCGTGGTCACGACGGAGGCCCTGGGCGTGTCCGACGCCACGGCCAACGTGATCCTCCTGCTGTTGACGGTGGTCGCGATCGGGATGAGCTTCGTGTGGGGCTGGCTGTGTGACCGGTGGGGGCCGAAGCGGACGCTGGTGCTCGTGCTGGCGTCGTGGGCGGTGGGCCTCGTGCTTGGGGGCGTCGCGATCGGGTTCGGGCCGGCGGGATTGGTGCCGTTCCTGGTCGCGGGCGCGATCCTGGGCTCCGGCCTTGGCGGCGTGACCGTGGCGGACCGGGTGCTCATGGTCCGGCTCTCGCCGCCGGAGCGGATCGGCGAGTTCTTCGGGCTGTACGGGCTGGTCGGCAAGGGCTCGCAGGTGATCGGGACGCTGCTCTACGGGTTGATCATCGCGGTGCTGCTCGACTCGTTCGGGAACGGGGCGTATCAGGTCGCCGTGCTGAGCCTGCTGGTCACGATGCTCATCGGCCTGTGGCTGGTCTGGCCGGTCCGCGACGACTGGTCGGGGAGCGGCGAGGTCGGGTCCGGGCCGCACGCGAGTGCGCCACCGGAGCGGCTGTCGCCGGGCTCGGCGCCGCTGGAGCCGCGACCCTAGTCTCGGGTTGCGTGGCGCTCCGGCCCCGGCCCCGGCGGCTCCGGCCCCGGTGTGCATTCGATGCACACATCCGGCCTGGTCACCATCGCCAACCGGCCTGTGGCGTCGATCCTGCGCCATCGGATGCTACGTTCCTGACGCCCGAGCCTTCGAGCGGTCGCTAGCGGTCCCCGCGCGGTCGGATCTGCGTCATCGGATGCCGCACCTGGGGCCCGCTCGGCGGTCGTCGACTTCGTTGTGTGCGTTCGATGCACGCCGAGTCGGGCTTTGGAGCACCGGATGCGCCATTCCTGACCGGCGGCCGTCAGTCCTGGTAGCCACCCGGGTTCGCCTGGCGCCAGGCCCACGCCGATCCGACCATCGACTCGATGGTCGTGTGCTGCGGCCGCCAACCCAGCACCTCCCGAGCCCGGTCCGCCGCCGCGACGAGCACCGGCGGATCACCGACGCGCCGGGGCCCGACATCGAACGCGATCCCCCGCCCGACCACGGCCTCCGCTGCGGCCACGACCTCGCGATTGCTGAACCCGCCACCGACCCCCAGGTTGCAGACGAGCGCGCCGCCGTCGGTGCGGGGGTCGCCGGAGGCCGTCGCCTCGATCGCCCGCAGGTGCGCGTCGGCGAGGTCGGCGACGTGGATGTAGTCACGGATGCACGTGCCGTCGGGGGTCGGGTAGTCGTCGCCAAAGATCGTCAGTGGCCCGCCGGACTCCACGGCGCGCAAGACGGCCGGGATGAGGTGCGTCTCGGGATCGTGGTCCTCGCCGAGATCCGCGGTCGCGCCCGCCACGTTGAAGTAGCGCAGGGACACGCTCCGCAGGCCGTACGCCTCGCCGTACCAGCGCAGGGCACCCTCGAAGGTGCGTTTCGTCTCGCCGTACGGGTTGATCGGCCGGAGCGGCGCGTCCTCGGGGATCGGGGTCGCATCGGGCACACCGTACACGGCGGCGGTCGAGGAGAAGACGACGCGACCGACACCGGCGGCCCGGGCCGCCTCGAGGAGGGCGACGCCGCCCGCGACGTTGTCGCGGTAGTACTTGCCGGGGTTCGCGATCGACTCGCCGACCAGCGAGCGCGCGGCGCAATGGAGGATGGCCTCGACACCGAGCTCGCGCAGGAGGCGCTCGACCGCGGCAGCGTCGCCATAGCTGCCGACATCAAGGCGGGCGCCACTCGGCACGGCGGCCCGATGGCCGGTCGTCAGGTCGTCGAGGACCACGACCTCATGCCCGGCCGCCAGCAGGGCCGCGACCGAGACGGAACCGACATACCCGGCGCCGCCGGTCACGAGGATGGTCGTCATGGCCGAACGATACCCGCGGTGGGGCGCTGATGGAGATGCTCATCCCTATGTCATTCGGCCGCATATCGGCGAGGGATGCGGGTCTGGCGGCCAGGGCAGCCGCCTCGTATGCGTGCGCCGTCACCGGCGTCATGGCACGCTCGTCGTGTTGACCATGATCAAACGACGCCCTCCCGGGGCCTTGGTGGCGCTCCTTCTTGCGGTGCTCCTGGGCGGCTGCCAGCCCGCGGTGACCATCCCGCTCGGCGCGGCTCCGCCCGAGGTCGTGCTCGACGCGTACCTTCGGGCGCTCGTCGCCGACGACTGCGACACCGGGCGCAGACTCGCGACCTCCACGTTCAAGGCAGGGAACGGTGAGCTGTGCGGGGGCACGGACGTGACGGCCTATCGGATCGACGGAAGGACGCCGCCGTCTGGCGACGAGGTGGTCTTCAGCACGGTGCTCACGACGACCGGAGATGGGGGCCAGTCGATCCGCCCCGGCGAGATGATCTGGTTCTACTCGCTCGGACGCCAGCCTGACGACTCCTGGCGTCTCATCGGTGGCGGCTCCGGCCCGTAGTCATTGCCTCAGTCGCGACCGAGGAGGCGACCCAGCACCGAGCGACGACGGGGAACGTCAGGAATGTCGAGGGGCGGCAACGCCGACGGCGCTGCGTCGGACGCGATGGGCTCTTCGACCGTTGGCGGGGTCGCGGGCGGCGCCGACGCTGCGGGTGGCGGCATCGGCTCGGCGACCGGTTCGCCGCGCGTAGCCAGCACTTCTTCGAGGCGGATCGCCAGTCGCCGCGCCGCGTCGTTCTCGGGGTCCATCGTCATCGCGCGGCGGGCCAGGAGGTAGGCGCCCAGGTCGTCGCCGCGCTCGGAGGCGACCCGGGCCAGGCCCACGACCGCGATCGCATTCCGTGGGTCTGCAGCCGCCACCTGGCGGTACAACTGTTCCGCGCGATCGATGCGCTCGAACGCCATCGCCCGCTCCGCCTCCAGCAGCAGTTCGATCACGAGGTTTCCTCCGCCTTGACCAGCGAGCGCGCCAGCGCGAGCAGCCGCGGCCGAGTGTTCATCGCAGGATCCGCGACGGCCCGCGCCAGCAGTTCGCGCAGGATCGCGCCAAGGCGCGGCGATGGCGGCAAGGAGAACTCGGTCATGAGGTCGTCGCCATCGACGACGAGGTCGGCCATCGAGAGCACGACGCCGGCCGCCAGCTGCGCCGCCACCCGGGCACGGATCTCCGCGAGTCCGCCGCCCTCACGTTCGCGTCCCGAACCGACGTTGTCGGCCTCGCGCAGCAGGAACAGGTCATCCAGCGCCCCGCGGCCGACCTTGGCGATGAACCGCCGGACCGCCGCGTCCGACCAGCTCGACTGGTAGCCATACATGTGCTGGCGGACCAGGTGGACGACGCGATCGCGCTCGTGCCGCGGCCAGTGCAGCCGGTCCAGGAGCGAATCCGCGAGCGACGCCCCCACGACGTCATGCCCCAGGAACCGACCGTCGGCCATGGTCGCAGGCTTGCCGATGTCGTGCAGCAGCGCCGCGAGCCGGATGTAGGACGGCGACGTGGCGGCTCCGTCCACCGCCCGAAGCGTGTGGTCCCACAGGTCCTCGCCCGCGATCTTGTTCTGCGGCACGCCCCGCTGCGAGGCCAACTCCGGCGAGATCGTGGTCAGGACCCCGGTGTCGGCCAACAGCCGCAGCCCGACCGAGGGCACGGGCGCCGCCAGCAACTTCGCGAGCTCCGCGGCGATGCGCTCGCCGGAAAGGTGGCGGACCAGCTCGGCACGTGCCTGGATGCCGGCCAGCGTCCCGGCCTCCACCCCGAACCCGAGCGTCGCGGCGAACCGGATCACCCGCAACATCCGGAGGGCATCCTCCTCGAATCGCTCGCGCGGGTCGCCGACCGCTCGCAAGACACCGGCCTCCACGTCCCCGACACCACCGAACGGATCCACGAGCCGCGGCGCCTCCCCGGCCGGGGCGCCCCAGGCGATGGCGTTGACCGTCACGTCGCGCCGCGCAAGATCGAGCTCGATCGAGTCGGTGAACTCGACGTGATGCGGCCGTCGGAAGTCGGCGTAGTCGTGGTCGGAGCGGAAGGTCGTGATCGCCACGTCGCCGACCGCGGGATCGCCACTCGCGACGACGACCGTCCCGAACAGGTTCTCGTAGACCGCGGCCGCAAAGAGCGCCTGCATCCGCTCGGGCCTGGCGGACGTGGCGAGATCCCAGTCGGCGGCCGGCCGGCCCAGCAGGATGTCGCGCACGGACCCCCCGACGACGTACGCCGCGTGGCCGTCCGTCCAGAGCGTTTCGAGCAGGTCGCGCACACGCGCGGGGATCGCGGCCGCGACGTCCGGCGCGATCAGTTCCGTCCCAGGAACAGGTAGGTTCGCCACGCGTCGTTGCGCTCGTCGATGAGGTACGGCGTGAAAAGCGAGTAGATGTCGCTGCGCGGCTCGTGCGGTTCGCGATGGAGCCGCAGGCGCGCCTCGTCCAGGGTCTTGCCGCCCTTGCGGTGGTTGCACGGCTTGCACGCGGTGACCAGGTTCTCCCAGGTATGCCCGCCGCCGCGATGACGGGGCATGACATGGTCCAGGGTCAGGTCGTGGCTCTGCTTGCCGCAGTACTGGCAGGTGTGGCGATCGCGCGCGAAGACCTCGCGACGGCTCAGCTTGACCCGCGGCCGCGGTCGGCGGATGAGGTACTGGAGCCGGATGACGGACGGCGCGCGGAATTCCGTCCGCGGCGTCCGCACCATCTGGTGGTCGTACTCGATCACCTCGGCCTTCTCGCCGAACACGAGACGGAAGGCCCTGGGCAGGTTGCAGACGTTGAGCGGCTCGTAGTTCTGGTTCAGCACGAGCACGACGCCGTCCATGGTGGTCGGAGGATAACAAGAACACTCGCACGTGCTGGACGGCGCCGCGGTCAGCCGGTAACGGGCCACCCGCCAGCCTGGCCGACCTTCGTCGCCAGCGGCCTGCCGAGCGCGTCCGCGATGAACCGGGCGGCCGTCAGGACGCCGTCCAGCGACACCCCGTGCTCCCAGCCCGAGGCGTCCAGGAAGTAGGCGAGGTCCTCCGTGGCGAGATTGCCGGCGGCCCCGGGGGCGTACGGACATCCGCCGGTCCCGCCGGTCGACGAATCGAACGTCCGGATCCCGGCGGCCAGCCCCATCGCCACGTTGGCGAGCGCCGTGCCGCGCGTGTCGTGGAAGTGGTACGCCTGCCGCTTGATCGGGATGCCACCCGCCTCTGCGAGGGCCACGAGTTCCGCGACCTGATCCGGCACGCCAACGCCGATCGTGTCGCCGAAGCAGATCTCATCGACCTCGAGGTCGAGCAGGCGCCGGCCGACATCGACCGCGACCTGCGGGTCGACCCGCCCGCTGTACGGGCAGCCGAAGGCGGTCGACACGTACGCGCGCCGCCACCAGCCGAGCTCGCCGGCCCGCGCCAGCACCGGCCGGAAGGCTTCGATCGACTCGGCGACGGTCATCCCGATGTTCGCCGTCGTGAAGGCATCGGTCGCAGCGGTGAAGACGGCGATCGCGTCCACGCCGGCGGCCTCGGCCCGTGCCATGCCACGCTCGTTGGGGACCAAGATCGGATACCGAACTCCCGGACGACGCGACAGGCCGGCCATCAGCTCGTCGGCGTCTGCGAGCTGCGGGATGGCGCGCGGCGCGACGAATGATGTGGCCTCGATCTCACGCAGGCCGGCGTCGGCCAGGAGGTCGATGAAGCGGGCCTTGATCGCGGTCGGGATGCTCGCAGCCTCGTTCTGGAGGCCGTCGCGCGGGCCGACCTCGTAGATCCGGACGCGGCGGTCCAGGGGTTCGGGCCCGTCGGTCATCGGGCGGGCCGCTAGACGAGCGGCGGGTCCATCGCCCGCTCGATGCGGGCGATCTCGACTTCGATGCGGCCGATGAGGTCGATGGCGGCAGCGTGTTCCGGGCTGCCGTGCGCCGCCTTGTTGCGGCGACTGCGCGTCGCTCGATGGAGCGCCATCAGCTCTTCTCGGGTCTGGGGAAGCGGCTCGTTCGTCGTCTCATGGTGGGCCATGGCCGCGAGTCTACCCCGACACGGTCGCCAGGATCTGGCCGCGCACGACCTGGTCGCCGGGGCTGACAAGGACGTCGGCGAGGCGACCATCGATGGGGGCCGAGGCGGCGTGCTCCATCTTCATGGCCTCCAGGGTGACGATGGGGTCGCCGGCCGTGACGGTGTCGCCCGCGGCTGCGTGGATGGCGATGACCTGGCCGGGCATCGGTGCGACGAGGTCGACCGGGCCGCCGCCGTGCGCCTGGGCCGCGGCACGGACGGCGCGGTCGATGTCGGGCGGGGGTGCGATCGAGAACGCGACGCTTCGACCATCGACGTCGACGTGGACGACGCCATCGATACGGACGGCGGCGGCCTTGTCGCCGTCGGCAGCGGCGTCGCCCGGGGCGACCGACCGGGCGAGCCCGTCGGCGGTCAGCCGCACGGAAGCGGGGCCGTTGAGCCGCCATCCGCCCTCCCAGGGTCCGGCGCCGGGACCGGTCAGGAGCGCCGCGGCCGCGGACCAGGCACGTTCCGGGATCACGACCCGTGACGCCCAGTCGTCGGGCGGCCACAACCGGTCCAGCGTGTCGGTCCGGACCTGGCCGTCGCGGACCGCAGGTTCGCGCACCAGCCAGCGCAGGAACCGCAGGTTCGTGGTCAGGCCCAGCACGACCGTCTGGTCGAGCGCGCGCGCGAGTCGATCCAGCGCATCCGCGCGGTCGTCGCCGCGCGCGATGATCTTGGCCAGCATCGGGTCGAAGCGGCTGCCGACCACGTCGCCCTCGACCACGCCGGCATCGACCCGGATGCCGTCACCACTCGGCCAGTGCAGGCGTTCGATCCGCCCGGTCGCCGGCAGGAACCCGTCCTCCGGATCCTCCGCGTAGAGGCGCACCTCGACGGCATGGCCCGTGGCGGTCACGTCCGCCTGCGTCACCCCCAGCGGCTCCCCGGCGGCGATGCGGATCTGGTCCGCGACGAGATCACCCCCCGTGATCGCCTCGGTGACCGGGGGCTCGAACTGGAGTCGGGTGGTCATCTCGAGGATCGTGCAGCCTCCACGGTCGTCGCGCAGGAACGCGCACGTGCCGGCGCCCACATACCCGACGGCCGCCGCGAGCGTCACGGCTGCCTCGCCCATCCGGGCCCGGAGCGTGGCATCGACCGCGGGCGACGGCGCTTCCTCGAGCACCTTCTGGTGACGCCGCTGGACGGAGCAGTCGCGCTCGCCGAGGTGGATGCCGTGCCCGTGGGCATCGAACAGGACCTGGATCTCGACGTGCCGGGCGCCTTCGACGAGGCGTTCCAGGATCAGCCGGTCATCGCCGAAGGCGGCGAGAGCCTCGCGCCGAGCCGCGGCCAGGTCCATCGGGAGTCGCGCGATGTCGCGGACCGTGTGCATGCCCTTGCCGCCGCCCCCGGCCGCGGGCTTGATGAGGAACGGGACGCCGATCCGCTCGGCGGCCGCGGCCAGGGCCGCGTCGGACTGGTCGGCATCGTCGTAGCCGGTGGGGACAGGGACACCCAGGCTCGTGGCCAGTCGGCGGGCCGCGGCTTTGTCGCCCATCGCCCGGATCGCGGATGGCGGGGGACCGATCCAGCGCAGGTCGCTGGCCGCGACCCGTTCCGCGAAGGCCGCGTTCTCCGCGAGGAAGCCGAAGCCTGGGTGGACGGCGTCCGCGCCACCGGCCACCGCCGCCGCCACGACCGCTTCGGCATCGAGCAGGTCCAGGGCGTCCGGGCCGGTCACCATCGCGGCGATCGCGGCGATCCCGAGACGGGAACAGGTGCGCGCGATGCGCGTCACGATCTCGCCGCGATTGGCGATGAAGATGACGTTGATCGACGCCGGCGGGCGATGTAACGCGTCAAACGCGTCAGACGCGACACGCCATCGACCGCCGACACGCGTTGCCGGCAGCTCCCCGCGCTCGATCCAGCGCTGGACGGTCCGCGTGGACGTGCCCAGCCGCCTGGCGACCTCGCTCGGACGCAGATCGTCGGTCATCGTGTCGCGAGTGTCGCATACGGGCGGTTCGAGCGTGCGTGCAGCCCGCTCGACTCTCGTCCCGCCCCAGGGGCCGTACGTTGACCGATGGGGCTTCGTGCTCAGCCCGCTCGACGGGTGGCCCGCAGGCGGAGACGCTCATCGACCGAACTCCGACCGACCAGGTCTCGTCCGACGCAAGGACCGCCCGGCGGGACGGCCGCTCCCTCAGTCCTCGGCGACCGGCGCGTGCGCGATCTCGGCCAGCGACCGCCAGATCAGGGCCAGCACGATCGCGGACCCGAAGAAGCCGAACCAGAACGGCGCCGTGACGCCGAAGCGCTGGGCGATGACGCCGCCGATGAGCGACCCGATCGCCGCTCCGCCGACGTTGCCCAGCATGTACACGCTCGTCACGCGGCCCATGAGCGACGGCGGGATCAACCGTTGGCGCACGGTCGTGGAGGTGGTCCCCCACACGACTTCGTGGATGCCGAAAAGGAGCATGATCCCGGCCGCGATGAGCGGCAACGTCGTCATGGCGAGCACCAGGTGAGTCGTCGTCTCGAGTAGGAGGCCGACGCGCATCAGCGTGGCCAGGGCGAACCGCCGCTCCAGAGCCCCATACGACACCGAGCCGATGAGTCCGCCGACAGCGGCGACCGTGATCAACAGCCCGTAGCCGAAGGCATCGAGGCCAAGACGCTCCGTCGCCAGGAGCACGTACACCGAGAACGGCGCCCAGAACGTCACGTTGAAGATGAAGATCGTCAGCGCAAGGGTTCTGACCGGGGGGTGGCGCCACAGCCAGGTGAACCCCTCGGTGATCTCGTGACGGATGTGCTGACGTGGGCCGTCCGGGCGCGCCCACGGCTTGGGCGCCATCCGGGCGATGAACACGGCCCCCGCCAGCGCGCAGATCGCATCGAGCGCGAACGGGATGGCCATCCCGATCCCGAACAACAACGCCCCGATCGGCGGGCCGGCGAGCTTGTTCGCCAGGATCCTCGAACCCGACAGCCGCGCATTGGCGATCCCCAGGTGCTCGCGCGGCACCCGTGTCGCGACGAGCGCGCTGGCCGCGTTGTCGGCGAAGGTCTCCGCGGTCCCGATCAGGAAGGTCGCGACGAAGATGATCGGCAGGTTGACCGTGCCGGTCGCGACGGTGACCGCCAGCACGGCGAGGACGGCCGTTCGGACGAGGTTCACGATGATGGTCAGGCGCCGCCGATCGACGCGGTCGATGATGGCGCCGGCCGGGACGCCCAGCAGGACCCAGGGCAGTTGCTGCAGGAAGACGGCGAGGGCCACCGCGAGCGGCTCGCGCGTCATGGTCGTGACCAGCAGCGGAGCCGCCGCCAGCAGGACGCCGTCGCCGACGTTCGTGACCACCGACGACGCCCAGAGCGAGCGGAAGTCGCGACCCAGGACGGTCGGCGATAGGCGCTCGATCAACCGGCGTCGTCGGGATCCGGGGACCAACCCGGCCGGCGCTTCTCATCGAAGGCGGCGAAGCCCTCGCGCGCTTCGGCGCTGACGCGCTGGCGGGCGATGACCCGCGCCGTGTGCCACTTGGACGACCCGTGGCCGAGCCCGCGGATCTCGCGGATGATCGCCTTGGCGGCGCGGGTCGCCGTCGGCCCGGAGGCAAGGATGTCGGCGAGCGCGCCGTCGACGGCCGCATCAAGGGCGGCGTCGCCTTCGACGACGTCATGCACCAGTCCGATCCGCTGAGCCCGTACGGCATCGAACCGCCGACCGCCTGGGAATAGCGCCCGCGCATGCGTCTCGCCGATCTTGGCCACCACGAACGGGGCGATGACCGCGGGCAGGATCCCGAGACGCGTCTCGGTGAACCCGAACTTCGTGCCGCTCTCCGCGATGACGAGGTCCGCTACGGCGCACAGGCCCATCCCACCGCCCAGGGCCGCGCCGTGGACGCGGGCGACGACCGGGACCGGGCAGGTGTCGATGGCCTCGAACATGTCGGCCATGGCCATCGCGTCCTGCTCATTGCCCTCGACGTCCAATGACATCGCCGCGCGCATCCAGGCGACGTCGGCACCCGCGCAGAACGACGGGCCGTCACCGGCCAGGATCACGGCCCGCAGGTTGGTGGGAACCTCACGGGACAGCGCGGCGAAGGCTGTTCTGAGCTCGGCGATGGTCGAGGCGTCGAAGGCGTTGTGGACCTCCGGACGAGCGAGACTCACCCGCGCGACGACGCCGCCGGGGCCGGAGCGCTCGACCCGAACCGCACGGCGGACGTCCATGGGCCGAAGCCTACCATCCGGTCGTACCCCTCCCGGAAGGTCGCGCGGTTGGCTACCCTCGGGCGATGGAACCCGACAATCCGTGGTCGCCCAACTGGCGACCCGACGAGACCGGTGAGCGATTGCGCTCCATCCGGGCCGCTCGACGCGGGGCGCTATTGGCCGTTCTGGCCTATGCGCCGGTCGCCTGGCTGGCCGCCAGTGTCGCGCCGGCGCCGATCGAGGCCGGGCTCGGCGCAGCGGCCATCGGGGTCCCGGGCGTCGCTCTGCTTGGGGCTGGGCTGACGCCATCGACGCTGGGTTCGCGCGCCTGGGCGGCCATCTCCGGGCTGGCCTTCGCGGTCGGTGCCCCCGTTGCGGCCGTGACGTCGCTCGTCATCGGTGGGTTCGTCCTCGATTCGTTCATCGGGGATAGCGCTCGCTTCGGAGGGCCATTCCTGCGGGCCGCGGTGACCGCCGCGACCAGCGTCGTGCCGGCCGTCGCGCTCGCGTCGTTGCTGTGGGTCGTCGCCGTGCGCCGGTTCAGCCTGCCCCGTCCAGGACCGTGACCTCGTCGCCGAGCCGCACCCGGCCCGGCTGGACGACGTCGGCCAGCACGCCGAAGTCGGCGTACTTGCCATCGCGCAGGCCGCGATAGGCGATCAGCGTTCGGAGCGTATCGAGGTCGCGCTTGCCGGAATCCGGGTCCTGGGTCGTGATGGCACAGCGAGCGTCCTGGAGCGTGACCCGCAGGATGGCATCGCCGACCGCGATCCGCCGCCCGATCCAGGTGTCCTCCTCGTGCGCTGCCGCGCCCGCGACCTCGATGAGCATCCGGAAGCGGCGCGCGTCCACCGACGGCTGTTCGGCCTGGCGGGCCAGCTCGGCGAGCGACCCGTCCGAGACGAGACTCGTGGCGTTGCCGCGGCGCGTGCCACCCGGTCGGTCGCACCTGACGACCTGGAGGCCCCGACCGATGGTCGCGGACAGCGGCTCGGCCCACGGCCCCTCGACGATGTGCCCGATGCCGGTCCGGCCATGGATCGCGACCTCCACGGGGGCGCCCAGGCGGACCTCGTCCTCCACCACGCTCCCGTCCGGAAGGGTGAGGCGCAGCATCGTGGCCGCGGGATCCGTGTGCGCGCCGACCTGGACGAGCTCGCCGATCACCGTGCGGTCGATGAATCGGCCGCTGTCGTCGATGAGGAAGAAGCGCCGATCCTCGACGACGCCGACCTCGGTCAGGTCGATCTCGGTCGGGTGCTCCAGGGCGAGGCTGCGTACGGGCGCGATCGAGAACCGGGAGACCTGCGGCATCGCCGCATGCTAGCGGACGACGACGTCCCGGATGACGGTCGAGCGATGGAATCCCGCAATGCCGGGCTTGAGGTCGGCGCGTGCCATGGTCCCCCATCGACCTGCGTCCGGCGCAAGGCGCCATCGCCGGCGCACCGCGCCACTCAACGCAGACCGACGCTCGCCAGCTCCGCCCTGGCCAGTCGATCGAAGCGGCCGGCGGCGAAGTCGCCGAACGGGTCCGAGGTGTGGTCGAGCAACTCCTCGTAGCTCAGGCGCGACATCGCGCGGCTCGCCAGGGCGCGCTGCATCTCCGGGCCGGAGACACCCGATGGGGCCAGCCGGATCGCGCGATGGGCGGTCCGCACGGTCGCGAGCCGGCGCGCCCGCCAGGGGAGGTACCGGCTGAGCCAGGGGATCAGCATGACACCGACCACCAACAGGGCCAGCAACCTGGCGATGAGGATCAGCAGCGACTCGAGCTCGCGGCCCACGTAGATGAACGGCTCACCGGCCGTCGCGAAGGCGCCGGTCGTCAGGGCGTCGATGCCCTCGCCGACGAGCGGGATCCCGCCCAGGCCATCCCCGAGCGACGCTCCGGCACCCTGGATGTTGGTGCCCCCGTCCTGGAGGACGCGGCCCGCCGCCGCAAAGGCCGCGATGGTGTCATGGATCCTCGATCCGATCACCGCCCAGAGGGCCACCCACGCCCAGGTCGCCAGGTCGGCGGCCACCTCGCGGGCACGTGCCGCGGGTGTTTCGCTCCAGAACTTGAGCATGGCTTCCTCCCGTGGTCACATCCGAAAGACGCCGAACTTCGTTTCGGGGATCGGCGCGTGGAGGGCGGCATCCAGGCCCAGGGCAAGCACCCGCCGCGTGTCCAGCGGGTCGATGACGCCGTCGTCCCACAGGCGTGCGGTCGCGAAGTAGGGCGACCCTTCGGATTCGTAGGTTTCCAGGATCGGCGCCTCGAAGGTGTCGCGCTCTGCGTCGTCGGCGAAGCCGCCGCGGACCGTGGACAGGACGCGTGCCGCCTGCGGGCCGCCCATGACCGAGATCCGGCTGTTCGGCCACGTCCACAGGAAGCGCGGCTGGTACGCCCGCCCGGCCATCGCGTAGTTGCCCGCTCCGAACGACCCCCCGATGAGGACTGTGAACTTGGGCACCTCCGCCGACGCCACGGCAGTCACGAGCTTCGCCCCGTCCTTGGCGATGCCCGCCTCCTCGTACTCGCGCCCGACCATGAACCCGGTGATGTTCTGGAGGAAGACGAGGGGGATGCGTCGCTGGCAGGCAAGCTCGATGAAGTGCGCACCCTTGAGCGCCGACTGGCTGAACAGGATGCCGTCGTTGGCCAGGATCGCGACCGGGAAGCCCTCGATGTGGGCGAAGCCCGTCACCAGCGTCTCGCCGTAGAGCGGCTTGAAGTCGTGGAACCGCGATCCGTCGACGAGCCGCGCGATGATCTCGCGGACCGGGATCGGGCGACGCGGATCGGCCGAGACGGCGGCGTACAGGCCGGCGGGACCGGCGGCGTCCACCGCCGGTGGCTCCGGCACCCGTCGGTCCCAGGGCGGCGGCGGCGGGCGGCGGTTGAGGTTGGCGACGATCGATCGACCGAGCGCGAGCGCGTGCTCGTCATCGAGCGCCTCGTGGTCCGCGACCCCGGAGCGGCGGGTATGGACCGCCGACCCGCCCAGGTCCTCCGCGGTGACGTCCTCGCCGGTCGCGGCCTTCACGAGCGGCGGACCGCCAAGGAAGATCGTGCCCGTGCCCTTGACGATGACCGTCTCGTCGCTCATCGCCGGGACGTACGCGCCGCCGGCCGTGCACGAGCCCATGACCAGCGCCACCTGCGGGATCCCGGCCGCGGACATGCGGGCCTGGTTGTAGAAGATCCGACCGAAGTGGTCGCGGTCGGGGAAGACATCCGCCTGGAGCGGGAGGAACGCACCGCCGCTGTCCACGAGATAGAGGCACGGCAGGTGATTCTCCAGCGCGATCTCCTGGGCGCGGAGGTGCTTCTTGACCGTCATCGGGTAGTAGGTGCCGCCCTTGACGGTGGCGTCGTTGGCGACGACGACGCAGGTCGTGCCCTCCACCCGGCCGATCCCAGTCACGATCCCGGCCCCCGGAGCATCGTCGTCGTACAGGCCGGTTGCCGCCAGCGGGCTCAGCTCCAGGAAGGCGCTGCCGGGGTCGATGAGCCGGTCGATGCGCTCACGGACCGGGAGCTTGCCACGCTCACGGTGGCGCGCGATCGATCGGTCGTCGCCGGCGGCGCCTCGGCCCGCGATCTGTGCCTGGCGGCGGCGCAGGTCATCGACCAGGGCGGCCATCGCGTCGTGATCGGCGCGCGTCGCTTCAGCGGCGGGGTCGAGCCGGCTGCGCAGGACGGGCATGGCGCGATGATAGGTGGCGGGAGGGCCCGGGAACCGCGCGCCGTCGGGTTTCGTCGGGCGGCCATGCTGAACCCCACTCGCGGCCTCCTGGCCACCGTCCTGCTCGCGGTCTTGTCGGTCGCCCTCGTTGCGTGCTCGTCGGTGCCGGCCATCCCGGTCGCGTCCGGTCCGCTCGTGACCGTCACGACCCGTGGCGGAGAGTGCCTGGACGGCCCGTGCGGCGGCACGACCGTCATCGAGCGTGACGGCAAGGTGCACCAGACCGCCCCCGCCGCTGCCGAGCTGGGCCAGCTGCCGGCGGATATCCTCACCGCCCTCGACGCGGCCATCAAGACGGCCGACTTCGACGTCATCCGGTCCGTGGCGTTCGACGGGGAGTGCCC
>JBPPMZ010000041.1:0-2679 GCA_051306295.1 Candidatus Limnocylindrales bacterium
TCTCCGCCACGAGAGCTGGCACCTGGGCGATGACCGCGACGACCAGCCAGTCGAGTGCGCTGAGCGGGACGGCGTGGAACGCCTCGGCAAGCGGAGGCACGAACGGGATGGCCACCTGGATCGCGATGACCAGCACGACGGCCGCCAACAGCAGCCCGTTCCGTGGCAGTCGGTGGATCGGCGTGATGAGCGAGCGGTTCGCGTACGCGCGCAGCACCTGGCCGCACACGAGGGCCGTATACGCGAACCAGCGGGCGTGCTCCGGGCCGCCCGGCGCGGCCAGCATGATGCCCAGGGCCGCCACTGCGCTGAACCCGCCGGCCCCGACGATCCGGGCCAGCAGGCCGTTGTCGAGGAGCGGTACGCCGCGCTGGCGGGGCGGACGGCGCATCAAGTCGGGCTCGGGGGCCTCGCGCTCGAACGCGATCGATGTCGACAAGTCGATGAACAGCTCCAGCCACAGGATCTGGAGCGGCAGCAGCGGCTGCCCGAACCCGGCGAGCGTGGCGATGAGGATGAACCCGAGCAGCGCGACGTGGGTCGAGACGAGGAAGACGAGGCCCTTCTGGACGTTATCGACGATCCGACGCCCCTCCGCCAGGCCGAACATCAGGGTCGCGAACGAGTCGTCGCCCAGGACCAGGTCAGAGGCGCCCTTGGCAACGGCCGTGCCGGAACCCATCGCGACCGCGACATCCGCGCGTTGCAAGGCCGGGGCGTCGTTGACGCCGTCGCCCGTGACGGCCACCGTCCGGCCGGCCTCACGGGCCAGGCGCACCAATCGTTCCTTGCCGTCCGGCGTTGAACGGGCGATGACCCGCAGGTCCGGGATGCGACGGCGCACGTCGTCGTCGGACAGGGCCGCCAGTTCCTCGCCCAGGACCACGGTCGCATCGCCATCGCCGTCCCGGCCTGCGTGGATGCCCGCCCGGCGCGCGATGGCCGCGGCGGTCGTCGGGTGGTCACCGGTCACCACGATCGTCGCGATGCCGGCCTCTGCCGCGGTCGCGAACGCGGCCCCGATCCCGTCGCGTATCGGGTCGGCGAACCCGATGAGCGCGGTCATGGTCGGCGGAGCGTCGCCACGGGCCAGGGCCAGCCCGACCAGTCGCTCACCAGAGCTCGCCGCCGCCTCCAGGAGATCCAGCCATCGGTCGTGGGCTTCACGGGTCGTGGTCGGCGACGCGACCGACAGCACGGCCTCGGGGGCACCCAGGATCCTGGTCAGGACGGTGCCATCGGGCTCCCGGGCGACGGTCCTCGCGTAGCGGCGGGCGTCATCGACGGGCTCGGCCTCGACGAGCTCTGCAGCGTCCAGGGTGACCGGGGCTCGGCCCTTGGCCAGCGCCTCCAGCAAGGCCCGCGTGAACGACCCCGGTGTGACGCCACTGGCCTGCGCCCAGGCATCCTCCTCAGCTCGCACGGCATGGCCCAGGATGATCAGGCGTTCGGGCAGGGCCTGGGTCGGGCCGGCCAGCGTCCGGACGGACGAGACCTCCAGGTGGTTGCGCGTCAGCGTCCCGGTCTTGTCGGTGACGATGAGGTCGACCGCACCGAGGGTCTCCTCGGCGTTCAGTCGCCGGACGAGCACGCCGCGCTTGAGCAGCCGATACGCGCCGAGACCCAGGATGACCGCCAACAGGATCGGCGGCTCCTCGGGGATGGCCGCGATGGCTGCCGAGATGCCGGCCAGGATGTTGGCGCCGGCCGGCTGGCCGCGCAGGAACCCGAGCCCCGTCACGATGGCGATGAGCCCGATGGCCACGACGAGGAGGATCCTGACCAGGCGATCGAGCTCGGCCTGGAGTGGGGAGCGATGCCGGGTCCCGCGGCTGCCGGCCAGCCCGGCCGCGATCCGCCCGACCTCCGTGGCCGCGCCGATGGCCGTGACGACCCCCTCGCCGCGACCTCCGACCACCCCCGTGCCCGCGAACGCCATGGCGTGGCGAGCAACGAGCGACGTGCCCGCGGCGTCCGGCACGACGGACCCGGATCCCGGCACGGACTCCCCGGTGAGGGCGCTGCGGTCCAGGAGCAGCCGCTCGGCGACGGTCAACCGCAGGTCCGCGGGCACGACATCACCGGTCCGCACGAGCAGGATGTCGCCGGGGACCACGTCTGCGGCCGGGACCTCGGCGACCACGCCGTCCCGTCGGACACGGGCGGTCGGAGCGGCCGCAGCACGCAGCGCCTCCAGCGCCCGTTCCCCGCGGAACTCCGTGACCACGTCGGCGCCCACGATCGGCAGCAGGCCGATCAGCACGAACACGCCGTCGCGCACCTCGCCAAGCAGGATGGCCCCGACGCCAGCCGCGAAGAGCAGCAGGACGAAGGGTTCCGTGGCGGCCTCCCGGATCATCCCCAGGACCGATTCGTGGCGCTCGGGCTCGAGGGCGTTCGGCCCGGACTCGGCGGCCCGACGCTGGACCTCCGCTGTCGAGAGCCCGATCGCCGGGTCCACGGCCAGCGCCGCCACGACGTCGTCCGCCGAGGACGCCCACGGGTCGACCGGACCGACGGCGGACGCAGGCCCGGAGGTGGGCGCGTCAAACACAGGATCCGGGGGCATGGACCCATGATGCGCGACGGACCGGCGCGAGCGCACGGGCCGTCCGACCCGGACCGCCGGGACGGCCATCGCCCGGTCCCGTGCCACAATGCCCTCGTGACCCTCCCTCC
>JBPPMZ010000042.1:0-43809 GCA_051306295.1 Candidatus Limnocylindrales bacterium
GTGCCCGTCGAAGGCGTGACGCGCCTGATCCTGGACCGGCTGGACGCGGCCCGCAACGGCTAGCCGGTCTGCGGGGCGGGCGCGGCGGGCGGGGGCGCGGGCGCGGGCCGATTTTCTGGCAGACAGCAGCCCCAGCCCTGGTAGGCGGTGATCGACGACCGGAACGTGGCCGATTCGCTCCGAGTAGGTGCTTGGTAGCAGTCCCGGCTCTGCATGCCAGGATCCGGGCTCGCAGGGACCCCGCTCCGGCGCGTAGTAGCAGCCCTGGCTCTGTATGCCAGTGCGTAAGCGTGGACGCCCGAGACCAGGCCGGGCGCCGGGCGTTCGCGCGCGCCACGTGGCGCGGCAGGAACCGTCAGGCCGGCTCGGCCGCCGTCGGGACGCGCAGCCAGCCGTCGATGGCGGCCGCGGCACGCTTGCCGTCGCCCATGGCCAGGATGACCGTCGCCGCGCCACGGACGATGTCGCCGCCGGCGAAGACGCCATCCATGCTCGTCATGCCGGTGGCGTCCGTCTCGATGTAGCCGGTCGCGCTGACCTTGAGCTCGGGCGCGGTGGAGGTCAGGAGCGGGTTGGAGCGTGTGCCGATCGCGACCACGACCATCTCGCACGGGATCTCGAACTCCGAGCCTGGGACCTCGACCGGCCTGGCGCGCCCGGAGGCATCCGGCTCACCCAGCTCCATCCGAACGCAGCGCAGCGCGCGCACCCAGCCGGCGTCGTCGGCCAGGACCTCGATCGGTGCGACCTGGAGATCGAACCTGATCCCCTCGGCCTCGGCGTGGTGGGCCTCCTCAGCCCGGGCCGGGAGTTCGGCGCGGCCGCGGCGGTAGACGATCACGGCCTCCTCCGCGCCCAGGCGGCGGGCCGTGCGTACGGAGTCCATGGCCACGTTGCCGCCGCCGACCACGACGACGCGCTGCCCGTGCAGTACCGGGGTCTCGGAGTCCGGGTTCCAGGCGCCCATCAGGTTCACCCGGGTCAGGTACTCATTCGCGGAGTAGACGCCTTTGAGGTTCTCGCCTGGGACATCCATGAAGACCGGCAGGCCCGCGCCGACGGCGAGGAAGACGGCGTCGAACTGCTCGCGCAGCTCGGGCAGGGTCCAAGTCTTGCCGATGATCGAGTTGGGGACGATCTTCACGCCCGCCGAGATCAGCCGCTCGACTTCCGCCGCGACGATGTCCTTGGGGAGTCGGAACTCGGGGATCCCGTACACGAGGACCCCACCGGCGGCGTGGAACGCCTCGAAGATGGTGACGTCGTGGCCGAGCTTGACCAGCTCACCGGCGGCCGTCAGTCCGGCCGGCCCGGAGCCGACGATGGCCACCGATCTCCCGCTGGGCTCCGGCGTCGCGTGGATGAGCTCATTCGGGTGAGCCATCGCCCAGTCGGCGACGAAGCGCTCCAGGTGCCCGATCGCCACCGACTCACCCTTCTTCGCACGAAGGCAGACGCCCTCGCACTGGTGCTCCTGCGGGCAGACCCGACCGGTCACGCAGGGCAGGGCGTTGTCGTCAAGGAGGGAGTCGGCCGCGCCGGGCAGGTCACCCTCGCGCAGGAGCTTCAGGAAGCGCGGGATATTGACGCTCACCGGGCAGCCGCCGACGCAATACGGCTTGGGGCACTGGAGGCAGCGCTCGGCTTCGAGCATGGCGATCTGTTGGGTGAGGCCCAGGTTGACCTCGCGGAAGTTCGTCGCTCGCTGGGTCGGGTCCTGTTCGGGCATGGCCACCCGCTCCATGGCCATCCGGTCCTTGGCGGTGAGGGGGACCTGTGGCTCGGTCATCGCGCTGCTCCGGTCGGTGCCGCGCTCGGCGCGCTCGCGCCGGCGACGACCGGCGATCCGGCCTGGCGCTCGAGGCCTGGCAGGCGGCAAGCCTCGCGTCTGGCGAGGACCTCCTGCTCGAAGCTTCGATAGGTCGTCAGTCGATCGGACAGGATGCCGAAGTCGACCGTGTGGCCGTCGAACTCCGGACCGTCGACGCAGGCATAGCGCGTGGTGCCGCCGACGGCCACCCGGCAGCCGCCGCACATGCCCGTACCGTCGACCATGATCGCGTTCAGGGAGACCGTGGTCCGGATCCCGAACGGGCGGGTCAGCTCAGAGACCGCGCGCATCATCGGTACCGGCCCGACGGCAAAGACCTCGTCGATGCCACCGGCGGCGCACAGCTCGGCCAGGGCCTCGGTCACGAAGCCATGTCGGCCGTAGCTGCCATCGTCCGTGCAGACCACGACATCGCCGGCCGTTCGCAGTTCGTCCTCGAGGATGACCCACTCTCGTGAACGACCGCCGATGACGCTCGTCACCGTGACGCCGCGCCGATGGAGTTCCTGGGCGATCGGGTAGACGACCGCGGTCCCGACGCCTCCGCCGACGCAGACCGCGTGGCCGTGATCGATGAGGTCGGTGGGCCGTCCGAGTGGCCCGGCGACGTCCCGGATCTCGTCCCCGGGCTGGAGCGCCACCAGATCCATCGTGCTCGCGCCGATCGCCTGGATGATGAGGCTGATCGTCCCGGCGGCCGGGTCGGCATCGGCGATGGTCAGGGGGATGCGCTCGGCGCCCTCGCGCGCCCGGACGATGACGAACTGTCCGGGCCGACGGATCTCGGCGATCCGGGGCGCCTCGAGGACGAGGCGCGTGACATTGGGCGACAGCTGGGTGGTCGTGACGATAGGGTGCATGCGCCGTCCGTGGCTGCGGTCGACCGATCTGGCCGTGACCCGATGCTAGCCCGGCGCACCCGCCCTCCCATGCGACAGGCGGCCCCTTTCCGATGGGCCGGAAGTCACGTCACCTCCGGGTCCCCACGGTGGGAGCGGTCAGCCGGCCTCGGAGGCGGGCTCCTTGCCCTTGGGCCAGTAGAGCTCCTTCTTGACGTGGAACTCCGGGAAATCGAGGTCCATGAGGACGGTCTCGGTGTTGACGATCATCTCGGGATTCCCGCAGATGTAGACGACCGTCTGATCCGGCTCCAGGCCGAGGTCCTGGCACACGGACGACACCACGTGTTCGACGCGGCCGAAGCGACCGGTCCAGCCGGCGTTACGGGCATCCGAGGCTCGACTGATGGTCGGGACGTAGGTGACCGGGTAGGCGCCACTCGCCGATAGACCCTCGAGCTCGTCTCGGTAGCCGAGCTCGTCCACGTAGGAAGCGCCATGGAGTATCACGGTCCGGCGCGGCTGCCCCTGGGCCTTGGTCTCGCGGATCATCGAGATGAACGGAGCGAGGCCGGTGCCGGTCGAGACGAACAGGTGGGTCCGGTCGTCATCGGGCTCGAGCAGGAACTTGCCCTTGGGGCCGATCATCCGCAGCCGATGGCCGACCGGCAGGTCCCACAGCGTCGGGGTGAACGTGCCGCCGCCTACCTTGCGCAGGTACAGCTCGTAGCCGGTCGCCGCCGCATCTCGCGGCGCGGAGGCGACCGAGTACGGCCGCTGCACGATCTTGCCGTCGACGAAGACGCCGATGGTCATGTACTGGCCGGGTTCGAACGGGGTCGGATCGCCGTCGAACTTCACCCAGAAGTAGGCCAGGCTCTCGTGTTGATCCTCGCGCCGGGTGAGCGATGCGTTGTACCGCTCGTCGT
Organism: Candidatus Limnocylindrales bacterium; assembly: GCA_051306295.1. Classification (GTDB taxonomy): domain Bacteria; phylum Chloroflexota; class Limnocylindria; order Limnocylindrales; family CSP1-4; genus SPCO01. Next base: position 3,600 of record JBPPMZ010000042.1, read on the forward strand.
CGGTCGCGATCAGGCGTGGTGCGTCGTCGATCGGGTCATCGGCAAGGTCGGTCATGAAGTCCCTGGCACGGCGGAGGTGGCCACCTGATGGTAGCCGGAACGGGCCGACAGGAGCGCACCGAGACCGGGCGTACGCCGTGTCGGCGATCACGCCCGGTCTCGGGTTGCGGGGACGTGTGGGAGGCGACGCCCCCAGGGATGATCAGCCGCCGTTGTCGCCGGCACCTCGGCACGACACGGTCGGATTCCAGTCATCGAACGCGCCATCCGGGTTGGTTCGGTACAGCCAGAAGTGGCGCTCATAGAACCCGGGCTCGATGCCGTAGCGATTGGGCGCCGTGCGATAGAGCAGCGGCTGACCGAGGACGGACGGACCGTCGGCAACCTCGGGACCGACCCGGACCCACTCCAGGGCCACGAGGCGATACCCGCCGTCCGCCCGCGGTTCGTAGACCAGGGCCTCCGGCTTGAGCGGATCGATCGCCGGATCGCCGACGAGGTCGAAGTTGACGTAGTGCTGGCCCATCGTGCCGACACCGGGCTGCTCGGCGCAGACGTAGAACGGGACGTAGCCCGCCTTCTCTGCCTGCTGGATGGACTCGAAGCGTGCGGTCGCACGGTGGACCGCGGTCACGACGTCGGCCTTCGCGCTCGCACCGAGCGCCATGCCCAGGGCCATGACCGTGAGCGCGCCAGCGCTCACGACCAGGAGCGCCATCCGCCGTCGCATCACGCCACCTCCGACGCGATCTCGTAGACCTCGGGCGTCGGATGACCAGCCCGCTCGTGGATGCGCATCACGGCCTCACGTGACGGGCCCGTGGCCAGGCAGAACACCTTGCCGGACTCGGGATCGAGCCACGCATGCTCGTAGACGACGCCCTCCTCGTTCTGGATATCGACGTCGCGCCGGTGGGCCTCGGCGAGCTGCTCGCCCGTGACCCCGAAGAACCCGTCGTGGACGTCCATGAATGTCGCCATCGGGAATCACCTCTATCTGTCGGTCGACCGGCGGTCGACTCGGTGACGACACCCTCGGTCCGCGGGACCGGGCCGTCATCGGTCATTCGACCGATGCGCCGCGATGATCACGCCCTAGACTTCACGGCATGGGCAGGATCGGCACCGTGCAGAGTCCCATCCTCGTCGGACGGGACGGCCACCTGGAGCTTGCCGAAGCGCGCCTCGCCGACGCGGCGGCCGGCCACGGCTCGACCGTGCTCCTCGCGGGGGAAGCCGGGATCGGCAAGTCGCGATTGGTCGGTGCCATCATGCGGCGCGCCCGTGCCCAGGGCTTCACCGTGGTCAAGGGCGACCTCGCCCCGGCGGACGAGGGGGTTCCGGCAGGCGTCATGCTCGAGTTCGCCCGAACCATGCGCGACCAGCCGGCCCTGGCCCCGACGGGTGACGCGATCGCGGCGCACTGGCGCGACGCGACGGACGGTGGGCGAGCGACGTACAGCCGGACGCTCGTGCTCGACGTCGTCGACCTCCTCAGGTCCGTCATCGGTGGCCCGACGCTGTTCGTGTTCGAAGATCTCCAATGGGCCGACGACCTGAGTCTGGAGCTCATCGGTGAGCTCGCCCGTCTTGCCGACCGTCATCCGTTGTTACTGGTGGGCGTCTATCGGCGCGACGAGGCACAGGCCCTTGGTCCGCTGCGGGCCTGGCGTTCGCGGTTGCTCACCCAGCGGCTGGCCGAAGAAGTGCGACTCGAGCGCCTGACCGTCGCGGAGACGGCCACGATGACCACGCTGCTGCTGGGCACTGGACTGCCGGCTGCGCGCGATGTCGTGGCCGCCATCCAGCGCCGGAGCGACGGCGTGCCACTCCACGTCGAAGAGCTCATCGCGGCGACCCGCGCCCGTGGGTCCGTCGATGTCGGGTCGATCCACGCTGTAGACATCCCGGACACCATCGAGGACGCCATCCTCGAGCGGGTTGCGCGTATGAGCCCCGAAGCACGGCGCACCGGTCAGGCCGCGGCCGTCCTCGGTCGCTGCTTCGTGCCCGATGTCCTGGCCGGCATCCTCGATGTGCCAGTGTCTGCGCTCGACGCGCCGCTCGAGGAACTGGTCGATCACGCCGTGCTGTACCCGTATGGCGTGCCCGACGTCGGCTTCCACGACTTCCGACACCAGCTGCTGCGCGAGGCGCTGTACCGGAGCACGTCGGAGCGCGACCGTCGGCGCTATCACGCACGCGCCGCCGAGTTCGGGACGCGCCTGGAGGGCACGACCGACGTCCACACCTCGGTCCACTTCGCGGCAGCCGGGATGCATGCGGAGGCCTACCGTGCCGCCCTGTCCGGAGCGGCCGCGGCGGTGCGCGTGTCGGCTCACCGCGAAGCCTTCGAGCTCTACGCCCGCGCCGTGGACCAGATGCCCGGCGAGCTACCGGCCATGGAGCGCGCCGAGCTGTTGGAACGATTCTCCGACGAGGCTGGCGCGATCGAGCGCAACGCGGTCGCGGAGCAGGCCCTCATGCAGGCGCGCGCCGCGTACCTGGAGGCCGGGCGACCGGATCTTGCTGCATCCATGCTCGGTGCCGTGCAGACGTACTGGCGCCGAGAGGGCCGGCCGCTACAGGAGCGGCGCGCCATCATGGAGGAGGCTCGTGCGGAGCTTCTGGCACTGCCTGCGGGGCCTGCGCGCGACCAGCGCCTGCGCTGGCTGCACTTCGACGACCTCGTCCTGGCGGTCGACGCGAACGATCTGGACGAGGCGGCACGCCGGTTGTCCGCGCTCCTGGACGCCGTGCACGGGACGGACGATGCCTGGCTGGAGCTCGATGGCAGGATCCGCGGGGCGATGGCCTCGGTCATCGGCGGCGACGTGCGCCACGGCCTGGACGCCATGCTCCGTTTCGCCGCCGAGGCCCGAGCGAAGGATAGCCAGGAGACGGGTGTCACGGCGTTCCGGGACACGGCCGTGCTGGCCGCTCGGGTCATGGACTACGCCACGGCAGCCGTGGCCCTCGGCGAGGGCCTGGCCTACGCCGATTCGATCCAGCAGTCGCACTGCGCCCACGTCATGGCCGCCCTTGTCGCCGAGGTGCACTGGGCGGCCGGGCGCTGGGACGAGGCGCTCATCGCCGGTCGCCAGGCGATCGCCGACCCGGGCTGTTCGCGCGCGCCCGCGATGGCCCGTTGCGCGCTCGGCTTCGTAGCGCTCGGGCGTGGCGACCGGGAGGGGGCAACGGCGGATCTGAACGCAGCGCTCGCCTTTGGCGACCGCAGCGAGATGATCGAGTTTCGGCTGCCGCCACGCTGGGGCCTGGCCGAGACAGCCCTGCTGGCCGGCGACCACGTCAAGGCCATCGTCGAGGTCGAAGCTGCGCGCGCGCTGGCCGAAGCGGTCGGCGAACGAGCGCTCTTCATCCCCTTCCTGGTGACCGGGGTGCGGGCGTACCAGCAGGCGGGTCGCGTCGAGGACGCAGAGCGCTGGTTCCGAGCGGCCGCCGCCTACCTCGAGCCCACGCCGGCCCTGGGGCGCGCGGCGCTCGCCCATGCTGAGGGGCTCGTGGCGCTGGCCTCCGGCTCGACCGGCATCGCCCGTCGGGAGTTGGCGGCGGCCGTCGAAGGCTGGGACGCGGTGGGCCGGGTATGGGAGGCGAGTTGGGCGCGCCTGGACCTCGCGACGGCCTTCCTGCGCACGAACCGCTTTGCCTCCGCCGTCTCACTGGCCGGCCAGGTCCTGGGCATGGCGGCAACGCTGGACAGCCCCGCCTTGCAAGCGCGGGCAGAGGACATCGTCCGGCATGGTCGTGGTCGCGTCGTCGATGCCGAGCCCTGGCACCCCCTCACGACCCGCGAGTTCGAGGTCGCTCGCCTCGTCGGCGCTGGACTGACCAACGCCGAGATCGCCGAGCAGCTCGGGATCGCGCCAAAGACCGCCTCGTCCCACATCGAGCACATCCTGGCCAAGCTCGGAGCGTCGCGCCGGGCTGAGATCGCCACCTGGGCGAGCCACGTGGAGCACGCCGCGGCCGGCACCTGACGACAAGCCGCCGTGCGATGCGGGACGGGCTCCATGCCACCGTCCCGTACACAGCGTCCGCGGCCCGCGACGGTACAATCGACGCTGCAGTCGAATGACCCCGACGCGGACCGCGTCCCGAAACTCCCAGACGCCTGTCCGCCAGCCACGCCCCCTGGAGGACACCGTCCCATGGCCACCGTCACCAGCCCCGTCGCCGACCGTCCGCACGCGGCCACCAAGCGCTACATCTACGCCTGGGGCGCGGGCACGGCCGAGGGTGATTCCTCGATGCGCGACCTGCTCGGCGGCAAGGGCGCGGGCCTCGCGGAGATGACCAAGGCCGGGCTCCCGACGCCTCCCGGATTCACGATCACGACCGAGGCCTGCAACGACTACTTCGCGGCCGGCGAGCAGCTCCCGGCCGGTCTCTGGGACGACGTCCTGGGCGCCGTGCGCGAGGTCGAGCGGGGAACCGGCAAGGGCTTCGGCGAGGCGGCCAACCCGCTCCTGGTCAGCGTCCGCTCGGGCGCCAAGTTCAGCATGCCGGGCATGATGGACACGGTCCTCAACCTGGGCCTCAACGCCGCGACCGTGCAGGGCCTCATCGCCCTGACCGGCAACGAGCGCTTCGCCTGGGATGCCTACCGCCGGTTCATCGCGATGTTCGGCCGGATCGTCATGGACGTCGCGCCGCGCATCGAGACCGGCGCCGATGGGACCCATGCCGAGTACAACCGCTTCGATGACGTCCTCGACGAGATCAAGGAGGCGCGCGGCGCCAAGTCCGATACCGACCTCGACGTCGCGGCCCTCCAGGAAGTCGTCAGCCGTTACCAGGCCATCGTCCGCGAGCAGACCGGCCGCGACTTCCCCGAGGACCCGTTCGAGCAGCTCGACCTCGCCATCAAGGCGGTCTTCGCCTCGTGGTTCGGCCAGCGTGCCCGCGACTACCGCAAGAACCAGCGCATCGCCGACGACCTGGGCACGGCCGTCAATGTCGTGACCATGGTCTACGGGAACATGGGCGACGACTCGGGCACGGGCGTGGCCTTCACCCGCAACACGATCGATGGCCGCAAGGAGCTCCAGGGCGAGTTCCTGCCCAACGCCCAGGGCGAGGACGTCGTTGCCGGCGTGCGCACCCCGATCGAGATCGCCGAGATGCGCGACCGCTGGCCGGCCGTCTACGACGAGTTCGTGCGCATCGGCCAGCAGCTCGAGCAGCACTATCGCGACGTCCAGGACCTGGAGTTCACGGTCGAGCGCGGCCGCCTGTACATGCTCCAGACCCGCTCGGCGAAGCGCACCGCAGCCGCGGCCGTGAAGATCGCGGCCGACATGGTCGACGAGGGCATGATCACCAAGGAAGAGGCGATCAACCGCATCGAGCCGACCCAGGTCGACCAGCTCCTGCGCGACCAGTTCGACCAGGAGGCCCTCAAGGCCGCGCCGCATATCGCCAAGGGCCTCAACGCCAGCCCCGGCGCCGCCGTGGGTCGGGCCGTGTTCAGCGCCGACGCCGCGGTCGAGTGGGTCGCCAACGGCGACAAGGTCGTCCTCGTCCGGGTCGAGACCTCGCCCGACGACTTCCACGGGATGGCCGTGGCGGAGGGCATCCTGACCGCCCGCGGTGGGGCCACGAGCCACGCCGCCGTCGTCGCCCGCCAGATCGGCAAGCCGTGCGTCGCCGGCTGCGCGGAACTCGTCGTCGATTACGGGACCAAGACCGCCCGGAGCACCGACTCGGGCGAGAGCTTCGCCGAGGGCGACTGGATCAGCCTGGACGGCTCGACCGGCCAGGTCTACGCCGGCGCGCTGCCGACCGTGAGCGCCCGCTACGAGGACCAGGTCGACCTCCAGAAGGTCCTCGCCTACGCCGACGAGATCCGCCGGATGGGCGTGTGGACCAACGCCGACAAGCCCGAAGAGGCTGAGCAGGCCCGTCGCTACGGCGCGCAGGGCATCGGCCTGTGTCGGACCGAGCACATGTTCCGCGAGGGCGAGCGCCTGGAGATCGTCCGCGGCGCCATCCTCGTCGCCAACCAGGCCACCCGGGCCAAGGCCAAGCTCGAGGCCGGCGCCACGCTGACCGCCGACGAGCAGGAAGCGGTCACGACCTTCGATACCGCGATGGGCCAGCTCGAGGTCCTCCAGCAGGGCGACTTCGAGGGCATCTTCAAGGCGATGGACGGCCTGCCCGTCGTCGTCCGGCTCATCGACCCGCCGCTCCACGAGTTCCTCCCGAACCTGGAGGAGCAGCTGGTCAAGGTCACCCGGGCCGAGATGACCGGTGGCGCGTCGGAGGAGGACAAGGAGCTGCTCGCGACGATCAAGTCGATGCACGAGCAGAACCCGATGCTCGGCCTGCGCGGTTGCCGGCTGGGGATCATGATCCCCGACTTCGTGAAGATCCAGACGCGGGCCATCCTGAACGCCCAGATCGCGGTCAAGAAGGCCGGCGGGAACCCGATCGCCAAGATCATGATCCCGCTCGTCGGCCACGCCAACGAGCTCAAGCGGACCAAGCAGCTGCTCGAGGCGGAGGCCAAGGCCGTCGAGGAGGCCGCCGGCGCCGGTGTCCAGGTCGACTACAAGTTCGGGACCATGATCGAGGTGCCCCGTGGCGCCCTGACCGCCGACGAGATCGCCAAGGACGCCGCGTTCTTCAGCTTCGGCACCAACGACCTCACCCAGATGACGTTCGGCTACAGCCGAGACGACGCCGAGGGCGGCTTCCTGCTCAAGTATGTCGAGGAAGGGATCCTGCCGCTCAACCCGTTCCAGACCCTGGACGACGCCGTGGCGGGCCTGATGAAGATCGCCGTCGACAAGGGTCGCGCCACGCGCCCCGACCTCGAGCTCGGCATCTGCGGCGAGCACGGTGGGGATCCCGCGTCGATCTTCAAGTGCGAGGCCCTGGGCCTGGACTACGTGTCGTGCTCACCGTTCCGCGTCCCGGTCGCACGCCTGGCCGCGGCCCAGGCGGCCCTCACCAACGCCGCCGAGCGTGATCGTTGACCCCACGCACCGGTGACCTCGGAGTAGGCTATCGCGCGTGGGACGCCACCGGCGTCCTGCGGCCACAGTAGGACGGCAAGCGACATGCCGATCGAACCGACCGACGCCATCGACAATCTGCAGCGGAGTCTCGCCCTGATGCCGCCGGCGATCCTGGCCATCATCTTCCTGGCCGGCCCGACGGCGGCGTGGCTGCTCTATCGATTCGTCGTGCAGCCTCGGACTCGACGCTACGCCGCGGGCGGATCGGATCTGCTCTGGATCTGCGATCAGTGCCGGTCAGCGAACGAGGTCCGCAGTTCGCGCTGTTATCGGTGTGCGATGGACCGCGAGGCGATCACCGGCGCACTGCAGATCGTAGACGGCGACGAAATGGTGTCCCTGGGACCCGATGACGACGGCGATGCCGCCTACCCGCTCGGCCAGCCGGTGATAGCGGCGGCCACCGCTCGCCCGCCCGTAGCGGTCGGACCCGGCCGAACGCGTCCCGAGCCGACGTCGAAGCAGAAGGTCGACCCGGTCGCCGAGCCGGGCCGCACGTCCGTGGCGGTCGGTCCTGGCAAGGAGTCGACAGCGGTGCCCGTGCGGCCGCGCAAGGTCGTCGCGGCCGGTCGCGCTGGTCGCGCGGAACCCGCGCAAAAGGGCACCCGCAAGCGCGACTGACAAGCGCGACGCACACGCGGGCTCGCTACCATCAGCGCCGATGGATCAGGAGCGGATGATCCTGGGTGGGCATCCACATCGCGTATCTCATCGGCTTCGCCAACCGGATCGTGGTCGTGACGCGCTGGGCGTTCAGCTTCCTGACCCACGGCCGGGGGACGCGGCTGATCACCGGGACGCCGTTACTCCCCGAGATCGCGGAGCCGGAACCGCCGGTCAGCCTCGAGCCGGAGACGAAGGAGCCGAGCTAGCGGGCTGGACCGGCGGCGGGCAGGGTGAGTCGGAACGTCGTCCCGTCCGGACCGGTGCGCAGGACCGCGATCCCGCCGCCGTTGGCGATGAGCAGCTCCCGCGCGATCGTCAGGCCCAGGCCATGGCCCGCGCTGCGCCCGCCGGGTCGCCCGCCCGACGCCGCATCGACACGGGCTCGGTCCGCCCGATAGAATCGTTCGAAGACGTGGGGGACGTCCGTTTCGGCGATGCCCGGACCGTGGTCTGTGATGTCGATGACGATCGAGGCCGGGGTCGTTACGCCGCGGTCGCCGCTCACGACGACCTCCGAACCGGGCGAGCTGTGGTCGATGGCGTTGGACGTCACGTTCTGTAGCGCTCGCGCGACATGGGTCGCATCGGCCCAGGCCACCAGACCTTCCGCTACGTCCAGGCGCAGGCGCACATCCCGGTCCCGGGCCCGCGCTTCCAGTGCGCTCGCGGCGTCGGCGGCCGCGGCGGCCACGTCCACGGCTCCAGGGCGCACGTGCAGGGGAGCCGCCTCGGCCGTGGCCAGTTCGTCCAGGCCGGACACGAGGCCGCTCAGCGCCACCGCGGCGGAACGGGCGGCCTCCAGGTTCGCCCGGTCGGTCGGCACGACGCCGTCGATCATCGCCTGGAGCTGCGACTCCAGGACCGTGGCAGGCGTGGCAAGATCGTGGGCGATGTCGCTGGCCGCGCGCCGGCGGAGGGTCTCGGACCGCTCGAGGCGATCGGCCATGGTGTTGAACGCGTCGGCGAGGTCGGCGGATTCGCGATCGTCGCCGCCCGCGGCCCGGGCCGTGGTCTCGCCGCGTTCCAGGCGACGCGCGGCGGCAGCCACGTCCCGCAACGGCCGGGTGAGCCGGTCGGCGATGGCCGTCGAGGCGAGCACGATCCCGACGAGGCTGAGCAGCCCCGCCCCGATGAGCATGACGTTGAACAGCGGTAGGAACCCGCGGACCGTCTGCGCGGCCGGTAACGTGGCCTGCACGGCGCCGATGACGCGACCATCGACCTCGATCGGTGCCTCGTACGTGGCGATGTTGCCGGTCGGGCGCTTGCCGAACGCCACGGTCGTGGTGCCGTCCGACGTGATGACCACGACCTCGCCACCGAGCGCGGTCGCGATCCTCGCCACGAACGCCTGGAGCCGGGCCGGGCGGTCGAGGCGCTCGCCGATCGTCACGGCCGCGTCGTCGAGCCGCTGTTGCTGCTGCGCGGTGACGACGCCCTCGAACCCGTTGGACACGACCCGATTCACGACCACGCCCTCCAGCGCGAGGACACCCAGCACGACGATGCCCAACAGCAGGCCGATGCGCCATGCCAGCGGCCGCCGGCGCTGGGCCGCTCGTGCGTCGCTCACGACCTGGTCACGTCGCGTCTCGGGTTGCCACGAGGCGATAACCGGTCTGCGGGATCGTCTCGATCAGCCACGGTTCCGCCGCGTCGTCGCCGAGCTTGCGACGCAAGTTGGCGACATGGACGTCGACGACCCGGTCGACCACGTCATCCGGTCGCCGAGTCACGGCCTCGAGCAGTCTGATCACGCGACAGCACCGCCCCGGGCCGACGGGCTAGCGCGATGAGCAGGCCGACTTCGCCGGGCGTCAGGCGGCCACTGACCGGGGAACTGCCCGGACCCGGCCCGGCCAGGGTGAACCGACGCGTGGCGGGATCGACGACGAGCCGGCCGGCCGCCACGGACAGCACGGGCTCCGCCTCGACCGCGAGGGGGTCCGCCGGGCGGCTCCCGCGACTGCGCCGCAGGATGGCCGCGACCCGGGCCGTCAGCTCGTTCGGGTTGTACGGCTTGGCAAGGTAATCATCGGCGCCCATGCGCAGGCCGGCGATGCGTTCCAGGTCGCTGCGCTTGGCCGAGGCGATGAGGACTGGCGTATCGCCGCGGTCGCGGATGGCGGACAGGACGGCCTCGCCCGTGAGGCCCGGGAGCATGAGGTCCAGGACGACGAGGTCGATCGGGCGATCCGCGGAGGCATCGAATGCCGCGATGGCCGCGAGCCCGTCGCCGACCACCGTCACGTCGTGGCCATCACGCGCGAGGTACAACCGGACGAGCTCGCCGAGGCGCGGCTCGTCCTCGACCACCAGGATGCGTGCGGCAGCGGGTCGGCTCATGTCCGGGCCATCGTAGCCAGCCGACCATCAAGGAGTCGTGAAGATGCGAGCATGGGTCTACATCCGTTCTTCACCGCCGGGCTCGATGGTGGATGCACTGAGCCGGTGGCCGCCATGGGCCGCCGGACCTGCGAAAAGGGATGTAGGACGATGTCCAGGCTTCGACTCGCCGGCTTCTCGGGGGCGCTGGTGCTCTCGGCACTCATCGGGGGCACCTTGATCAGCGCGGCGCTGGCGGCACCGGCGCCCACACGCGCGCCGCAAGCCCCCGCTCCGGCCCCACGATCCGCGGCGCCGACCCAGGCGTGCGCGGCGTTCCGAGCGGCATTCGCCGCGAACCTCGGCAAGACCGAGGCCCAGGTGACCGCGGCGGCCAGGGCGGCGATCCTGTCGACCGTGGATGCGGCCGTCGCCGATGGGACGCTCACGGCCGAGGTGGCGGCCAGGATCAAGACCCGGATCTCCGCTGCGGAGGCCGATGGCTGCAAGCTCCTGTCCGGATGGCGCGCCAAGGCGGCCGGTGCTGCCGGCGTCGTCAAGGACGGGTTCGCGGCCGCGGCTTCGGCGCTGGACCTGACCCCGGCCGAGCTGCGGTCGGAACTCCGAGCGGGCAAGACGCTCAAGGACGTAGCCGCCGCCAAGGGCGTGGCCTATGCGACCGTGACGGCGGCGGTCACGGCATCGGTGGACGAGGATCTGGATGCTGCCGTCGCGGCCGGGACGCTCACCCAGGCCCGGGCCGACAAGATCCAGGAACGCCTCGCGGCGCGACTCGAGGCCGGCTGGACCCGTCGAGGTGCGCCCGCGGCTCCGTGATTCGGGCGTGGCCGACACGACCTCCTGGTGCGTATGCCGATCCGCCGCATAGGCCGGGGGCGTGCGCGCGCTTCGGATCTCGCGCGGGACGGAAGCGACCCTCTGGTGCGTATGCCACTCCGCCGCATAGGCGGGGCGGGCGCGCGGCTGTGGTGGAGGCGGACATGACCGTACGCGGAGTAGGGCGGCTTCCCGGCGCTCGGGCGCCCGGCGCTGCGGCGTCGGCGATTCAGCCGAAGTCGATCACCTGGCGGGTGTACTCGCCGCGGCGCATGGCGGCGAACGCATCTTCCACGTCGTCGAGGCCGATCCGTCGGTCGATGAGGCACTCCACCGGCAGTCGGCCATCCAGCGTCCACGCGGCGTAGCGCGGGAAGTCGATCGTCGGCTCGGCGAACCCGTAGTTCGAGCCCAGGATGCGCCGCGAGCCATCAACGAACGGATACACCTCGAACGCGGCGCGCGCACCGAGCGGCGTCATCCCGACGAGCACCGCCGTCCCGCCGACCGGTAGCGCCGCGATCGCCAGCTCGACGGTGGCGGTCCGACCGATCGCCTCGAACACAAAGTCCGGGCCGCCGTCGGTCAGGTCCCGAAGCGCGGCGACCGTCGAGGCGGCATCGTCGGACGCGAGGATCGTGTCCGTGGCACCGACCGCCCGCGCCGCGTCCAGCTTGCCCGCCACACGGTCGATGGCCACGATCCGCGAGGCGCCCGCCACCACGGCCCCCATCACGCACGACAGCCCGACGCCACCCAGACCGATGACCGCCACCGACGCGCCCGTCGGCACGGCCGCGGTCTTGAGCACGGCCCCGACGCCCGTCGTCACGCAACAGCCGATCAGCGCCGCCACCGCCGGGTCCGTGCCGTCGGGCACGGGGATCGCCGCGGCGGCGGGCACCACGCTGGCCTCGGCCATCGTCGCGATGCCGCAATACGACCGCACGTCACGGAACGCGGTCTGGCCATCGAGCAGCGTGTGGCGATACGACGGGGAGTCCGGGCAGGCCCACGTGTGCCCACGCCGGCACGATCGACACACCCCGCACGGGATGAGCCACGACAGCGCCACGAGCTGACCGACCCGCGGCGACGTCACGCCGGGTCCGACGGCCTCGACGACGCCCGCGCCCTCATGGCCCATGACGATGGGGGTCGGCCGGTCCCACTCGCCGTCACGGACGTGCAGATCGGAGTGGCACACGCCCGACGCCAGCATCCGGACGCGGACCTCGCCCGCCCGCGGTGCCCGGAGCTCGAGCTCGCGTACGACGATCGGCTCGCCGACCCGATCGAGGACGGCGGCGCGGACGGTCGTCCGGGCCGATCCCATCACGTTTCACTCTCGCGCCGACGCTCCACCGGCCGGCCCGGCAGGTACGGCACGTACGACGGCCACCACATCGCGGCGTCGACCGTCGCCTCGACCTCGTCAGCTGCCAGCCCGCCGGCCTCGCGCGCGACCGCGATCGCGATACGCCGCGAGACGGTGCGCAGGTCGCCGACCGGCGGATACAGCGCCCCCATCGCCAGCCGCTCGTCGCTGACCGCCTCGGCCAGGACCCGGGCCGCGAGCAGGAACATCCGGTCGGTGACGGTCCTGGCCTCGGCCACGATCGCGCCCAGGCCGACGCCCGGGAAGATGAACGCGTTGTTCGCCTGTCCGATCTCGTGCACATGGCCGCCGATGGCCACGGGCGGGAACGGGGAGCCCGTCGCGACGAGTGCCCGACCGCCGGTCCAGGCGAGGACATCGGTAGGTGTCGCTTCGCAGTTGGCCGTCGGATTGGAGAGGGGCAGGATGATCGGCCGTTCCGTCGGGCCCAGGCGCTCGTCCATCGCGCCCACCACGGCCTCGCCGAACGCACCGGCCACACCGGTCGTACCGACGAGGATGTTCGGTCGCCGCAGGGCCACCGTGCCCAGCAGGTCGGGTGTCGGCCCGCTGGCGCTTCCATCGCCCCCATCGCCCCCATCGCCCGCGATCGCCGCGACGGCCATCCGGGCCTTCTCGAGATCCAGATCCAGCCGCCCCGCGTGCACGAGCCCCTTCGTGTCGACCATGGCGATCGCCTCGCGGACGTGCGCCTCGGACAGACCCGCGTCCAACAAGGCCAGGCGCAACAACCGCCCGATCCCGATCCCTGCGGCGCCCGCCCCGACCAGCACGATGCGGGCGTCCGCGAGGGAACGACCCGTCGCCCGCAGGCCCGCCATGACCCCCGCGACCACGACCGCGGCCGTCCCCTGGATGTCGTCGTTGAAAGATGGTACGCGGTGCTGGTAGCGATCCAGCAGGCGCAGGGCGTTGTGCTGCTTGAAGTCCTCGAACTGGATGAGGCAGCCCGGCCAGACCTCCTCGACTCCGGTCACGAACGCCTCGACCAGCGCGTCGTAGGCCTCGCCGCGCAGTCGGGGGGCCCGATAGCCGAGATACAGCGGGTCGTCGAGCAGCCACGGGTTGTCCGTCCCGACATCGAGCGACACGGGCAGCGTCAGCGACGGATGGATGCCGCAGGCCGCTGTGTAGAGCGCAAGCTTGCCGATCGGGATGGCCATGCCGCCGGCGCCCTGGTCGCCCAGGCCCAGGATCCGCTCGTTGTCGGTCACGACGACGAGGCGCACGTCCTCGAACGGTCCCTGGCGCAGGATCTCCGGGATGCGATCGACGTCGGCCGGGGTGATCCACGTCCCACGCGTCCGTCGCACGATGTGGCTGAACTCCTGGCACGCCCGCCCGACCGTGGGCGTGTAGACGATGGGCAGGAACTCCTCCAGGTGCTCCGCGAGCAGTCGATAGAACAGCGTCGCGTTGCGGTCCTGCAGTGACGCCATCCCGATGTACTTCTCGAGGTCGTCGTGCTTGACCCGCAGATGCTCGAGCTCCAGGGCGACCTGCTCATCGATCGACAGGACCCGATCGGGCAGCAGCCCGCGCAGCTTGAAGGCCTCGCGCTCATCGGTCGGGAACGCGAGTTCCTTGGTCAGCAGGCGATTACCCAGGAGGGCCGGCCCGGCAAGCTCGATGCGGGCCGTGCGACCGGCAGCGATATCGTCGAAGGGGTGGGGCAGGGGACGCACCTGCCAAGTATCGTTGTCCGATGGAGCCTCTGCCCTCCGGATTCCGCTGGCCCGACGGCGTGCGCGCCGCGGCGATGTTCACCTTCGACATCGACGCCGAGGCCGTCATGCTCGGCGACCATCCCGAGACCGCGTCGTACCTCGACGTCATGGCCCACCAGCGCTACGGGCCGCAGGTCGCCGTGCCGCGCCTGCTCCGGATGCTCGACCGACTCCGGTTGCGGACCACGTTCTTCATCCCGGGCTGGGTCGCCGAGACGTGGCCGGATGTCGCCCGGTCCGTGCGCGATGCCGGGCACGAGATCGGCCACCACGGGTACCTGCACGAGAGCGTGCGCGGCGTGGACGAGGCGACCGAGGAGGGCTACCTGCTGCGCGGCTTCGAGGCGCTCGACACGGTCCTGGGCATCCGGCCGGTGGGTTATCGGCCGCCGTCCTGTGACCTCAACTTCCGAACGCCCGAGCTCGTGGCCCGCCACGGGTTCGCGTACGAATCGGGCCTCATGGATTCCGACCATCCGTACCGGCACGCCAGCGGCCTGGTGGAGCTCCCGATGCACTGGTCACTCGACGACTGGAATCGCTACAACTACGTCCCGGGCTACGCGTCGTCGCCGATCCTGCGGCCGTCCGAGGTCGTGGACGGCTGGGGGGAGGAGCTGGACGGGATCGTGGCGGTCGGCGGCCTGTTCGACGTGACGATGCACCCGTTCATCTCGGGTCGGCCAGCCCGGGCGGCGGCGCTCGAATCGCTCATCGAGCGAGCCCAGGCGATGGACGGCGTGTGGGTCGCTGCCGGAGACGAGATCGCGGCCTGGGTGGCCGGGCTGGACCTGCCGCCGGTGATCCACGAGCCGCCCCGGTTCTAACTCGCGGGCACGACCCACACGACGCCGACCATGCCGTAGGCCTCGTGGCCGGGAAGATGGCAGATGAACCGGTACTCCCCGGGGAGCTGGAACGTGACGGTCGTGGTCGCGGTCGTGCCGGCGGGGACGGACACTTCATACGGCGTCGCCCCGTGGTGGACGTCCGTCCCGGTCCGGTGTCGATCGTGGAAGGCCGGATCCCCGACCAGCCACTCGTGGTCGATGGGGTCGCGGTTCTCCAACACGACCGTGAGCGGCTCCCCGGCCACCACGGTCACGTCGGTCCGGGTGAACGCCGAGTAACGCATCCCGATGACCACGGCCCCTTGGGGTACCGTGCCGCGATCCGGGCCGGCGGCCCAGGCCGCGGCGATCCCCGCGATGCCGATCGAGAGCATCAGCCCGCCGACCAGGGCGAGACGCCCCGGCCGACGGATCGCCGCGGAACGATCGGTCATGCGGGCCGCATCCCGGGGCCGCGCGGCTGGTAGCGGACCAGCCACAGGATCCCGCCGATGCTGACCGCGATGAACAGCAGGCCCAGGGCCCAGCGGATCGTGGCCGGGACCGTCGGGTCCACGGCGCCCGGCAGGTCGAGACCGGCGGCGACCCGGGACGGCGAACCGGCACCGGACGCGTCGATCGCGAGGTCGAAGCCCAGCTGGGTCGCGTCGGCATCGATGGCCACCTTGGTCAGCCAGCCGGTCGTCGGCACCCACTCCATCCCGCGATCGGAGCGCAGGTCGGCGAGGAGCGCATCGGACGCGGCCGCGCTGTGGTCCAGGTTCAGGCCGTTCAGGCCGTCCGGGGCGGGCAGGAGGGCGGGAGCCCGGTCGTTGAGGAGATACACGTCGGCCTCGACCCGCTCGGCGCCGGTCTTACCGAGAGCGAGGATGCGCAGCGGCACCCACGGGTTGTCGGTCGGGATGGTGATGTGGACCGCGGTCCCGTCGCCGACCTGCTGGCCGCGCTCGGCGGCCGCCTCGGCATCGAACGCCGCGGCCAGGAAGATCTCGCTCCGGGCCGCGTAGAAGTCGAGGACTTCGGGCGCGTCGGGCGGGAGCCGGAAGCCGTGGTCGCTGGCCCACTGGCCCACCTCGTCGGCACCGCCGCGCAGAACGGTGATGTCGAGGGCGTCGATCGTGACTTCCATCAGGACCTCGGCCGACTCGGCTACGCTGGTAGCGGAGAGGCGGAAGAAGTCCGCCGACGCCGGCTGCGGATCCGTCTCCAGGCGCAGGCGCTGGAGCGTCCAGTCGCCGCCCTTCTCGACACTCGTCGGGATCCCGGGCAGCGGCGTGAGGCTGCCGAACGCGCCGCCACCACCGGCGAATTCGAACGCGGTGACGTAGTGCTCCTGCCCGTCGTGATAGCCCGCGAGCGTCGTCGTCCGCAGGAGATTGACGGCCCCATTGGGACCGATGAGCCCGCCGCAGGCTAGGGCGGGGGCCGCACCGAAGGCGACCAGGAGGAGCCCGATGACGAGCGCACTGGCGCGTCGGCGGGCACGGGTGATCGAGAGCATCGTCGATCCTCCTGTGTGCGGCCGGCCCCTGGGCGGCACCGGTCCGTCAGGGCGTGAGACTCCCGGGGCCGGCCGGATGTTCCGTGGGAACGGGTCCCGGTGCCCCGTAGCACCATCGACGCCTACCCGATGCGACCGCAGGCATGCGACCATGCCGCCCATGCGACGTCTGCCCGCGCCCCTGTCCCTGGCCGTCCTGCTGGTCCTTGCCGTGGCCGCGCCCGTGGCCGCGGCCGACTTCCCGGCCAAGGATGCTGGCTACCACACCTACGACGAGATGGTCGCCGAGCTCGACCAGGCGGTGCTGGACCACCCGACGATCGTCCAGAAGACCTCGATCGGCCAGAGCTACCAGGGTCGCGAGCTGTGGATGGCCAAGATCTCCGACAACGTCGAGGTCGATGAGGCTGAGCCCGAGGTGCTGTTCGATGCGCTGCACCACGCGCGTGAGCACCTGACCGTCGAGCAGTCGCTGGCGATCCTTGCCTGGCTGACCGACGGGTACGGCACGGATGAGGCGATCACGCGCCTCGTCGATCGGCGCGAGATCTTCATCGTGTTCATGGTCAACCCCGATGGCGGCGAGTTCGACCTGACCGGCGACCCGTATCGCGAGTGGCGCAAGAATCGGCAGCCGAACGCAGGCTCGACATCGGTCGGGACGGACCTCAACCGCAACTACGACTACCGCTGGGGATGCTGCGGCGGCTCGTCGGGCAAGAAGTCGTCGCTGACCTATCGCGGGCCGGCGGCGTTCTCTGCGCCGGAGACCCGGGCGATGCGCGACTTCATCGCGAGCCGCGTGGTCGATGGCCGGCAGCAGATCCGCACGGCGATCACGTTCCACTCGGCCGGCAAGGAGATCCTGTGGCCGTACGGCTACACGAAGACCGACATCCCGTCCGACATGACCCGCGACGACCACGCGGTATTCGTGGCCCTCGGCCGGAAGATGGCCGCGTCCAACGGCTACACGCCCAAGCAGTCGAGCAGCCTGTATGTCACCGACGGTGACCAGATCGACTGGGCGTACGGTCGCCACCGCATCTTCATCTACACGTTCGAGCTGTACCCATCGCATGCACAGGTCAGCTCGACTGCCCGGTTCTATCCGCCGGACGAGATCATCGGGCGCGAAACGACCCGGAATCGGGCGGCGATCCTACGGCTGATCGATGCGGCCGGGTGCCCGTACGCGGTCATCGGCAAGCAGAAGACCCACTGCGGGCCGTTCTTCGATGACCTGGAGATCGGGCGTGGGTGGGTGCGCGATCGCCTGGCGACGGATACGGCGACCCGCGGTCGCTGGCAGCGGGGGAATCCGGCGGCCACGTCACGGCAGCTGACCACGACGACGTCGGGCTCGAAGGCGCTCGTGACCGGGACGGCCGCGGGGGCGTCGGTGGGCGCGAATGACCTGGATGGCGGGGTCACGACCGTCTCGTCGCCGACCATCACGCTGCCGGCCAAGGTCGGGGCGCTGACGTTCCGGTACTACTTCGCGCACAGCGCGAATGCGTCGAGCGTCGACGGCTTCCGGGCGTACGTCGAGCGCGAGGACGGCTCGCGGACCGTGGTCAAGTCAGAGAAGGGGGCCGCCAACACGGACCTGCCGGCATGGGCGAGCGTGAGCGTGCCGATGACCCCGTGGGCCGGCGAGACCGTGCGGATCGTGTTCGAGGCGGCCGATCGTGGCGGCGCGAGCACGATCGAGGCGGCTGTCGACGATGTGAGGATCGCCCGGCCGTAGGGGGGTCGCGCGGCGGCGCGGCTTCGTGGCGCGCGGCGCGCGGCGCGCGAAGTCGATGCACCCGCGTATGCCATTCCGCCGCATAAGGCACTGGGGGCGCGACGGGCCCGCCCCGCGTATCAGTCGCGGAGTGGGAGCCGAGCCCGGAACGTGGTACCGGCACTCCCCGTGGCCTCGACCTCGAGCGTGCCCCCGTGCGCGACCATCAACGACCGGGCGATCGCGAGGCCCAGCCCGGAACCGCCGGAACCCGGCGTCTTGACGAAGCGCTCGAAGACGAGCGGCAGCACGGCCGGGTCGATGCCGGGACCGGTATCCACGATCCGGATCTCCAGCCACGGATCGGCGACGACCGAACTGACCGTCACGTACCCACCGGCGGGCGTGTGGCGCAGCGCGTTGGCGATGAGGTTGGCCAGCACTTCCCGGATCCGCACGGGGTGTCCCCATGCTCGGGCTGGGTTGTGGAGCCACGATGGAGACGGGCTGGAGAAACGTGGGATTCCGTGCTGCGTCGCCAAAGCCGCCGCACCCGCGTATGCCATTCCGCCGCATATCGACGGACTTGGATATGCCGCCGAATGGCATACGCCACCGAGGGGGTGTTCTGTGGACGACCGCGGATCGCCCGATCGATGCAACCGCCCCGGTGGATATGCGGCGGAATGGCATACGCCACCGAGCGCGGGCTCGCGGGACGATCGCGGACGGCCGGTTCGTGGACCCGCCCCGGTGGATATGCGGCGGAATGGCATACGCCACCGAGGACGATTTCTGCGCAACGACGATAGCGAGGGCGATCTAGGTGGGTCTGGTGGGATGGCCGCGGCCCTCGCGACCGACTACCCTGAGCCTCACGCGCGGCCGGTCAGGTCGCCACCGGGAGGCTGTCCATGCATCGTTCCAGGGCTACGATCGCCACGCTGCTCACGGCCATCACCTTGCTCACGGTCGCGGTGGCGCCAGCGGCTGCCGCCAAGCCCAACGCCGAGGCGAAAGCCAAGGCCGAGCACCAGCGGATCGTCAAGTACTGGACGCCCGAGCGGATCGCCGGGGCCCAGCCCCGCGATTTCATGCGCACGCCGGGCGGCACATTCCAGCCCAAGGCCAAGCCGGGTGGCGGCGGCGGAGGCGGCACGGTCACGGGCGCCTCGTGGACCGGCGGTGGACCGGTCGTCCAGCGCACCGGCAAGGTCCTGTTCACGATGGGTGCCAGCAACTACGTGTGCTCCGCGACGGTCGTCCAGGAGCCCACGCCGCGCAGCACGCACTCGCTCGTCCTGACGGCTGGCCACTGCGCCTACGACGAGGTCGCCGAAGCCTTCGCGACCAACTGGATCTTCGTGCCCTCGTTCGACACGTCGCCGACGTTCACCTGCGCCAACGCGACGATCGGCTGCTGGACGGCGGTCGGGCTCGTCGTCCACAGCGGGTATGCGACGGCCGGTGGCTTCAACACCCAGGCGACCATCCACGACTTCGCGATCGCGATCGTCGCCGGGGGCGGCAAGACCGGGACCACGGCCCAGCTCGATACCGCGGTCGGTGGCGGGTACGGGATCGCCTATCCGTCGATCTCGACCGGCGGCTCGGTGCATGCATTCGGCTACCCGGCCGCGGGCCGGTACAAGGGCAAGGACCTGACCTACTGCGCCGGGCCGACCTTCGACGACCCGAACAACGGCAACGCGACCTGGGGTATCGCCTGCAACATGACCGGCGGCTCGTCCGGTGGTCCGTGGCTTTCCGGCTTCACGCAGGCCGGCGCCGGGACCCTGACCTCGCTCAACTCGTACGGGTACAACGGGCTGTCGAACATGTACGGGCCCAAGTTCAACGCGGACACCCAGGACGTCGTCAACGCCGCCGCCTCGAGGACGGGCAACTACATCGTCCCGTGACAGCCTAGCTGACACAGCCTGGCCCCAACCTCGGGTCTGGACCGATGATCTACCGGGATCATCGACCGGGGAGGGGAGGGCACGTCATAGCTGACCTGCTGCCGTGCGCGACGTGCAGTCGCGCACTCGATGGCGACCGCGACGAGGACCCGACCGGTGACGCTGGTCGACCGATCTGCGGGGAGTGCGCGCGGGAGCGCGACTTCTTCGTGATGGACGTGTCGGATAGGGTCCTGGACGGCCGGATCGACACCGACCGCGACACCGACCGCGCCGAGGACGACGGCGACGGGTCATTCGATGATTGACCTGAGGGGCGTACCATGCCCGGAACCGACGGACGGCACGCGTCCGCGAACGGTGGGGAGCAGGGGATGACCGAGCGCGCGCAGGTCTGGTCCGCGTGACCGCGACGGCCACGACACGTGGAGCTGTCGCCGAGCAACTCGTCGTCGACCGACTGCGGGCCGTGCTGCCGCCCGACGTTGCGCTCCTGCACGGTGTCCGCTGGCTCCTGCGCGAGCGCGGGTACGTGCGCGAGGGCGAGGCCGACGTCGTCATCGGTGACCCCGAGCGCGGGATCCTGGTCGTCGAGGTCAAGTCGGGCGAGGTCCGGCGCGGTCCGGACGGAGCGTGGTGGGCGGGTTCGAAGCTCCCACGTAGCCCGTTCGAACAGGCCGCCGACAGCCGGCACGCACTGATCCGCAAGCTCGGCGAGCTCCCGGACTGGACCGCGGGGCTCAAGCCGATCGCGGGTCAGGCCGTCGCGTTCCCGGACGTGGAGCTCGATACCATGCGCGGTCGACTCGGGCTCATGGGTCCGGAGGTCGTGCCAGAGCTCATCGCCGACCAGTCGATGTTCCTCGATGACGACGGCGCGCGCGGCGAGCTCCGAAGCTTCATCGACGGGGCGTTCGCCCTGTGGAGCGGTCACGCCGGGGAGCGGCCACCGGGCCGCGCCGCCATCGACCTGCTCGTCGCGACGATGACCGAGCCGCTCGAGCTGCGCTCGATGTTGCGCAACGAGATCGCCGGGGGCGAGGCGCAGGTCGTCAAGCTCACGACCGGCCAGTACCAGCTCCTGCACATGCTCCGTGGCGTGCGGCGGGCCGCGATCATCGGCGGGGCGGGGACCGGCAAGACGATGCTTGGGGCGGAGAAGGCTCGCCGCCTGGCCCGGGAAGGGTTCCGAACCCTGCTCATCTGCTTCAACGCGCCGCTCGCCCGGATGCTGACCGAGGTGACGAGCGACACGGCCCAGGCAACCGGGCTGCTCGACGTGACCACGTTCCATCAGCTGTGCCAGGACCTGGGTCGCGAGGCCGGCGTCCTCGGGGAGCGGCCAGACCCCGTTCCGCCGTCGTGGTGGTCTGCCCTCCCCGACGCCCTGATGCAGGCCATCGAGAAGATCGGGCCGCGCTACCACGCGGTCGTCGTCGATGAGGGCCAGGACTTCGAGCCCGATTGGCTGCTCGCGCTCGAGGCGCTCTCATTCGATGGTCGCGAGGACGTCCTGTACGTGTTCCACGATCCGGCGCAGGCCATCTACCGCGAGGACGTCGTCGGCCAGCTCGGCCTCACGGAGTTTCCGATCGGGCAGAACTGCCGCAATGCACAGCCCATCCACCGACTCATCGAGCGCTTCGCGCAGGGCGGCCTGGAGTCCGATGCGCTCCGTGACGACGGCCGCCCGCCCGAGCTGATCGAGGCCGACGACGATGCCGCGACCCTGGAGGCCTTGCGCACGACGCTCCATCGACTGCGGGTCGACGAGGACGTGCCGCCCTGGCACATCGCGGTGCTGACCGGCGCGAAGCTGCAGGAGTCGGCCGTCTGGCGACAGCGCCGGTTCGGGAACGAGGCCTTGGAGAATCCGGCCGTCGATGACGCCGGCCATCACCTGGGCGCGGCCGCGACCGAGGCGCCCGAACTCCCCTCCGATGCGATCCTGTGCGACACGATCCGCCGCTTCAAGGGACTCGAGCGCCCGGTCATCGTGCTCGTCGAGCTCGATGGTGTGGATCCGGCGAAGCTCGACCAGCTGCTCTACGTCGGTGCGTCGCGGGCCCGGCAGCACCTGGTCGTCATCGGGCCCGCGGCCGTCCTGGAGCGACTGCGATGAGTGGCCGTCAGACGTGCGAGAGCCCGAGCATGCCCGGCACGGAGAGTCCGTCCTCGAGTTGCTCCCACCACACGCCCAGCCCGTCCTCGATGATCTCGACGTCCACGAGTTGCTCGTTGGTCGCCGCCTCGAGCCACGGATACCAGGACGTCGGGATGCCGATGTCGCGGCCATCCGAGAGTCGCACGCGAATCCGGCCGGCCTCCACGGCGACGGCCGTCGCGCGTGGCCGGCGGTCAGTCGATGGGATCGAAGTACTCATGCCATCGCCTCAGGAACTGGTCGCGGTTCGCCGTCACGATTCGGCGGATGCGTTCGACTTCCCGCGGAGCGTAACCATACGCCTCGCGTTCTGGCGCCCATCTTCCGGTGTCTCGGCATGACCATGCGGGACGACGCGACGGACCTTGCGACCCGGCTGATCGGTGGCGTGTGGGGACACCT
The DNA here is from genome assembly GCA_051306295.1 of Candidatus Limnocylindrales bacterium. GTDB lineage: Bacteria > Chloroflexota > Limnocylindria > Limnocylindrales > CSP1-4 > SPCO01. The sequence continues at coordinate 26,163 of JBPPMZ010000042.1, forward strand.
GGTCGGCGACGCGGTGGGCGTGCCCTACGAGTTCCGGAGTCCGGCCCAGATCGGCGAGGTCCGGTTCGGGGCGACGGGCACGCACGGCCAGCCGCCCGGGACATGGAGCGATGACGGCTCGCTGATGCTCGCCCTGCTCGACACGCTCCTGGAGGACGAGCCCGGCGCGAAGGACACGCGCGTCACCGCCCGCTTCGACCCCGAAGCGCAGGGCCGCCGGATCGTGGCCTGGCGGCGGGACAAGGCGTATACGCCGGATGGCGACGGGCTATTCGACATCGGGAATGCCACGAGCGCTGCGATCCGAGCCCTGGAGGCCGGCACGCCCGCAGAGATGGCCGGCGGCCTCGACGAGTGGTCGTGTGGCAACGGCTCGCTGATGCGGATCTTGCCGATCGCGCTCGTCAATCACGATCTGCCCGACGGCGCCCTCGCGGACATGGCCCATCGAGCCAGCAGCGTGACCCATCGACACCCGCGCGCCCAGGTCGCCTGCGCGCTGTACGTGCTCGTGGCCAAGCGGCTCCTGGCGGGCGCCGCGCCGGGGCCGACCCTCGCCGACGCGCGGGCGAGCCTTCGAGCTCTGTACGCGGGCGCCGCCGCCGACGCCGATCGACTCGCCGCGCTCGATCATCTGGAGGCCTACCCCGATCGAGCCGGCCGCGGCCGCGTGTGGGACAGCTTCTGGAGTGCCTGGGATGCGTTCTCGGGTGCCGGTTCGTACCAGGAGACCATCGAGCGGGCCACCGCGTACGGCAACGACACCGACACGACGGCCGCGATCGCGGGTGGGCTGGCCGGCATTCGCTGGTCGGTCGATGGCATCCCGCCGGCGTGGCTCGAGAGCATGCGCGGCCGGGAGATCGCCGACCCACTCGTCGATCGGCTGTTGGCGCTCCACGGCTGGCGCACCTCGACGAACCCGATCCGCGTGGACTGGGTCGATCTCGGTCGCGTGCCGGGACTCCGGGGAGTGGCCGCGGCCGGCGGGCGCCTGGGCATGACCTTCCTGCCCGGCAAGCAGGGCGAGGGCTTGACCGGCATGCACTGGCGCACCCTCGCCGCCGACGTCCCGCGCCTGGCCGAGGCCCACGGCGTAGACACGTTGCTGCTCCTCGTCGAGGACCACGAGCTAGACGCGGCCCGGGTGCCCGGCATCGCCGATGTGATGGCCGCCGCCGGCATCGACCTCGTCCGATTCCCGATCAGGGATACGAGCGTGACCAGGGACCGCGATGGCCTCCGGGCGGTGCTCGGCGACCTGGTCACCCGTCTGGCGGCCGGTCAGTCGGTGGCCGTTGCCTGTCGCGGCGGGTGGGGGAGGACCGGCACCATCGTGGGCTGCCTGCTGCGAGATGGTGGCCTCGACGCACGGGACGCGATCGCGCTGACCCGAGCGTCGCGGCCCGGCACGATCGAGAACTCGACCCAGGAAGCCTTCGTGTCCGCGTGGGACTGGCCTGACCGCGTGGTGCTCGTATGACCGCGCTGGTCTTCCGGTCAGAGTCCCAGCACGAACCGCAGGGCGTCGTCCACGCGATCGATCGCCGCCGGGTCGAGCCGACCCAGTCGCGGACCCAACATGACGGTAGGGAAGGTCATGACCTGGTCGCACTTCACGAAGCCGTCCCTGGTGAGTCCCGCATCGCGACCGCCGACCGGCACAAGGTAGCGCGGTCGCTCAGGCGCCGACTTGGGCGCACTCGTCATCGGCACGACGATCACGGTGTTCGACTTCGCCATCCGGTCCGTCCGCACGATCACGGCTGGATGCGGACCCCGCATCACGTGCCCACCGACGTCCGGGAAGTCCACGAGGTGGACATCACCGCGTGCCGGACCCCCGATCGGTGGCCGCTGGCCGATTCCTACCACTCGATCTCCGACCAGAGCTTGGCGGCGATCGGCAGGTATGCCGTTGCCCAGGCCAGGTTCTCTTCCGCGTCGAGTTCAAGGGCGCGATCCAGCCGCGCTTGCTCGGCGTCCTCCAGGGTGCGCCGCAACGACGCGCCGATCATCGCGCTGACGCTCATGCCGCTCTCCGCAGCCGCCGCGCGCACGACCTCCACCAGGTCCGCCGGCAGGCTGATCGACAGCTTCGTGTGCGGCCCGGCGTCAGCCGACCCGTATGGCGCCGCCGCTTCCGCGAAGCCCTTCGCTGAGTATGACCATCGTTCGCTCATGGTGCGACCGATGGTAGGAGGGTCGGTATGACCGCGTCAAGAGCTTACCGCCGGAGATGGTCGATCAGTGGTGGGGGAGCCCAAGGAGCCACGGGACGGAGACGCCCTCATCGAGCTCCTCCCACCAGATGCCCAGGCCACCCTCGATGATCGTGAAGTCACGTCGCTGTTCGGCCGTGCTTCCGTCCAGCCACCGGAACCAGGTGAGCGGAACCAGTAGCTCGCGGCCGTCGGTCAACGAGACAGCGAGCCGCTCTCCGTCGATCCGCACAGCCGCTGCCGTCGGTCGAGTATCAGGATGCGCGATCGAAGAACTCATGCCAACGCCTCAGCAACAGCGCACGACTCCCCGTGACGATCCGGCGGAGACGGGCGAGCTCGCGGGGAGTGTACCTCCACGAGTTCTCCAGACTGACCGGCTCCAGCCAGAATTTGGCCTCGCCGTCGCCGGATCGGACGTGGATGTGCGGTGGCTCCCGGGTCGCCTGGTTCTCGTGGGCATAGAAGTAGAACCGGTAGGGCCCGAAGCGGTGGACGGTTGGCACGCAGACCTCGCCGGGATGGTCGGCGAGACCGCCATCTTGGCGACGACCACTCACCCTGGGCTTATCCGATGACGACCCTGACCGAAGAGCAGCGGCGGATCGTCGAATGGGACGAGGGGCCGGCCGTGGTGATCGCGGGGGCTGGCACCGGCAAGACCCGGGTCATCGTCGAGCGCGTGCGGCACCTGCTGGAGACGCGCCCCGACCTTCTCCCCGAGCAGATCCTGGTCCTGACCTACAACGTCAAGGCGGCCGCGGAACTGCGCGCGCGGCTGGAGCAGGCCGTCGGGCTGGCCACGGCCGCGCGCATGGAGATCGGCAACTTCCACAGCTTCTGCCAGGGGATCCTTTCCGACCACGCGGGCGACGCAGGCCTGCCCGCACGGCCGGACGTGCTCGATGGCGTCGGGCAGCTGCTCCTCCTGCGCGACATCGCCCCCGACCTGGACCTTGTCTACCACGGGACCGGCACGTGGACGCTGGCCAACATCGTCCACTTCATCAACCGCTGCAAGGACGAGCTCGTCACATCCTCTGGATTCGAAGCTTTTGTCGCGCAGGAACGCCGGATCTTCGAGGAGCGCTACGGCGCCTTCGATGCCGCCGCCGACCGGCTCGGCACGCAGGGCAATCTCAACCCGATCAAGCCGGTCCGCGGCGCCTACGCCAGCCTGCGGGCCAACGAACGGGCCGAAGCCCGCGGCGAACAACGCACCTACAAGCCGAACATGGTCGAGACCGCCGCCGACCGCGAAGCAAGGCGCACCCTGGCCGGCGACGGCAGCGCCAAGCGGCGCAATCAGTTCGCGCCCGAGGAGCATGCGGCCATCGATGCCCTCGCCGACACGTACGTCAAGGACGCCGCCGCTCTTGAGGTCCTGCGCCTGACCGAACTGCATCGCGTGTTCGCCGCCTACGAAGTCGAGCTCGCGAAGCGCGGCGCGCTCGACTACGGGGAGCAGATCGCCGGCGTCGCGCAGCTGTTCAAGACCCGACCCAACGTGCTCCGCAAGCTCCAGCGTCAGTATCGATACCTGCTCATCGACGAGTTCCAGGACGCCAACGTCGCCCAGATCGAGATCATCGAGTTGCTCGGCAGATCGCCGGATCGGCCGGACAACGTCATGGTCGTGGGCGACGACGACCAGAGCATCTATCGATTCCGGGGCGCGAGCTTTGCCGCCTTCGCCGAGTTCGAGCGTCGCTTCGCGCAGCCGCCCGTGCACGATCGAACCGCCGAGGCGCCCGGCCCGCCGCCAAGATTGCGATTGGAGCAGAACTTCCGGTCCGACGGCCACGTCCTGAGCGGCGCCAACCGGCTCATCGCCCTGAACGCGACCCGGTTCGTGCCCGACAAGCGGCTCATCACCGACCACCCGGACGGCGAGCCGATCCAGATCGTCGTGTGCAGCAGCCCGGAGGACGAGGCCGTCGCCATCGTCGATCTCATCAAGGGGCGCGCCGCGGGGAAGCCGCTGACCGATGTCGCGATCCTGTATCGCAAGCACAGGCACCGCGACGCGATCGTGGCCCGGCTGCGCGACGAGGACATCCCGTACACCGTGGTCGGTGGGTTGAGCCTGTTCGCGACGCCGGAGATCCGCGACCTCGAGCAGGGCCTGCGGGCCATCGCGAACCCGGAGGACGATGCCGCGTTCGTGCGCATGCTGACCGCCGGCCCGTGGCGGCTGGACGCCATCGACATCCTGCGGGTCACGCGTATGGCGGCCTTCGACAAGCGCCATCTCATCGATGTCGTCGGGCAGATCGTCGATGCCGGGCAGGTCGAGGTCGATCGGGTGGGGGAGACGACGGCGGAGGGCAAGCCCGCGCACGAGGCGGTCGATGTCGATGCCCGGCTTCGGGGTCGATTGCGCCTCGTGCGCGACGCCATCAGCGAGCTCAACCCGCTGACCTACCGCGAGGGGCCGCACACCATCCTGGAGCGCTATCTGGAGCGGACCGGGCAGGTGCTGGACCTCATCGCGACGGACACGCTGGAGGCCAAGCGGACGGTCACGAACATCGCGAGCTTCGTGCGCTTCGCGGCCGACTGGCAGCGGGCGAACCCGATCGGGACGCTCGCGGGGTTCGTGGCCTACCTGGATGCGTACCAGGGCGCCGGCGGGGAGCTGCCGACGAGCGTCGAGCTGTCCGAGGATACCGAGGGCGTGCGGCTCATGACCCTGTACCAGGCCAAGGGACTGGAGTTCCCGATCGTCATCGTCCCGCAACTGCTCGACGGGGAGTGGCCCACGCGCGAGGGCTGGGGCGGCTACTTCCCCAAGGAGCTGCTGCGCGAGGACGTGCCGGTCGGCGACCTGCACACGGACGAGGAGCGCCGGCTGCTGTACGTGGCGATGACCCGGGCCCAGCGCCGCCTCGTGCTGACCACCCAGGGGAGTGTCACCGCGAGCCGTGGCGGATCGTCACGATTCATCGGCGAGGTCGTTTGGGGCGGTGGCGACGATATCCAGCTCGTGGACCGGACACCGGGCGGGGCGACCACCCCGTTCCGTGCCGGGGGCACGGCCGCTGCCGCGGACGATGACGACGCGCCCCTCGATCTCGGGCTCGATGCGCTTCCGGAACTCGTCACGGACCTGGAGCGCCTCGTCGCCGATGTGCGCCGGGTCATGCCCCTGCCGACCGCGCGCGAGCGCCGGCTTGCACTGCGCCTGCGGGCGAGCGAACTCGTCGGGCTCATGGAATCGACCGACGCGCGCGACCCCGAAGCCGCCGCCGCCCGCGCCGCCTACACCGACGAGCTCGCCGCGACCGGTCGAGCCGCCGCGCTGGATGCCGACGTGGCCCGCGAGCAGGGCCTGGATCCGCTGTCGCTGCGGACCATCGCGCTGGACAGTGGCGCCGGGGCCAACCTCCTCCAGGTCGCGCCGCTGCCCACGACCCAGAGCTACACCTCGCTCAGCGCCTACGAGCGCTGCCCGTTGCAGTACGCGTTCGGCTACGTGTACCGGATGCCGCGCTCGGAGAAGCCCGTGGCGGCCTTCACGTTCGGCAGCACCGCGCATGAGGCGTTCGAGGCGTTCACGAAGGAGCGTCGCGAGCGCGTGGCCCGCGGTGAGCCGCCGCCCACCCGCGAGGACCTGGAACGCGAGTTCCGGTCGCGCTGGAAGCCGACCGACTTCGGTGACCAGGCCACGGAGGCGGGCTACGCGCGCCGCGTCTCGACCCTGCTCGACAACTTCTGGGAGGGCGAGGTCGCGTCGCTCGGTGAGGCCATCCGCGAGGAGGAGGACTTCGAGCTGCGGCTGGACCCCGGGGAGGGGCAGGATCCCGTGCTCATCCGCGGCTCCATCGACCGCATCGACAAGCTGCCCGGTGGCGGCCTGGAGGTCATCGACTACAAGACCGGCAAGGTGTCGTCCCAGAAGGGCGTGGACGAGAGCCTCCAGCTGTCGATCTACGCGCTCGCCTGCCGTGACGCCCTGGACCTCGGCACGCCAGAGCGGGTGACGCTGTACTTCACCGAGTCGGCGACGCGCCTGTCCACGACCCGCACGGATGACCAGCTGGATGCGGCGCGAGCGGACGTGCTCAACGTGGTCTTAAGGATGCGCGATGGCGAGTTCACGGCGACCCCGGGCGAGGCGTGCCGCTACTGCGACTATCGGGCGATGTGCCCGGAGCGGGTGTGATGACGCCCCAAGGTCAGGCGGCTCCCTCCGCGACGCGCCTCCCGGAGTGTCGCGGTGCGCGGCTTGGGTACGGATGGGGTTCGCCGTTGTTGAGTCGCGCAAACCCTTCCAGCCTGGGGCCGGCTGAGATGCTCCCGCTCCGACCGTCCGCCAGGATCGCATCGAGACACAGGGTCCGCGGCGATCGGCCGTCCTCGATGGTCCTGATGATCTCGGGCCACGCCTCGAGGGTCGATTCAAACCGGGCAAGGATCTTGTTGGACGGGATCAGTCTCAGCGCGTATCCGATCGCGTCATCGATGCAGATTTCCGTCTTCTCGCCCGGTTTGCGTGCCAGAGGATTGGGCAAGAGTTCGACCGTCAAGAAGTCGATCTCGGGAATGAAGAACTCGTCGTCAGGATCGAGTTTCGTACGCATGTCGTTCGCGCTTCGTGGCGCGCCGTGCGGAGATGATTCTGGGCACCGGGCCCGAAACGGAGACTATCACGACCAGCAAGCGGCCAACGCTCGACCAACCGACGATCCGCATCCGATCCTCAAGGCTCGAGTGTTCAGTGTCGTGCGCCCACGCCGCGACCGGACTGTCCGCTACCGACTTGGCCTCCGAGAAGTCGACGTGATGTTGACGGAGGTTCGCCTCCGCCTTGTCCAGGTGCCAGTCGTAGTTCGACATCGCGGAACGGTAAGGACCGCCCCTCACCCCGGACTTATCCGATGAACCGGGCAGACGACTTGGAGCGCCTGCTCGACGAGGCCCGCGAGTCCAGTCCGGCCGAGCGGTTGCCGATGTACCGCGACGCCATCGCCGCGTTCGGCGAGGAGGCGATCGAGCCCTTGGCGACGTGGATCGGTGAGCCCGTCTTCGCAGCTTTCGCAATCCGGACTCTTGGCCGCATAGCCGCGCTCGACCAAGGCGCGCGCGATGCCGTGGCGACGGCGCTGGTCACTACGGATCGCTCCGCAATGCCCGATCACATCGCCCGCGACCTGGACGCCGCGCTGGAGCAGCTGGGCCTGTCGCCCGCCCGTCGAGCCGCTGCCGCCCGGGCCCGTGCCGGGGGTCCGCGAGCCATGTCGGCCCGACCCGTCCAGAACCCCGGCGTTGACGGCCGGGGATACTGGGCGATGCGCACGAGCCCGTGGGAGCGCCCGTACATCTGGGCGGAGGCGCAGCGCGGTCGGCTACGCCAGGGTTGGGGCTGGGCCGCCGAGCAGAACCTGGAGGTCATCGCGCTCGCGGTCCGCGCCGGGAAACCCCTAAGCGACGAACAACAGATGGCCTGGCCGTCGCGCCGGATGATGTCGTCAGAGCCGGACGGCATGCGCGCGGACGACCTCGTCCTCGTCCCGAACATCCCCGAATGGGGTCTTGTCTGCGTGTTTCGCCTCGTCGGCTCGTACGGATTCGCCCCCGATGCGCCGCGGCGATTCGACGACCGGTTCGGCCACATCCTGCCGGTCGAGCTGGTCGCTGGTCCGATCAGTCGATATGACCGGACGGTCTCGGACGCACTGCAATCCTCGATGCGCAACCCAGGTCGCCTCTGGAGCATCGTGCCGTACGGTGGCGACGTGGAGCGACTGGTGAGCACGCCATGATCACGGCAGTAGAGGTCCGCGGTTCCATCGACCGCATCGACAAGCTGCCCGACGGCGGCCTGGAGGTCATCGACTACAAGACCGGCAAGGTGTCATCCCAGAAGGGCGTGGACGAGAGCCTCCAGCTCTCGATCTACGCGCTCGCCTGCCGCGACGCCCTGGACCTCGGCACGCCCGAGCGGGTGACGCTGTACTTCACCGAGTCCGCGACGCGCCTGTCCACGACCCGCACGAACGAGCAGCTGGATGCCGCGCGAGTGGACGTCCTGGAGCGGGTCTCGAGGATGCGCGACGGGGAGTTCACAGCCACCCCATCGGCCCGGGCATGCGGCTACTGCGACTATCGGGCCATGTGCCCGGAGCGGGTGTGATGTCTGAATTCGGACCGGTCACCGAGGTATCGCACGCTGAGCGCACCCACCTGGAAGCGCTCGCGGGCTTGCTCCGTGCTCGCAACGCACTCGATGCAGAGATCGTGCGGATCATCGGTCGTCCGGCCACGATCGGAAATCTCGGCGAGTTCATCGCGTCCAAGGTGTTCAATATCAAGCTCGCCGAGTCAGGGGTCCAGGCCGGACACGATGGGCACTTCGCCTCCGGACCCTTCGTGGGCAAGAGCGTCAACGTCAAGCTGTATTCACGAGACGATGCTCTGCTCGACATCAGTGCCCACCCAGCGGACTACTACCTGGTGATGCGCGGCCCGCGGTCGGTTGTTGCCCCGGGACCTCGGGCGCTGCCGTTCCGAATCGACTCCATCTACCTGTTCGAGGTCGCGAGCCTCCGCGTGAGTCTTGTGAGCACTGGCGTCAAGGTCGGGGTTGCGACCAGCGTTCGTCGAGCACTCTGGGATTCAGCGCGGATCTATCCAGCCTCGCCCGGAGCCCCGCTGGAGTTGACCGACCTTCAGATCGACATGCTTGCAGGCTTCGGTGACATCTCCGCCGCCGAGACGCCGCGATGACACGCGGCGGACCCTGGGCTCGGGACGACCTCACTGAGGCTTTGGACCGATATGAGCGCGAGCTGATGGCAGCCGGCCGCACACCGGGAACCATCGCGACGTACGTTGGTGACGTGCGTCGATTCATCGACTGGCTGAGTGGAACAGACGTATGGAGGACGCCACGACCTATCGCAGCCGCCTCCGCCCGACGGGTCGCGAAGAAGGCGACGTCACTTGGTCGTCCGATAGCGGCGCCAGGGGCCCTCATGATCCTGGTCGAACGGTCACGCGCTGAAGGGAACCCAGGCCAGACGCCGATCAGCTGGCCGATGAGCCGCTGGGTGGGCCACTTCCCACTGTTTCGGGACGCGATCCAACGTTTGCCGGCGCAGTTGGATCGTTCTGCCGTCCGTGCTGTTGCCCAGCTCGCGACTGGGTCGGAGGACAACGCGCTCGTTGCGTTCATCGCAACCATGGCGTGGGGATTCGGTTCCGTCGGCTACGGACCATATCGAACCCAGCAGATGCTGGTGCGGACACCTGACGGACCTCGATTCCTGCAATCCGCTGCGGTCGCCGTGCGAGATCACGGCGCCGTGGCCGGCTATGTCAAGCTGTCGTCGGAGTGCCGGATCAAGGGGCTGGGTCCGGCATTCGGCACGAAGTACATCGCGTTCTGCCAGCCATACGGCCAGCTTCCGACCGCACTCATCCACGACGAACTCGTGAGCACTTGGCTCTCCCGAAACGGACGGCCGGACCTATCGACCACGAGCTGGGCGCCCAGGGTGTACGAGGCGTACCTCGACCAGATGGCTGTCTGGGGCCACGAGCTCAACGAAACGCCGGAGAGGCTCGAATTTCTGATCTTCCGATCGATGTCCAACGAGCGAGGGAATCAATGGAGCGGGTAACTGTCGGTGCCTCGGCGATCACCTCTTGACGGAAGCGATTCGATGCCCTCGCTGCTCGGCTCGCAAGATCGAGGGCGCCGACACGTGCCCGCGGTGTCAGTGGCGGTTCGAGCCGGCTACGAAGCCCAAGCGACCTTCCTCCGAACCGGCGGCGTCGCCTGCGCAGGTCCGCATCGAGCCGTGGGACACCAAGACGATCGCGCGCGCATCTGCGTCGCTGATGCAGGTACGGTGCCTCGGGGCAGCGGGTGGTTGCCTTGGATTCGGGGTCGGAGGTTTCCTGGGATTGATGGTCGGCAGCATGACGGGCAGCTTCCCGCTCGCGATCGTTGGCGTGCCGCTCGGGGCGTTTGCCGGAGCCTGGATCGCGATGTTCCTCACGATGAAGTTCCTCGCGCGGGACTAGCGATGACGCCATGAGCACGCCGATCGAAAACCCGGTCATCAACTCGCCCTATGTCGAACCGGCGCAGCACTTCCTGACGTCATCGGATGGCGAGATCACCGGCGAGATTGCCCCGCGTCGGCGGCCTAGCGAGTTCTTCGTCCCGGTCGCCCGCCCTACGAAGCGCTCCGGCCAGTTGAGCATGGACGCCTTCGGTGGTCCCAAGCGCCAGCAGCCCAATGAGATCGTCAATGAGATCCGCCAGGGCGTGGAACGCTGGCGCCAGCAGGGCTATCCGCACATCACCCACGTCACGCGGGACCTCCTCGACCACTGGCGCGACGATGAGCGCGAGCGGCGCCTCTTCTTCTGCCAGATCGAAGCCGCCGAGTCGGCCATCTACCTGACCGAGGCGGCCGAGAAGCTCGGTGACACCAAAGCTCTGAACGTCATCCGCCAGGAGAACGCCACCCACAACGGCGGACTGCCGCGGTTCGCGTTCAAGATGGCCACGGGCTCCGGCAAGACCGTCCTCATGGCCATGCTAATCGCCTGGCAGGCGCTCAACAAGGCCGCCAACCCCCAGGACAAGCGCTTCAGCGACCGCTTCCTCGTGGTCACGCCGGGCATCACCATCCGCGATCGGCTGCGGGTGCTCCTGCCCAACGACGCCGAGAACTACTACCGCACGATGGACATCGTGACCCCGGAGCAGCTCGATCGACTCCAGGCGGCGACGATCCTGGTCACGAACTTCCACGGCTTCCTGCGCCACGACAAGATCCAGGCCGCGAGCCTGACCAAGAAGGTCCTGACGGGCTTCGATCCCGACGACGAGCGCTTCCGCGAGACCCCGGCCGAGATGGTCCGGCGCGTCGCCCGCGTGTTCGGCACCGCCAAGAACATCGTGGTCCTCAATGACGAGGCCCACCACTGCTACGCCCCGGCCCCCAAGGACGTCGCCGAGGAAGGCACGCTCGACGTCGACGAGCGGACCCAGGCCAAGAAGGACCTCGAGGAGGCGCGCGTCTGGCTCTCGGGGGTCCAGGCCGTCCGCGACAAGCTCGGCGTCCGCGCCGTCTATGACCTCAGCGCGACGCCCTTCTTCCTGAAGGGTTCGGGCTATGCCGAGGGCACGCTCTTTCCCTGGGTCGTCAGCGACTTCGGCCTGATGGACGCCATCGAATCGGGCATCGTCAAGATCCCGCGCGTGCCGGTCAGCGACGATTCGATGACCGGCGATAGCCCGATGTACCGCGACCTCTGGCAGCGCGTGCGCGACGGCTTGCCGCGCAAGGGCATCAAGGACATGCCGATCGATGGCCTGCCGCTGATCCCCAAGGAACTCGAAGGCGCGCTGCGCTCGCTCTACGCCGACTACGAGCGTGGTCACGCGGCCTGGGCGGATGCGGGCATGGGCACGCCCCCGGTGTTCATCGTGGTCTGCTCCAACACCGCGACGTCCAAGCTCGTGAGCGACTGGATCGCGGGCTGGGAGAAGGAACTGCCTGGGGGCACGACCATCGTCGTGCCGGGCAACCTGCCGCTCTTCAGTAACGAACAGGACGGCCGCTTCCGCGATCGACCCAACACCCTCCTCGTCGATTCGGCGCAGCTCGACCGCGGCGACGCGCTCGATCCCGCCTTCCGCAAGGCGGCCGCTGCCGAGATCGATCGCTTCAAGCACGAGTACGTCCAGCGGTTCCCAGGCCGCAGCGCGGACGACATCACCGACGAGGAGATCCTGCGTGAGGTGATGAACACGGTCGGCAAGCGGGGCAAGCTCGGCGAACACATCCGCTGCGTGGTGTCCGTGGCCATGTTGACCGAGGGCTGGGACGCCAACACCGTGACCCACATCCTGGGGATCCGCGCGTTCGGCACGCAGCTGCTGTGCGAGCAGGTCGTCGGGCGGGCGCTGCGTCGAGCGAGCTACGACACCAATGCCGACGGCCTATTCGAGCCTGAGTACGCCGAGGTCTACGGCGTCCCGTTCAGTTTCCTGTCGGTCGCCGGAAACGGCCGGGTCAAGGTCGCCAAGCCCGTCCGCGAGGTCCGCGCCCTCCCGGAGCGATCCGACCTCCGCATCGAGTTCCCACGGGTCACCGGCTACCGCTACCAGATGCCGACTGACCACCTGAAGGCGACCTTCGACGCGTCGTCGATCCTGGAACTGTCGACCAAGGACGTTGCCACGCGGACCGACCTTGACCCGATCGTCGGCGAGCGCGATATCCACGTCATCGATCTCAGCGATCAGCGCATGCAGACGGTCATCTTCGCGGTCGCCAAGCGCACGCTCGACAACCACTTCCGGGACGAGGACGGCGCCGACAAGCCGTGGCTGTTCCCGCAGCTCGTCCGGATCACGACGGCCTGGATCGCGGAGTGCGTGACCCCGTACCTCAAGGACGGGGCCTTTGCGCAGCTCCTCCTGTTCGCCCAGTACAGCCATGCCGCAGCTGATCGGATCCACCGCGCGATCGTGGCCGGCACCCGCGGCGAGAAGCGGCTCGTGCCGACGCTGCGCGCCTACGAGCCCATCGGCTCGACGGACGACGTGCGCTTCGAGACGACCAAGACCTGCTACGAGACGACCCGGAGTCACCTCAACCTCGTGCCCCAGGACTCCGGCTGGGAATCAAAGCTCGCCGATGTCCTCGAGCACATGCCCGAGGTCGTGTCGTACGCCAAGAACCAGGGCCTGAACCTGAAGATCCCGTATACCTACGAAGGCCGCGCCGGCAACTACGTCCCGGACTTTCTCATCCGCCTGCGCGACGCGGCGTCCACCGACGACGACGACCTCCTGACCCTGGTCCTGGAGGTAACCGGCGAGGCCAAGAAGGAGAAGCAGGCCAAAGTCGCGACGGCCAAGGATCTCTGGACCGTGGCCGTCAACAACTGGGGTGGTCTCGGCCGCTGGGCCTTCCTGGAAGTCACGGACCCATGGGACGCGGAGCATTTGCTCCGAGCGAAGTTCCTTGAGCCGAAGCCGACCGACCTTGAGGCCCGGCCACTGTGATGTCGCCACCGGACCTTCTGCGGTTTGAGCGAGTGCGGTCCGAGTGGCTCGCGATCACGCGCGAACGGGTACCGGACGGCGCACGGTTCTCCGATGTCAAGCGTCAAGCCGACGAATTGATCGATACGGGCCGATGGACGTCCGGGCCAGCGGACATGCTCAGCGTTCTGGGTCGGCAACGGGATGAGCTGAGCCACAGCCGACTGATCGGCTGGCTCCTCATGCCGACAGGTCAGCACGGCCTCGGGCGAGGCTTCCTCCGAGCGTTCCTCGATGCTGTCTGGCCAGGCGAAGCGTTCATGGCGTCCGGAGCGGTGACGGTAGAGATCGAGACGGCCGCCTCCGCACGGGACGAGGACGGCCAGCTTCGTGGCGCCCGGGCCGATATCGTCGTTCGCGGCAATGACGTGACCGTCGTGATCGAGAACAAACTCGATGCTGGCGAGCAGCCCGATCAGTGCGAGCGACTCTACTGGTCGTGGGCGGCGGATCCAGGGGAAACGCGTTGGCTTTTCCTGACACCGACTGGTCGTACGCCCGTCACCGTGACGTCCACCGCCGCGCGGGCAGCGTGGCGAACCTTGAGCTACGCCCAGCTGCACACCGTGATGACGGCCGTACTCGATCAGTCGCCGCCCTCGGCGGCCGCGGGTCGGCCCACGGTGCTCCAATATCTCGCCACCCTGTCAGGAGCGATCGCACGGTGACCTTGACCGATCTGTTCGCGGACGAGCGCCTCCAGTTCTTCCTCCGGAATCGAGCTGACATCAAAGCCTGGGCGGCGATCGAAGCAGACGTCATGGCAGCGACGCGCGAGTTCCTCGCGCGGTCCCAGTCGATGATCGAGGAGCGGCTCCTCGCGGTCGATGACCGCGCCATCGTGGGTCGCCACGACAGCGGCCAGTGGGAGCGAATCATGGCTCGGCATGAAGGCTGGCCTGTGAGCGTCGGACTCGTCCTCGAATGGCCGAGGTCCGTCGATCCGGCCGGTCCGACCCGGCCGAAGCTCGGCGTGTTCTGGTGGGCAGATCCGCCCACACTAGTTCAGGCCCGGACGGAGTTCGTGAAGCTGCTCGACGCCGGGGCCCTGCAGAAACTGGGCCTCAAGGTGCCGCTCGAAAGCGTGTGGCCCGTCGGAGGCTGGGCTCCGCAGACGTCCGACTGGTGGCGCGATCCTGAAGCATGGATCTCCACCATCGCCGAGACCTTGGTCGCGACGTGGTCCTTGGTGGGGCCGGCAATCGATGGTTTGTTTCCCGTTGAGCCGGTGGTGAGCCATGGCTGACAAACTGAAGCCCAAGACCATCGTCCGCGCAACCACCCATCCCGCCGAGACCCGCCCGAACATCCCGACCGCCGAACTCGAGTCGTTCGCCCGCCCCGAAGAGAAGAGGCCCACGATCGTGCGCTACCCGAGAGACACGACGCTGGATCCGCAGCTCGTCTGGAAAGGCAAGGACGAGCAGGACGCGGACGACCTCCAGGTCCCGGCCGTCCCGATCTACATCGGCGAGACGATCGACCCGCTCGCGCTCGTCGAGGAGCTACGCGCCGAGAGCGAGGGCCGCCAGGCCGAGTCGCAGCTCGGCTTCTTCGCGCCGTACACGGACCTCACCTTCAACGAGAAGGTCGAGTTCTACCGGCATCCCGGCAAGTGGGCCAATCGGATGATCCTCGGCGATTCCCTGCTGGTGATTACCAGCCTCGCCGAGAAGGAGGGCCTCAAAGGCCAGGTTCAGACCATCTACATCGACCCGCCGTACGGCATCAAGTTCGGCTCGAACTGGCAGGTCAGCACGCGCAAGCGCGACGTCAAGGACGGCAAGGACACCGACCTCACCCGACAGCCGGAGCAAGTCCGAGCCTACCGCGACACGTGGGAACTTGGGATTCACTCGTACCTGGCCTATCTGCGCGACCGCCTTGTTGTCGGTCGCGAGCTCCTAACCGAATCTGGTTCGGTCTTCGTCCAGATTGGCGATGAGAACGTCCACTTGGTGCGGAACCTGCTGGACGAAGTGTTCGGTAGCGACAACTTCGTGAGCCTGATCCCGTTCAAGACTACGAGCGGTGCCGGGAGCTTCAGCGGAACGACTAACGTCCTGCCTTCAGTCGCGAACTACCTGCTTTGGTACGCGCGGAACATCGACGTGGTCAAGTACCGCCGATTATTTCGAGACAAGTCGCCTGACGGCGCCGGTGGATCCGCGTACACCTGGACCGAGCGTCCCGACGGATCAAGGGCCCGAGGAGCCAACGAGCCAGGCGGTCGCGTGTTTCGAGCCGACAATCTGACGTCCCAAACGACTCGAGAGGCCCAGACTACTGTCTTTCCCGTGGCGTTCGATGGGCGTGAGTTCAGACCTGGAAAGGGCGGCTGGAAGACAAACCGCGTCGGGATGGAGCGCCTGGCATCCGCAAGGCGACTTATCGCACTAGGCAACACCTTGTCGTATGTGCGCTACCTCGATGACTTCCCCATGTTCCCGTACACAAATGTATGGGACGACACGACCACCGCAGGTTTCGGCGATCCCAAGCTGTACGTCGTCCAAACGAACACCAAGGTCATCGAGCGGTGCTTGCTGATGACGACAGACCCAGGGGATCTAGTGCTGGACCCGACCTGTGGTTCGGGCACCACAGCGCACGTATCTGAGCAATGGGGGCGTCGCTGGATCACCATCGACACTAGTCGAGTTGCGCTCGCCTTGGCGCGCTCACGCTTGATGGCGGCGAAGTTCCCGTTCTACGTCCTCGCCGACTCGGCCGCCGGGGTCCGACTGGAGGCAAGCACCTCAGGCGGCGTTCGAACCTTATCAATCACGCAGCCGACTCAAGACATCCGCCGCGGCTTCGTGTATGAGCGCGTCCCGCACGTGACCCTGAAGTCGATCGCCCAGAACCCGGACATCCGCGAGGGCATGAGCCGGGTGGAGATCGATGCCGCGATCGCCCGCCATGCCGAATCCGAGACGCTCTTTGATCGACCGTACGAGGACAAGAAGATCGTCCGCGTGTCAGGCCCGTTCACGGTCGAGAGCCTGTCGCCCCATCGGGTCATGGTCGACGGACCGGAGGACGCCGCGGCGGCCGAGGCGACCCCGTCGGTCGATGCTGGCGCCTTCGTGACGAGCATCCTCGACAACCTCCGACGGGCCGGGGTCCAAAACACGAAGCGCGCCGAGCGGCTCGAGTTCGCGCGGCTGGACCCGTACCCCGGTGTCTGGGTCCAGGGTGTGGGCGAATACGCCGAGAACGGCTCGACCAAGACGGTCGCGATCGCGATCGGCCCGGAGTTCGGCACCGTCGGCCCCGAACTCATCCGCGATGCCGCCAAGGAGGCCGTGAAGTTCGCCGACCTGCTGGTCGTGTGCGGCTTCGCCTTCGACCCGATGGCGGGAGAGGAGGCCAGCACCTTGGGTCGACTGGCGATACTCCAGGCCCGGATGAACCCCGACCTCGCGATGGGCGACGAGCTGCTCAAGAAGACCGGCGCCGGCAACCTGTTCATGGTCTTTGGCGAGCCGGATATCGACGTCCGCCCGGCGGGCGAGGGGATGATCGAAGTCGAGGTGCGCGGCCTCGACGTCTACGACCCGACGACCGGCGTGCTGCGTTCGTCGTCCGTCGATGACATCGCCGCCTGGTTCCTGGACACGAACTACGACGGCGATGCGTTCTTCGTTCGCCACGCCTACTTCACCGGCGCCGACGACCCGTACGACAAACTCCGTCGTGCCCTACGCGCAGACATCAGCGATGAGGCTTGGGCAACCGTCAACTCCACGATCTCACGGCCCTTTCCGCGCCCCAAGACCGGCAAGGTCGCGATCAAGGTCATCAACCACTACGGCGACGAAGTCATGAAGGTGATCGGAACTGCCTGACATGGCCACCACACCAGAGGGGAACATATGACGAGCAGGCAGTTCGCCATCGCTGGCGGTAGCACGTTCATCGCGGGTTTTGTCGTCTATGCGGTGATCGGTGACGCTGATGATCCGCTGGGCGTCGGCACTCGCCTCGGCCTCGGCCTCGCGTTCGCGGGGCTGGCGCTGGGCGTCGTCGCCCTTGGCGCCTGGCTTGGGGGGCGAGGGCTTCCGCGGGCAGCGGCGCTAGCCGCTTACGGGGTGGCCGCATTCCTTGCTCTCGGTGGAGTCATGACATTGGTACAGGGTGCATCCAGCGGGAGCGGGACGTTGCCTTCAGCGAGCCCTGCCGCCGCCGTGTCGCCCACATCAGGTCCGTCAACCGGGACGTCAGAGCCGACGGGCGAGTTGAAGGTCATCACCCCAGTCAACGGCGCCGTCGTGACGACGACCACGGTCACCTTCGCGGGAATCGCGCCGGTAGGCTCGATCGTTGTACGGGATATCCCGTTCGCAAC
>JBPPMZ010000043.1:0-4112 GCA_051306295.1 Candidatus Limnocylindrales bacterium
ATGTCATGGACGGCAGGGTCCTGGCGGCTTCGTGTGCCGCGGTCCGCCAGGCCTTTCCCGATCCGTTCGTGCGCCAGTTCTCGGTCAAGGCCAACGATGTGTCGTCCGTGATCGCGGCGGTGGCCGCCCATGGTTTCGGCGCGAATGTCGTGTCGCGCGGGGAGTGGGATCGCGCTCGCCGGGCTGGCGTGCCCAACGCCCGGATCACCCTGGAGGGGATCGGCAAGACCCCGGCTGACCTGCGCGCGGCGGTCCGCGCGGCCGCCGCTGGCGATCCGCTCCTCTGGATCGCGCTGGAGTCGCCGGAGGAGGCGGAGGTGCTGGCGGCCCTCGCCCGTCGCGCCGGGGTGCGGCTGGATGTCCTGTACCGCCTCAACCCTGACGTCACGCCGGAGACGCTCAGCGGCCTGGCCGTCGGCGCGGGGTCCAGCAAGTTCGGGATGGACGAGACGGCGATCGCGGCCGCGATCGAGGCCGGTGGTGGTGGCGCCCCTGACGCGCCACTCCGGCCGCGTGGCATCCACCTCCATGTCGGGTCGCAGCTGGGTGCCGTCGATGCTTGGCGGGATGCCGTGCGCAAGGGCCTGGCATTGACGGCCCTCTGGCGCGGCGTGCTGCCCGACTTCGACACCCTCGACCTGGGCGGCGGCTTCCCGGTCCGGGCGCTGGGCGAGCCCGCGCCCACGCCGGAGCGCTTCGCCCGTGAGGTGCCGGCACTCCTGGCGGCCATCCCATCCGATCGCCGGCCGACGCGCCTGGCCGTGGAGCCCGGTCGGGCGCTCGTTGCGCGGGCGGGCTGGCTACTGGCGCGCGTCCTGCACGTGCGCGATCGCGGCGGGCCGCTGGTCGTCATCGACGCCGGCATGACCGAGCTCATCCGGCCGGCGCTATACGGGGCGCGCCACCCGATCGTGGCCTTGACGTCGTTGGGCCGGCGGGTCGCCGCCGGCGGCGGCGCGGGGGTCGGCGAGCACACGCCCACCCGCGTCGAGGGCCCGATCTGCGAGTCCACCGACAGCCTGGGCACGCACGATCTGCCGCCGCTCCGCCGGGGCGACCTCGTAGCCATCGCCGACGCCGGCGCCTACGCCGCCAGCCAGGCCTCGCGCTACAACGGCCGCCGGCTGGCCCCGACGATCATCGTCGAGCGGGTCGGCCGATCGTCGTGACCTCGTGGCGCGCTGCGGTGTCGAACGCGGCAATCACCTCTGGGATGAGCGCGATGATCTGATCGACCACGAGACGCGGCGGGCGAACCAGGATGATCGCTTGGTCGAAAGCTTGAGGTTCTGCTGATAGCCGAGACTCGCGTCGCCCGTGACGAGGATGTCCGCAACTCCGCAAGCAGGGGTGTCCTCGTCGATGACGACGCGCATCGCTACGCCGACGTCTCGAGAAGCGCCTCGACCTCCTCGATCGCCGCGATGGCTTGCTCGCGAGATACCGAGGGATACTGCTTCACGAAGTCATCGACCCTCTGACCTTCGGCCAGGTAGTCGAACAGGACCTTCACGGCGATGCGAGTGCCGGTGAACACGGGCGCGCCACTATGCAGACCGGGATCTCTGGTGATGGGGTGCTTGGTCACGGTCGCCATGGAGGAACCTCCGCGCCAAGCCTACGCGCCTTGCCGGCTCCGAGCCAAGTCCCTAACCCTCGATCCCAGCTCACACCCGTCGCGTGAGCGCATCCGAGAGTGCGATCCCGGGCGATCCACCCGTCGACCAGTCCGGACGCGAGAACTTGATCAACCCATCCTCGGCCATCTGACGAAGCACCGAGAGAGTGACGGCTCGGGCATCCTCGTAGCCGGCTCCACCGATGCGAGTTCGAGCGAACCCAGCGCGATCTCGTCCTCGGTCACGAGGTCGAGGATCGTGTAGTCGGCCAGGTCGTCAGTCTCCGGTATCACAGGGGCACGATACCCGCCCCAGCGTGCCTCGGGGTCGAGCGGCTCGGCTACTCTTCGAGGCATGACGCTTTCGCGGTTCATCCGAGTATCCGCTGCCCTCTCAGTGGCCATCGCCTTGCTCGTCCCGGCCTCCGTGCTGGCCGCCGGGCCGCCGTTCCCCGCCCCCGTGCCGGATCAGCAGGCCTACGACCCTGACGGGGTCCTGCTCCCCTCCACCCGCAACAACGCGCAGTCGATCGCCGATAGCGTCCGCCAGTCGAGCGGGGCCGACGTCGTCGTCTACGCCCAGCGCCTCGCCACGGACAGCGTCGACCAGGCGACCGCGGACGCCCATGCCGCGGCGCTGCTCCAGGAATGGGACCTGGGCGGCGACGACGGGACCGCGATCGTCTTCCTCGTGGAGGCCCCCGCCAGCGGCACGGGCGGCGTCATCGGCCTCGCCACCGGCGCGGGCATGGAGCGCTTCATCGACGCCGCGGAACGCGCCGCCATCGCCGACCAGATGACCACCTGGATCGAGGGCGACGACCTCGACTTCGCGCTCATCGTCGGCATGGCGGAGGTCATCCGCGAGACCCTGACGACCGACGACGGCCCGGGCATCCCCGCCGGCCCCGGTCGCCCGGCCGACGCCCCGCCCATCGGTCCGCCGTTCCCCGAGCCCGTGGCTGATCGCGCGGTTTATGACTACTCCGGCATCTTCAGTGAGGCGACCATCGCCGCCGCGGAGGCGACGATCGACGAGATCGAGCAGCGCACCGGTGCCGAACTCGCGGTCTACAGCCAGGTCGTGGACTACGGCGTCACCACCGATGAGACCGAGCGGCGCGCCCGCGCGCTCATCGACCAGTGGGGCATCGGCCGCGTCGGCTTCGATGACGGGATGGTCATCTTCTTCGACCTCGACCCGTCGATGGAGCACGGGCAGGTCCAGCTCTACGCCGCGCCGGGCTTCGAGGCCACGTACCTGAGCAACGCGGATCGCCAGCGGATCTTCGAGAACGACATGGTCCCGTTCCTGGCCTCGGCCGAGTTCGACGAAGCGCTCGTGGTCGCGCTCGAGAAGATCGATGACGCGGCGACCCCGGAGAACGCCGCGCGCCTGCAGGCCGGTCGCCAGATCAACGCCGCCCTCGGCCTGGTCGGCGCGCCGATCGTGCTGCTGGGCCTGGCCGGTTGGGCGTTCATCTCGTGGCGCCGCTTCGGCAAGGACCCGGTCTACCTCGACGACCCCTCGATCCTCATGCCGGCCCCGCCGCCCGATCTGACCGCGGCATCCGGCGCGTTCCTCGTGGAGGGTGGGGCCTCGCGTCGCGCGCTCACCACCGCCATGCTCGATCTCGCGTCGCGCGGCCTGATCGCGTTCCGCGAGGAGAAAGGCCTACTCGGGCTCTCGACCAAGGTCGGGGTGGATACCGAGCCGCCCAAGGGCGACGACGTCACGGAGGCGCAGCGCGCCCGCAACAGCCGCCGACCGACCGGCCCCGCCGAAGCCGTTGCGCTGCGGCGCCTCAAGGCCATCGATGGCGCCGAACACTTCATCGAGCCCGACGAGTTGCCCAAGTT
Source organism: Candidatus Limnocylindrales bacterium (assembly GCA_051306295.1). Classification (GTDB taxonomy): domain Bacteria; phylum Chloroflexota; class Limnocylindria; order Limnocylindrales; family CSP1-4; genus SPCO01. Next base: position 3,479 of record JBPPMZ010000043.1, read on the forward strand.
CGGGCTGGCCGTGGCCTCCTTCGACGCCGCGCTCGAGGAGCACGTCGTGGCCCGCGGCTGGATGGTCGAGAAGCCAAGCAAGGTCGTCGGTCGCTGGGTGCTGCGCGGCCTGCTGGCCGTCGGGGCGGGCGTCGCTGCACTCATCGCGGGTATCAGCATCCCGATCTCCGGACTGGTGATGATCGGCATCGCGGCGATCGTCGGCGGCATCGTGGTGTGCCTGTTCGCCGCGGGGATGCCGACGGTCACGATGCCTGGCGCCATGATCCGCGCGATGCTGGCCGCCTATCGCCGCACGCTGCAGAAGACCATGGAGCAGGCGCGCTCGATGCAGCAGGTCGTGGAAACGGCCGGCCTTGACTGGCTCGAGACGCCCGACCAGGCGGTCGTGTGGGGCACCGCCCTGGGCCTCCAGCACGAGATCGAGGACGTGCTGAAGCGGTCCCTGGAGGACGTATCGTCCGGGCGGTCGATGGCCGCGGCGACGTACTTCCCGGCCTGGTACCAGAACTCCAGCGGGTCCTCATTCGCGAGTGCCGCGGCCGCGGGGAGTGGCGGGTCGATCTTCTCGGGCTCGGCCGTGCCGGACCTCGGCGGGATGATGTCGGCCCTGGGCACGATCGGGAACTCGCCC
>JBPPMZ010000044.1:0-12736 GCA_051306295.1 Candidatus Limnocylindrales bacterium
CCTGACCCGCTGGCTGCGACGCATCGGTTCGTCTCGGGACACCCTGACCCGACCGCTGGCCATCGGCTTCACGACGCTCGGCCTCGCCGGCCTGCTCGTCGCCACGGTCCCGGGTGCCCTGCCGGGCAGCAGCGTGGGGCCGGTCCTCTCGTCGGTCGGCAACAGTGTCGCCCCGGTGGAGGGCGCACCGGAGCCCACGTTCCCCATGCTTCAGATGAGCGCCGCTCCCGCGGCTCCGTCGGCGGCGCCGTCCGTCGACAACGGCGGCGTCTTCGGCGGTAGCGACACCGGCGATCCCGGGGCGACCGCCAGCCAGCGGACGACTGACGAGGGCGCCGCGCCCGTAGACACGATCAGCGAAGCGGCGATCCGCGACGACGCATCCGGCCTGTCGACGCTGTTCGTCATCGCCGGCGTCATGACCATCCTGGGCTTCGGCCTGTTCGCACTGCGCTGGTCGGCGGGCCGGTTCGGCCGCTGACGCCGCTCCGCCGTCGGGAGGCCGACGGGTACACTCTGGGTGATACGTCCACCGGACCGTGGACCCCGCCGCGGCCCCGGCCGCGACCCGACCCTGAGGCCTGCCGATGGAACGCCTGATGCTGCTCGACGGCTACGGGCTCGTCTACCGCGGATACTTCGCCCTGCCGCCCCTGACCACGTCCAAGGGCGAGCTGGTCAACGGCGTCTTCGGCTTCGCGAGCATCGTCCTGCGCGGCATCCAGGATCTGCAGCCCGACTACCTGGCCGTGTCCTTCGACCTTCCCGGGCCGACCTTCCGCCACGAGCAATACGCCGAGTACAAGGCGACGCGGGTGCGCATGCCCGACGACCTGCGCGACCAGTTCCCCAAGGTCCGGGAGGTGGTCAAGGCGCTGCGCATCCCGGTCTACGAGATGCCCGGCTTCGAGGCCGACGACGTCATCGGCACGATCACCGCTGGACTTGATGGGAACGAGGACCTCGAGACGACGATCGTGACGGTCGATCTCGACATGCTCCAACTCGTGACGCCGCGCGTCCGGTTGATGACGACCCGGTCGGGGGTCGAGAACACGATCATGTACGACGTCGCCCGGATCGACGAGCGGTTCGGCCTGCGGCCCGACCAGATGATCGATTACAAGGCGCTCAAGGGCGACCCCAGCGACAACATCCCGGGCGTGCCCGGGGTGGGGGAGAAGACCGCGGCCAAGCTCATCCGTGAGTTCGGCGGCCTCGACGACCTCTTCGCCCGATTGGATGAGGTGACCCCCGAGAAGCTCCGCGAGAAGCTGCGCGAGCACCGCGCGCAGATCGACATGGGCCGCGACCTCTCGACGATCGTGCGCGATCTGCCGATCGACTTCGACCTCGAGGCGGCGCGACTCGACGACTACGACCGCGATACCGTCGTCCGCCTGTTCCGCGAGTACGAGTTCCGGACGCTCATCGAGCGACTGCCGCCGATGGCCGGCGAATCGGCCCAGGAGCGCTCGGACAGCCTCCGCTCCGTCGCGCAGAGCGGCACGGTCGGTGCCGCCCGGGTCCCCGGTCGGCCGGAGGGCTGGGGTGCCAGCCGGAACGTCGGCCGGCCCACGGGCGGCGAGCTGCAATTGCGGCTCGACTTCGATGCCGTCGCCGGTCCTGCGGCACCCGAAGGCGCGCACGCCAGCGATGCGCTGCCAGTCGACGCGGCCGTCGAGGACCTGCCCACCGCCCTTGCCGCGGCCATCCTGGATCCCGGCCGGATCGAGGTCCACGACGGCGCGGGCGTACCCGCCCTCGAGCCGTGGCTCGCCGCTCAGCCGGCGGTCGGGGTGGCGCTGTTGCTCGACGACGTCCGGCCGCGTCGGGGCCGGCCGTTGGCCATGGCCGTCGCCGGACCGGACGGCCGCGTCGTCGCCGTCGAGGGACCCGAGGCGTCGGACGACCTGCGCCACCTCCTGGAGCGGTTGCGCACGCCGCTGGTCGGTCACGAGGTCAAGCCCGTGCTCGTCGCAGGTTTCGCGGAGCACGGGGACGCCACCCCGGTCCCCGTCGCGTTCGACACACAGATCGCGGCCTACATCCTCAACGCCGCCCTGCGCAGCCAGTCGATCGCCGACGTCGTGGCGGAGACGCTGGACCAGATCCTGCCCCCGGCCACGGACCTCACGTCCGCGGCGCGCGCCGGCCTTGAGGCGCTGTCCGTCATCGCCCTGCGGGAGCCGCTGGAACGTCGTCTCGTGGAGGGCAAGCTCGATCGGCTGTTCCGCGAGGTCGAGCTGCCGCTGATCCCGGTCCTGGCCCGGATGGAGGCGGTCGGCGTCGCTCTGGACCTGGAGGCACTCGGCGTCCTGGATCGCGAGTTCGCCGGCGAGATCGCCCGCCTGGAGCAGGAGATCTACGTCGATGTCGGCCACGAGTTCAACCTGGGCAGCCCCAAACAGCTCGAGCAGATCCTGTTCTTCGAGCTGAACCTGCCCAAGGGCAAGCGCACCAAGACCGGGTACTCGACCGACGCCTCGGTGCTGGAGGAGCTTCGCCCAGCGCACCCGATGATCGACAAGCTCCTCGAGTGGCGCGTGTACACGAAGCTGCGCTCGACCTACGTCGAGGCGCTGCCCTCCCTGATGGCCGATGACGGGCGGTTGCACACCACGTTCCACCAGGCCGTAGCCGCCACCGGCCGCCTCTCCTCGTCCGACCCGAACCTCCAGAACATCCCGATCCGGACGCCGCTGGGACGGCGCATCCGGCGAGCGTTCGTCGCTGGGGAGCCTGACCTCGTGCTCCTCGCCGCGGACTACTCGCAGATCGAGCTGCGCATCCTGGCCCACGTCTCGGGTGACGAGCACCTCAAGGACGCCTTCGCCAGGGGCGCGGACATCCACCGCGAAACGGCCGCCCGCGTCCTGCACAAGGAGCCGGAGGACATCACCCACGGTGAGCGCTCGATGGCCAAGATGGTCAACTTCGGGCTGGCCTACGGGATGAGCGACTTCGGTCTGGCGTCGCGCGCGAACATCCCGCGGGCGGAGGCCCAGGAGTTCATCACGAGCTACTTCGCAGCCTATTCAGGGATCAGCTACTACATGATGGCGATCAAGGACCAGGCCAAGAACCAGGGCTTCGTCGAGACACTGCTCGGCCGGCGGCGGCACATCCCGGAACTGCGCGCCTCCAACGCCGCGTTGCGCGGGGCGGGGGAGCGGATGGCCATCAACATGCCGATCCAGGGCACGGCCGCCGACATCCAGAAGATCGCCATGATCCACGTCGCCGAGCGCCTGGCCGCGACCGGATCTCGCGCCCGCCTGCTGTTGACCGTCCACGACGAGCTGTTGTTCGAGGTGCCGCGCACCGACGTGGAGCCGCTGGCCGCCATCGTGCGCGAGACGATGGAGGGCGCCATGCCCCTGTCCGTGCCACTCACCGTGGACATCAAGGTCGGGGACGACTGGGAGTCGATGACCCCCCTGACCCGGGTCGACGCGCTGCTCGCCGAGGCGGACGAGCCACCGCTCGAGGCGCCGGTCGCGCCCATCGCCGGCTAGGTTCGACCGCGCATGCCCGAACTCCCCGAGGTCGAAACGGTCGCGCGCGACCTGCGGCCACACCTGGTCGGCGCCAAGATCGTGGGCGCCCGCTGCACCTGGGCGCGCACCCTGCGGACGCACGACCCGATCGCGTTCGCCGACGCCATCGCGGGCCGCGAGGTGCTGGCGGTCGGGCGGCGTGCCAAGCAGCTGGTCATCGACCTCAGCGGCGCTGCGGCGCTGACCATCCACCTCAAGATGACCGGCCAGCTCTTCGTGGTGCCGGCGGAGCTCCCCGAGGACCCCTACATCCGGCTGGTCCTGGAGCTGGCCGACGGCCGCGAGCTGCGCTTCCGCGACATCCGCAAATTCGGGAGGATCGGGTTGTATGGGCGGGATCCGATCACCGGGGACCTCGTGGACGCCGTGGGCGGGGCCGCGGTCTTTGCCCGCATCGGACCCGAACCGCTGGATCCGGCGTTCACGGTCCGCGAGTTCCGACGGCGACTGCGCCGGCGCAGCGGTCGCCTGAAGTCGCTGCTCCTGGACCAGTCGTTCATCGCCGGCGTCGGGAACATCTACGCCGATGAGGCGCTGTGGCGGACCCGGCTCCATCCGTTGCGTACGGTCGGCACCCTGCGCGTGGCGGATGAGCGGCACCTGTTCGATGCCGTCCGCGGGATCCTGGCCGAGGCCATCGAGCGGCGCGGCTCGTCCATCGACGACTACACGGCGCCCGATGGCGACGGATCGATGCAGGAGCGCCTGGAGGTCTATCAGCGGACCGGCGAGCCATGTCCCCGCTGCGGACGGCCGATCAAGCGCCTTATCGTCGGCGCCCGGTCGACGCACTTCTGCTCCTGGTGCCAGCGGCTGCCGGCCATCGACCGGAAGAGCGCGGCCACCGTCCTGCGCACGATGACCGGCGGTGAGGTCCGGCGCGGTCGCCGCTGGACGGAGCTCGAGGGCGGGGAGGGGAGCGTCGGCCTGACCCGGATGGAGCGGACCGATCGTACGAAACGGGCTGCCGCCACGCGACGGGCCGCCGCCCGGGCCGCGATGGGGCCCGGCGACGCGGCGCGCGGCCGATGAGCATCCTGCGGTTCGCGGGCGTCACCCGCGAGGTCGGCACCTTCGTGATCCTCGACGAGATCGAGGCGGCCATCGCGCTCGGCGACCGGATCGGCCTGGTCGGCCCGAACGGGGCGGGGAAGACCACGCTCCTGCGCCTGGCGGCCGGTGGCGACGAGCCCGATCGCGGGGCGGTCCAGCGCAAGCGCGGCCTGTCGATCGGGCTCCTGGCCCAGGAATCGCACTTCGATGGCGCATTCATGTCGGCGCCGGACCTGCGCGCCGCCGTCCGCACGGGCGCTGCGCATCTGGACGTCCTGGGCGGGCAGCTCGCGGAACTCGAGCATGCCGGGCGTGCCGGCGGCGCCGAGTATGCGGACCTCCAGCATCGTTTCGAGGTCCTTGGTGGCTACACCCTGGACCAGCGCGTCGATTCGACGCTGACCGGCCTCGGTTTCACGGTCGGCGAGTGGGCCAAGCCGCCGTCGGCGCTCAGCGGCGGCGAACAGACACGGGCGGCCCTGGCGCGCCTGGTCATCGCCGATCCGGACCTCCTGATGCTCGACGAACCCACCAACCACCTGGATCTTGACGCCCTCGAGTGGCTGGAGGAGCACCTCCGCCGTCGCTTGGGCTCGTTGCTCGTGGCCTCCCATGACCGGGCGTTCCTGGACGCGACCGTCACCCGCATCTGGGAGTTGCGCGATCGCCGGCTGACGCCGTTCCGCGGCGACTACGCGTCGTACCACCGCCAGCGCGAGGAGCGCGACGCGCGGGCGGTCAAGGACGCGGACACGCAGGTCGACCAGATCGCCCGAGAGCGCGAGCTCATCCAGCGCTACCGGAGCCATCGCAAGTTCGCCAAGATGCACGAGCACGAGGCGCGCCTGGAGCGGCTCCTGGCCGATCGGCGCGAGGCCCCGAAGGCGCGTCGCAAGCTGACCCTGCCACAAGCGTCGCTGGTCGGGGCCGGGCCGTCCCGGTCCGGGGAGATCGTGGTGCGCATCACCGACCTCGCCGTGGGCTACCTGCCGGGGCGCGGCGCGACGGCGGAGGACGGCTCGCCCGCGACCGAACCGCGGCAAGTCGCGCGGATCCCGACGTTGACAGCGCAACGCGGCGACCGGATCGGGATCGTCGGGCCCAACGGCGCGGGCAAGACGACCCTGCTGCGCACGATCGCGGGCGAACTGCCTCCGCTCGATGGGACGCTGACCTTCGGGCACAACGTGTCGCTGGGGTATCTCGCCCAGCTCCGTGGCGCGGCCTTCCCGGGCACCACCGTCCTGGACGCGCTCACGGCGGCCATGCCGGTCACCGACGGTGAGGCACGGGCGTACCTCGCCCGATTCCTGTTCCGTGGCGACGACGCCTTCAAGGAGGTGCGGGCGCTGTCCGGCGGGGAGCGCTCCCGTCTGGAGCTGGCGCTGCTGGGGATCCAGCCCTCCAACCTGCTGCTCCTGGACGAACCGACCAACCACCTCGACATCCCGGCGCGCGAGGCGATCGAGACGTTCATGCGCGAGTCGCCGGCCACCCTCCTCGTCGTCTCGCACGACCGCCGCCTGCTCGAGACCGTGTGCGACCGCCTGTGGGTCGTCGGCGACGGACAGGCCGTGGCCTTCGACGACGGCTATCGCGCCTGGCGGTCGGCCGTGTCGGGCGGCTGGACGGTCGCCGGGGCCGTCCTGGATCAGGCGAAGCGCCGGGCGCCCGGTGGTGCCACGCGGCGGCCGTCGACTACGGCAGGCACGGCAGCGCCGGCCGCTGGGTCCGTGGCCACGTCGCGCCCGCGCCCCAAAGGCAAGCTCGCGAAGCTGTCCAAGGACGCCTACAAGCGTCAGAAGGCGACCCTGGATGCGGAGCTGACCAGGCTGGGCCTGCGCAAGAACCACCTGGAGCTCGCGATGGGCGATCCGGCGACGGCCGCCAACTTCGTGGAGATGCGACGGGTGACGAGCGAGCTTGCCGACGTCGACGTGGCCCTGGCGGCCGCCGAAGACGCGTGGCTGGAACTCGAGGAGCGCGCACCGTGACCGGTCCGAGCCGACATCCGCTGCGCCTCGGCCTGACCGGGCCCATCGGGTGCGGGAAGTCGACGGTCGCGGGCTGGCTGGCCGAGCGTCCGGGCGTCGTCGCGATCGACGCCGACGGCGTGGCCCGCGAGGTCCTGGCGCCCGGCACCGATGAGGTCGCGGCGGTCTATGCCCGATTCGGTGACGCGCTCCGGGCCAAGGACGGCAGCCTGGACCGCGCCGCGCTGGGCCGGATCGTGTTCGCGGATCCCGCCGAGCTGCGAGCGCTGGAGGCGATCGTCCATCCCGCCGTCCGGATCCGCGTGCTTGCGGCACTCGACCAGGCCGAGCGGGATGGCGCGCTCGCGGTCGTCATCGAGGCGATCAAGCTCGTGGAGGGCGGCCTCGCCGCCATGTGCGATGAGGTCTGGCTCGTCGCCTGCGACCCGGCTATACAGCGGTCCCGGCTGCTCGGCCGTGGGACGTCAGCGAGGGACGCTACAGCGCGCATCGACGCCCAGGGGTCGCTCGTCGAGCGCTGGCGGTCGGCCGCCACGTTCGTGCTCGACTCCAGCGGCGCGGCCGCAGCGGTCCGTCAGGCGGCCGAGGATTGTCTGGAGCGGCTGCTCAGTCGGACAGCTTGAGGACGTAGGACCCGAGATAGCGCGGGCAGTCGTTCGCAGCGCAACTCGAAAGCTTCAGGCGGCCGGTGACGAACGAGCTCAGGAAGTAGCCGCGGATGTGCTTGTCGGAGCCTGCGCTCGCGCTGGTGACGTGGAACATCGCCCAGCCCATGAAGTTGCCGTTGTTGTCGACGACCGCGACCGGTAGATCGAGTCCGCTCAGGTAGGTGTCCACGTCCTGGAAGAGCGTCGTATGGTTGCCGTTGTTCTCCTGCCCGATGTACTGCCCATACTCCAGCTCGCGGTCGATCTCCAGGCCGCCGGTGATGATGTCGTCGACCTCGTTCGTGTTGAGGTTGCCGGTGCCGTAGTTGGTCCAGGCGAGGTCCAGCCCGCTGGTCGGGACGTCGCCGTTGGTCTCGCCGAAGTTCGTTTCGGTCTGGTACTTGGGCGTGCCATCGTCCTCGAAGGCGCCGATCGAGAAGATGAACGGTCCCGCCCCGGTCGCGGTGTCAGGGAAACCAGCCAGCGCCGCCGCCTCGGTCGATACCGCGAACGACGACATTCCGATCGCGCCGAGGAAGGAGTTGCTGTGCGGGGCGGCCACCCCGACGGTGATCTCCACCCCGTTGCTGGTGTCCGTCGCGACGGTGACGGTCGCCCCCCCGACGCCATCGGTGAAGCCGTTCTCCGTCGCCACCGCTCGAGCTCGTGCCGTGGCGAGGGTCGAGTCGTTGTTGATGAGGTAGTCGTTGGCCGCCGCGAGTGCGGCCAGGTCGGCGGCGATCTGTTGGTCACGTCGCTGCGCGAACGTCCCGCCGACGTCGACCGCCAATCCGGCCATCGAGACCAGGATGACGAGCGACAGCGCGAAGACGACGAGGACCTGGCCACCATCGGCTGAGGCCCTGCGGCGAACCGCGGACGAGGGGCGTGTGGTCGAGGTCTTCACTGGAGCTCCGCGCTGCTGGTCGACGAGAGGACGAACGGCCCGAGGCCGGCGACGAACGGGATGGCCGGCACGAAGGTGGTCCGTGCGGTCACGCGGACCCAGTCGCCTGGCTTGCACGAGTCGAGCTGAAGGACGCCCGCGATGTCGTAGCAGGCGAAATCACTGGCGTTGACCGTCAGGCCGGGCACCAGACCGCGCTGGATCTGGTAGATGGCGGCCGACTCGGGGCTGGCGCCGAGCGCACCGTCACCGGGGTAGATGCTCGTCTCGCGCGCGATCTCGCCGGCGGCCTGGGAGACGCCGTTGAACATGAACACCCCGCGGGCGAGGTCGATCATGCCGATGAACAGCATGATGAAGATGATGATCCCGAACGAGAACTCGACCAGGGCCTGGCCGCGCTCCGACCGGTCGCCCTTCACGGCGTCACCGTGACGTCGCGTGAGAACGAGCTCGAGCCGCCGGTATTCGAAACGACCAGGGTGATGGTGTACCGATCCCCCTTCGCCTCGTAGATGTGCGTCGGATTCTGGAGGGTGGAGGTCGACGACGAGCCCGCCCCGTCGCCGAAGTTCCAGGACCACGTCAGCGCGCACTCCGGCGTCGTCGTGGACCAGTCCGTGAAGGCGAAGACGGTCTGCTTCTTCTTGCCGGTCGAGGGCGACACCTCGAAGTTCGCCGTCGGTGGGAAGCAGACGGGCGTGGGCGACGGCGTCGGCGTCGGAGACGGCGTCGGGGTGGGGGTCGCGCCCGGATCGGTCGGCGTCGGTGCCGGCGTCGGCGTCGGAGACGGCGTCGGGGATGGGGTCGCGGTCGGCGTCGAGGACGTGATGTTGGGCTGGACCGCGATCTGCGCCGTGGCCGTGGAGCTCAGGGCGATCGTCTGGCCGCCGAAGAAGTTGTCCAGGAACGGGGTGATGAGCGAGAAGGTGCCGTGGACCGTGACGCGGATCACGTTCCCGAGTGCCTCGGCGCACGGCGACGGGTCGCACACGACATCGACATCCGCCGGGGCGACATTCAACAAGGAGCCGGTCGACTCGGCGACGACCGCGCACATGATCCGGTTGATCTGGGCGTCGCACGCGGCATCGGCCACGTACGAGGTCGGGTTGCGGGCGGCTTCCAGAGCCCCAGCTCGGGCCGCATTGGCGATCACGATCCGCGAGTGGAACATCCGCCCGAGATCACTGGCCGTCGATAGCAGCAGGAGCATGACCGGCAGGATGAGAGCCAGTTCCACGATGGTCTGACCACGGGACTGATCGCGCCTGGGGCGCCGCAGGGAAAGCATCTGGGGAATCACCGGTCGGCTGGTGGCGCGCCATCACGGCGGTCGCGCATCACCTTCGACTGTAGGTCGAAGCCTTGTGCCGAAGAAGACGGCCCTTCGTACCGACGTGGACCAGCAGGAGGTCCGCCCCTCCGTTGACGGGGAGCCACGGGGCGGTGCTGAAGCATCGGGGCGCCAGACCTATGGTGTGGGCGAGGCCGACGGGCTCGGCGACGCGCTGTCGGACGGCGTCGGCGTCGGCGAGGGCGTGGGACTCGGTGTCGGGACCGGCGTCTGGAGCGGCCCGGTCCCCACCGGGTATGCCTCCGGGATCGGCAGCCCATAGCGCTCGATGATGCGGTTGGTCGTCTGGCCAAGGACCGTGGCATCAGCGATCCGCGTGTCCTCGTCCGGTCGAAGGACCAGGCTGAAGGTCGCGTTACCGGTCGCCTGGAGGTGGGCGATCTCCTCGGCGACGGGCAGGGAGGCGCGGACGATGTAGAAGGCGCTTTCGCGGGCCAGGATGACCATGTCCTGGTAGGTGATCTTGGTCGAGCGCTCGGCGATGTAGCGGCCCTCCGCGGCGAGATCCGCCGGGACGCTGACCACGACGGTCACGAAGACGTCGACCGACTGCCCGACCTTGAGCAGGCCGCCGACCGCAAGGTCGTCGGCGACGGTCATCGAGACCGCTCGCCAGGCTTCCGAGTCCGGGGCGACGGTCTCATCAGGCAACAGGACGGAGAACTGGCCGCCCTCTTCGGCGGAGGCGAGCATGTTCGAGGTGATGACCTGACCCTGCAGGATGGACACGGCCGGGATACGACCGATGACGAGCTTCGGGTCGGAGATCACGCCGTTGGCGTTGCTTGGGTCGATCGGGATCTGGCGGACCTCGATGTCCGCCTCCTTGATCACCTCACGGGCTGGGATGACGGCGATGGCCACCACGGCCGGGATCTTCTGGGCGTTCGCCTGTCCGGCCTGCTGCTGCGCCTGGTTGATGAGGAAGAACGCGGCGCCGCCGGCGATGACAGCGAGGACCACGCCGAGCACGATCACCCATCGACCTCGATGTCGGTCGTCCCGGAATTCCTGGTCCATGCGCATGCGCCTCCTGGATCGATGTCTGGTCTGCGAGCCGAGTGTCACGCTCGGCCGGACCCGCAGACATGGCCCGGTGGTCCCAGTACGCACCACCCGCATGTCACCTGTTCCGGTCGCGCATCCGACGCGTAAATCGAACGGACGTTCATGCAGCCTGGAAGGGTCTTGGCTACACTTGCAGGGTGTCCGACTTCGACCTCGTCGTCCCATTCCAGCCGACCGGCGACCAGCCCGCCGCCATCGAGCGGCTGACCCAGGGCCTGAGCGACGGTCTCCGCCACCAGACGTTGTTGGGAGCCACGGGGACCGGCAAGACCGCGACCATGGCCTGGACCATCGCCCGGGTCAACAAGCCGACCCTGGTCCTGGCCCACAACAAGACCTTGGCTGCCCAGCTCTACGCCGAGTTCCGCGAGTTCTTCCCGAACAACGCGGTCGAGTACTTCGTCAGCTACTTCGACTACTACCAGCCCGAGGCCTACCTGCCGCGCAGCGACACGTACATCGAGAAGGACTCGTCGCGCAACGACGAGATCGACAGGCTGCGTCACGCCGCGACCCACGCGCTCTTCGAGCGGCGGGACGTGATCATCGTGGCCAGCGTCTCGTGCATCTACGGCCTGGGGGCGCCAGTCGACTATGGCGCGACCGTCCTCAAGCTCCGGGTCGGCGGCAAATACCGGCGCGATGCGGTCCTCCGCCACCTGGTGGACCTCCAGTACCAGCGCAACGACCAGGCCCTGGGTCGCGCCCGGTTCCGGGTCCGCGGCGACACCCTGGAGCTGCAGCCGGCCTCAGAGGAGACCGTGGTCCGTGTCGAGTTCTTCGGTGACGAGGTGGAACGCATCACCGAGGTCGATCCGCTGACCGGCGAACTGCTGGCGGACCGGCGCGAGACCAATGTCTACCCGGCGACCCACTTCGTGACCCCGGCCGACAAGCTCGGCGAGGCCGTTATCGACATCGAGGCGGAGATGGAGGTCCGCGTCGGCGAGTTGGAGGCGGAGGGCCGCGTCCTCGAGGCCGCCCGCCTGCGGCAGCGCACGACGTTCGACCTGGAGATGCTCCGCGAGCTGGGCTACTGCAGCGGCGTCGAGAACTACTCGCGGCACCTGGCCCGGCGCGAGGCGGGTTCGCGACCGTGGACCCTGCTCGACTACTTCCCGCCGGACTGGCTCCTCGTGGTCGACGAATCGCACATGACCATCCCGCAGGTGGTCGGGATGTACAAGAACGATCGGACGCGCAAGGAGATCCTCGTCGACTTCGGGTTCCGGCTGCCGTCCGCCCTGGACAACCGGCCCCTGACCTTCGAGGAGTTTGAGGCGACGGTCAGCCAGGCGATCTACATGAGCGCCACGCCCGGCCCGTATGAACTGGAGCGCAGTCAGGCCCAGATCGTCCAGCAGCTCATCCGGCCGACCGGCGTCGTGGACCCGGGCATCACCATCCGCCCGACGGACGGCCAGATCGACGATCTCCTGGAGCAGATCCGGCAACGCGTGGAGCGGGGCGAGCGGGCCCTGGTCACGACCCTGACCAAGAAGATGGCCGAGGACCTGACTGATTACCTCAAGGAGCTCGGCGTCAAGGTCCAGTACCTGCACAGCGAGGTCGATACCCTGGAGCGGGTCGCGATCCTGCGCGACCTGCGCCTCGGTGTGTTTGACGTCCTCGTCGGCATCAACCTGCTGCGCGAGGGCATCGACCTGCCTGAGGTCACCCTGGTCGCGATCCTGGACGCCGATAAGGAGGGCTTCCTGCGTTCGGCGTGGTCGCTCATCCAGATGATCGGCCGGGCGGCGCGCAACATCGGTGGCGAAGTGATCATGTACGCCGACCGGGTGACCGAGTCGATGCAGGTGGCGATCGACGAGACGGATCGGCGGCGCGCCATCCAGGTCGCGTACAACACGGAGCACGGCATCGAGCCGACGACCATCGTCAAGGGCATCCACGACATCAACCAGCGCCTGCGCCTGGTCGCCGACTCCACCGTCGTGTACACGTCCGAGCGGGAACGGGCCGGCCGCGCCTTCGACGAGACGGACCGCAAGAAGGTCGAGGCGCTCGTCGCGCGGATGGAGACCGAGATGCGGGCTGCAGCGAAGGAGCTGGAGTTCGAACGGGCCGCAGCGCTTCGGGACGAGATCCAGAACGTGCGCCTGCGGGTCCTGGAGCAGGATGCGTCGTTG
>JBPPMZ010000045.1:0-24034 GCA_051306295.1 Candidatus Limnocylindrales bacterium
GCGGTGGAGTCCGATCTCCTCGAGCTGAACGACGGTCCGGCGTATTTCGCGCTCCGATCCGGGGTGCCCCTCGTGCCGGTCGCCATCAACGGGACGAGCTGGCTGCGATTCGGCGGCCGGGTCCGGGTCCGCATCGGCCAGCCCATCGCGACCGGCAGCCGGCCGGACCGAGCGGCCGTGATGGTCACCAGCGCGGAGCTGCGATCTCGGCTTGCGGCCCTCCTGGCCGACGCCCCGACCGTGGCCCGCCCGGGTCGGGTCGGCCGCTGGATGAGTGAGCGCTACAACGACTGGCCCGAGGGATCAAGGGAGGCCGCGCTCGTCGCGGCCTCGGCCGGGACCTCAGCCACGCCGCCGGCGACGACCGGCGCCTGACGGCCGGCCGTCTGGCATACTCGCCGACGTCAGACCAGCAGGAGGAAACGTGGCAGCGACCGGGTTGTCGGCCGATCCGAGTGAGTACCGCACGCGCCTCGGCGAGCAGAGCGACGAGCAGATCGATACGTGGGCTGCCGAGCTCATGCGCGATGTCGCCAAACGGCGCGGGATCGTCCGCGTGGTGGACGATTTCCGCCGCGCGGCGAGCCTCGGCGAACGGGAATTCGAACGGGTGTTCGCATCCGGAGGTGGGGCACCTGCGGTCGTCGGCCGAGATGCCGCCGGGCACTTGATCGTGCCGGCCATCACCCTCCACCACCTGGTCCCGGGTGTCCGCTCCGTCACGTCCGACGGTCGCCGGCGCCTCATCGACTACTTGGCCGAGAACTTCGACGAGCTCGTCTACGTCTGACCGCCGCCCGACGCTCGTCGCGCGCCTGGGCGGTGCGATCCGTCTGGTCCATCCGTTCCCGTCCATCCTCGATGGCGTCGTGGTCGCCGGGGTGGCCATGATCGCGACAGGGGACCCAGCCACGGCCATCCGACTGGGCGTCTCGATGACCGCCCTGCAGGTCTCGATCGGGGCCTTGAACGACATCGTCGACGCCCCGGCCGACGCCGGGCACAAGTCGGGCAAGCCCATCCCGAGCGGGCTCGTGTCGTCAGGGTTCGCTTGGGGCGTCGTCGTGGCGGGCGGGCTCACCGGTCTCGCCCTGGCGCTCGCATCCGGGTGGCCGCTGGTGGCCCTCGCGGCGACCGGCCTGGCGATCGGCTACGGCTACGACCTGACTGCGAAGGGATCGGCATGGTCCTGGCTGCCGTTCGCCATCGGGATCCCCATCCTGCCCCTGTTCGGCTGGTTCGGGGCGGCTGGCGGCGTACCGGCCTGGTTCGCGGCCCTCCTGCCGATGGCGGTGCTCGTCGGCGCGGCGATCGCCATCGCGAACGCACGGGCCGACCTGGAGCGGGACGAGGCGGCTGGGGTCGGATCCGTGGCGGTGCGTCTGGGCCTCGCCAGGTCGTGGTGGGTCGGGACAGCGTGCTTGGTACTGGCACTCACCGTGGCCGTGGGCTGGCTCGTCGTGACCGGGGAGGTGACGTGGCCGGGCTTCGGGTTCGTCGTCCTGGGCAGCGTGGTCGCCGTCGCGGGCGCGTGGGTCGCGAGGGAGGCAACGCCCGCGACCCGGGAACGCGGCTGGCAGGCCCTGGCCGTCGGCATGGCCATGGTCGCGGTCAGCTGGGTCGCGCTGGCTTCGTCCTGACATACGGAAGCCGGCGCCAACGGCGCCGGCTTCGTAGGGTGCACGGTCCAGGGCGACGGACTAGTCGATGTCGCCCGTTCGAACGATGGCGATCGCATTCTCCAGGCGGAGCTTGGCGATGGTGAGGTACTTGGCGAGGTTGGCCCGGTCCACGTCGGGGATGGACTGGACCGCGTCCGGAGAGCGCAGCACGCCGACCAGTTCATCGATGGCATCGGCCAGCGAGTGCTTGGCATTGACCAACGAGTCGTCGGTCAGGTCCGCCCGGGCGACGGTCGGTGGGGCCCAGGCCGGTTGCATCGCGACCTCGGGCTCGATGTCGTGTTCGTCGCCAGCCGACTCCGGCACCGGCCCGTCGAGGGCCTCGTCGTCAGTCGTTTCGGGACGCGCCGTCCGCGCCCGCCGGCCCTCGATCTTGTCACGCAACTTCACCAGGGTCAGCTCGCCCCTGACCACCTGGTCCGCGAGCCGACGGCGCTTCTTGGGGTCGCCGACCTTCATGAGTTCGTAGGCGTGCGACAACGTGTCTTTGCGCAAGGACACCAGCTCGCGCACCTCATCCGGCGCGTCGGCCAGGCGCAGGCGATTCTCGACGTAGCCCTTGTCCTTGCCGAGCTTGTCGGCCAGCTTGCGGATGCTGTACCCATGGTCGCGGACCATGCGGTCGTACATCGCCGCCTCGTCGAGCGGCGAGATGTCCTCTCGCTGGAGGTTCTCGATGATCGAGATCTCCAGCGCGGTGTCGTCGTCGATCTCCTCGATCAGCGCCGGGATCGTGTCGAGACCGGCCAGCTTCGATGCGCGCCAGCGGCGTTCGCCGGCGATGAGCTGATAGCGATGCGGGCCGCGCGGGCGGATGAGGATGGGCTGGAGGACCCCGTGTTCGCGGATCGAGGCCGCGAGTTCATCGAGCGTCTCCTGGTTGAACGCAAGGCGCGGCTGCTGCGGATTGGACTCGATGCGGTCGAGCGGCACGATCCGAACACCGACGCTCCGGGTGGGGGAGTCGGGCGACAGCAGGCTCACGATCGCTGGAGAAAGCTCGCGCTCCTCCGACAATCGACGGGCGGCCGTCGCTCGGAAATCAGGTCGCGCCAAGATCCACCACCTCCCGCGCGAGCTCGCGATACGTGCGCGCCGCGTCGCTGTTGCCCGCATAGGACGTGATCGGCCTTCCGACGAGCGGTGCCTCCCCGAGCTTCACGGTGTTGCGGACGATGCTGCCGAAGACGTGATGGTCGCCGACGACGCGCAGCTCGTCGAGCATGTCCCGCGCCAGGTTCGTTCGCCCGTCGTAGAACGTGGGCAGCAGGCCGAGGATGCGCAGGTCGCGATTCAACTTGAGCCGAATGGCGTTGATCACCTTCACGAGGTTGGTCAGGCCCTTCATCGCGTAGTACTGGGTCTGGACCGGGATGATGACCCCGTTCGCGGCCACCAGCCCGTTGACGGTCAAGAGGCCGAGGTTCGGCGGGCAGTCGATGAGGACGTAGTCGTAGGCGTCGACCTGGCCCTCGAGCGCCTCGCGCAGGATCTGTTCGCGGCCGAGCGCCGTGAACAGTTCGCCCTCGGTGGACGCGAGGTCGATGTGCGCCGGGGCGACATCGATGCCGGCGCTCTCCGTCGGCGTGATCACATCGGTCAGGGACGACCGGCCGTCGGCCAGCACGTCGGCCATGGAGCGTTCGACGGTGTTGAGGTTGATCCCCAGGCCGGCGGTGAGATTCGCCTGCGGATCCATATCGATGCACAGGACGCGCAGGCCCTGTTCGGCGAGGGCGCCCGCCAGGTTGATCGCCGTCGTCGTCTTGCCGACGCCGCCCTTCTGGTTGGCGATCGCGATCACATTGGTCACCGGGGCATCACCTCGAATCACTCGGCCGGGCTCGACGCGCCGGGACAGGGGGATCTGGAGTGCGGCCATGCTACTCCAGCGGTCGCGACAGCGGATGCCTCGGTTATCCACACGGATCAGGAGTTGTTCACCATTTCGGTGGATAACCGGGACCGTATGATGACGGTTGTCCGTGCGCAAAGACAGCGCGGCACAGCGAAGGGATGACATTGCCGACCAACGAGGAGCGCTCAGCGCGGCTGGATGCGATGCGCGCGGAGGCGCAGCTGGGTGGGGGACAGGCTCGCATCGACCAACAGCACGCCCGCGGCAAACTCACCGCGCGCGAACGTCTCGAACTGCTGCTCGATGCCGGGTCGTTCGTGGAACTGGACGCCTTCGTGACCAATCGCAACCCCGAGGTCGAGGAGGCGTTCCTCGGCGATGGCGTGGTGACCGGCCACGGCCACATCGACGGGCGATTGGTCTTCGTCTTCAGCCAGGACTTCACGGTCTTTGGCGGCTCATTGTCGGAAGCCTACGCCGAGAAGATCTGCAAGATCATGGACATGGCCATGAAGGTCGGGGCGCCGATCATCGGGCTCAACGATTCCGGCGGCGCACGGATCCAGGAAGGCGTGGTGTCGCTGGGCGGGTACGCCGACATCTTCCTGCGCAACACCCTCGCGTCCGGCGTCGTGCCCCAGATCTCCGTGGTCATGGGGCCGTGTGCCGGGGGAGCGGTGTACTCGCCGGCCATCACCGACTTCACCGTCATGGTCGAAGGCACGAGCTACATGTTCGTCACGGGACCCAACGTCGTGAAGTCGGTCACCCACGAGGATGTGGACGCCGAGACACTGGGCGGGGCGAAGACGCACACGACCCGGAGCGGCGTCGCGCATCTGGCCGCACACGACGAGGCCGACGCGCTGGCCGCCGCGCGGCGGATCCTGGGCCACCTGCCGCAGAACAACCTGACGGATGCCCCACTCGGTCCGCGTACGGATCCTGCGGATCGCCGCGACGCGGCACTGGACAGCATCATCCCCGACGATCCGTCCAAGCCGTACGACATGCACGGGGTCATCTCACGCATCGTCGACGACGGCGACTTTCTGGAGATCCAGCCGGGTTGGGCGCAGAACGTCATCACCGGGTTCGCGCGACTGGGCGGCCGGAGCGTCGGCATCGTGGCGCAGCAGCCCTCGGTGCTGGCCGGGGCGCTCGATATCGATGCCTCGACGAAGGCTGCGCGATTCGTCCGGACGTGTGATTGCTTCAACGTCCCGATCGTCACGCTCGTGGACGTTCCGGGCTTCCTGCCCGGCGTGGGGCAGGAGCATGGCGGCATCATCCGCCACGGCGCGAAGCTCCTGTACGCGTATTGCGAGGCGACGGTCCCAAAGCTGACGGTCATCACCCGCAAGGCCTACGGCGGCGCATACGACGTCATGTCGAGCAAGCACGTTCGCGGCGATCTCAACCTGGCCTGGCCAACGGCGGAGATCGCGGTCATGGGGGCGGAGGGGGCGGTCAATCTGCTGCACCGCGACGTTCTTGCCGCCGCGCCGGATCCCGCAGTGGAGCGGGCGCGCTTGGTCGCGGAGTACCAGGACCGATTCGCCAACCCGTATGTCGCCGCGGCCCGCGGATACGTCGACGACGTCATCAAGCCATCGGAGACGCGCCCGCGGCTCATCGCCGGTCTCGAGATGCTCGCCGGCAAGCGCGACACGAACCCGCCCAAGAAGCATGGCAACATCCCGCTGTGACGACCGCCGTTCCGGGGCTGTCTTTGCGCACGGACAGGAGCCGTCCGCCGTTCGCTCGCATCCTGATCGCCAATCGCGGAGAGATCGCGGTTCGCATCATCCGGACCTGCCGTGACCTGGGCGTCGAGACGGTGGCGGTCTACTCGGACCCCGACGCTGGCGCACTGCACGTCCGGATGGCGGACGCCGCGGTCCGACTCGGGCCCGCGCCGGCAGCTGAGAGCTATCTCCGCGGGGAGGCCATCGTGGCGGCGGCGCTCGACATGGGAGCGCAGGCGATCCACCCCGGGTATGGGTTCCTGTCGGAGCGCGCGTCGTTCGCGCGGGCCGTCGCGGATGCGGGCCTGGCCTTCATCGGGCCGACGCCGGACGCGATCGACGCGCTGGGGGATAAGCTGGCCGCACGCCGGACGGCCGAGCGCAACGATGTGCCCGTCGTGCCCGGGACGTTCGAGCCCGCGCCGGTCGATCGCGCCGACCAACTCGACGCGGTGCTCGTCGCGGCCGATCGGATCGGCTTCCCGTTGCTGGTCAAGGCGTCTGCCGGTGGCGGTGGGCGCGGGATGCGTCGCGTGGCCTCGGCCGCCGAGTTGCCGGCCGCACTGGCTGCAGGGTCCGCAGAGGCGCGCTCGGCCTTCGGCGATGGCGCCGTCTACCTCGAGCGCGAAGTCCGGCCGGCTCGCCACATCGAGGTACAGCTGCTTGGCGACGCGGCCGGGACGGTGGTCGCCCTCGGCGAACGCGACTGCTCGATCCAGCGCCGACACCAGAAACTCGTCGAGGAGTCGCCAGCCCCGGGCCTGAGCGCGGACGAACGCTCGACCCTGCATGCCATGGCTGTGCGTGCGGCGCGCGCCGCCCGGCTCCACAACGCCGCGACGGCTGAGTTCCTGTTCGACAGCGAACGGCGGTTCTGGTTCCTGGAGGTGAATGCCCGACTGCAAGTCGAACATGGCGTCACGGAACTCGTGACGGAGCTTGACCTGGTCGCGGAGCAACTCTGGATCGCGGCGGGTGCGACCCTGTCGGAAGCGGTCCTGGCCGCTGCCGCGGAGGCGACGTCGCCACGTCGTCATGCGATCGAGGTGCGACTCTCCGCGGAGGATCCCGCCCGGGACTTCGCGCCGTCGCCGGGACGCGTCGGGCAGTGGTCGATGCCGGAGGGTCCGGGGATCCGTGTCGACACGGCCATCGAACCAGGCGAACGCGTCGCTCCGGACTACGATCCGATGATCGCCAAGATCATGGCGGTCGGGCCGGATCGGGTGACGGCGATCGCGCGCCTGCGCCGCGCGCTGGATGAGACGACGGTCACCGGCATCCAGACCACGCTGCCGTTCGACCGACGGCTGATGCGCGACCCAGTCTTCGTGGCCGGTGATGTCCTCTCGACCGATTGGGTCGCGGAGCGATGGGATGGCCCGGCGGACCGGGCGGCGTCGCAGCACATCGCTGCCGCCGCGGCTGCCGTCGCCGACGTTGCCTCGCCTAACGTGCCATCGTCGTCTTTGCGCAAAGACGGCCCGGACCCGGTCGACGCGTGGCGCGACGCCGGACGGGAACGGGCCGTCGATCGGTGGCCGCGATGAGCGACCCGGCCGGGCGGATGAGGCGAGTCACGGACCGGATCGCGTCCGTGAGCCCGGACGAGGCGCCCATGGATGTCGACCCAGCGGCGGGGGTGCCGGCGGAAGGGCGTCAGGTCGTGATCGGGCGACTCGGAAACATCGCGCCAGACGGTCGCCGCGAGGTCGAGGTCGTCGTCGACGGCTGGCGGTTCGACCTCCGGGTCGAGGACGCTGGGCGAGCGGCCTTGCGCGAACGCGCCACCCGCGACCGAACGGCGGTCGGGGCCGGCGGCGGGCCGACGGAGATCCGTGCCATCATCCCGGGGAGGGTCGCGGCCGTGACCGTCGTCGTCGGCGATACCGTGGCCGCCGGGCAGCCGGTCCTGGTCGTGGAGGCCATGAAGATGCAGAACGAGCTCCGGGCGCCCCGGGACGGGACCATCGCTCGCGTGGCGGTCGGGGTGGGTCAGACGATCGAGATCGGCGACCTGCTCGTGGTCCTGGCATGACCCGTTCGAGCCGGCCGGTCGGGGAGGGGAGCGATCCGGCCCGCGAACGCTGGCGCGAGACCCTGCGGGACAAGGCCCGGCGCGGTGCCCCGGAACGTCGCGACCCGTTCCTGACCTCGTCGGGCGTCGAGGTTCGCGACCTGTACACCGCCGCCGACATCGCCGGCCTGGATGAGGCCCGCGACCTGGGCCTCCCGGGCGAGTACCCGTTCACCCGCGGCGTCCAGCCCACGATGTACCGCGGCCGCTTCTGGACGATGCGCCAGTACGCTGGGTTCGCCACGGCCGAGGAGACCAACCAGCGCTTCCGCTACCTCCTGGAGCAGGGGCAGACGGGCCTCAGCGTCGCCTTCGACCTGCCCACCCAGATGGGCTACGACAGCGACGACCCGGCGGCAGAAGGCGAGGTCGGGCGGGTCGGGGTGCCCATCAGCTCCCTGGCCGACATGGCGGTCCTCGTCGATGGGCTGCCCCTGGGTGACGTCTCCACGTCGATGACCATCAACGCCACGGCGCCGATCCTGTTGGCCATCTACGTCGCAGCGGCCGAGGCCCAGGGCGTCGAGCGAGCCAGGATCAGCGGCACGACCCAGAACGACATCCTCAAGGAATACATCGCCCGGGGGACCTACATCTTCCCGCCGCGGCCGTCGATGCGCCTGGTGACCGACGTCTTCGAGTACTGCGCCGCCGAGCTCCCGAAGTGGAACACCATCTCCATCTCCGGGTACCACATGCGCGAGGCCGGCGCGACGGCGGCCCAGGAACTGGCCTTCACCCTGGCGGACGCCATCGCCTACGTCGAGGCTGCTGTCGCTCGCGGACTCGACGTCGACGACTTCGCCGGGCGCCTGTCGTTCTTCTTCGCCGCCTGGTCGGAGCTGTTCGAGGAGGTCGCCAAGTTCCGGGCCGCCCGCCGGATGTGGGCGACGATCATGCGTGAGCGGTTCGGCGCGGCGAACCCGCGCTCCTGGGTGTGCCGCTTCCACGTCCAGACCGCCGGATCGAGCCTGACCGCCCAGTCGATCGACAACAACGTCGTCCGGACCACCGTCCAGGCGCTCGCCGCCGTCCTGGGCGGCGCACAGAGCCTGCATACCAACTCCCGGGACGAGGCCCTCGCCCTGCCCACCGAGGAGGCCGCCCGCCTGGCGCTGCGGACCCAGCAGATCCTGGCCTACGAGGCGGGCGTCACCGAGACGCCCGATCCCCTGGCCGGCTCCTACTACGTCGAGAGCCTGACCAACGAGCTGGAGGCAGCCGCCTGGGCCTATCTCGAGGAGATCGACTCGCTGGGCGGGACCCTGGCGGCCATCGAGCGGGGCTTCCAGCAGCGTGAGATCCAGGAGGCGGCCTACCGGGTCCAGCGCGCCGTGGACAGCGGCGACCAGGTCGTTGTCGGGGTCAATCGCTTCCGCGACGACGAGATCAGCACGCCGCCGACCCAGAAGATCGACCCGGATGGCGAGCGCCGCCAGATCGAGCGCGTCCGGCGCGTCCGCGCGGAGCGCTCGGAGGCCGCCTGGACCGCGGCCATGGACGAGCTGGAGCGGATCGCCCGCGACGAGGGCAACCTCATGCCCGCGATCCTGACCGCGGTCCGGGCCTACGCCACGGTCGGCGAGATCAGCGACCGGCTGCGGGCCGCCTGGGGCGAGCATCGCGAGCTCATCACGGTCTGACGCCGCCCAGCGGGATCCGCCAGCGTGGTCGCCACCGGCCCGCCGGATCCTGGAACCAGGTCTCCAGG
Source organism: Candidatus Limnocylindrales bacterium (assembly GCA_051306295.1). GTDB lineage: Bacteria > Chloroflexota > Limnocylindria > Limnocylindrales > CSP1-4 > SPCO01. The sequence goes on from JBPPMZ010000045.1 coordinate 9,077, forward strand.
TGCGTCGCCCGGCTCGTGAAGGGCAGCGCGGCCTGCACGGTCGCCTCCAGCCGGTCCAGTGGCGCGGACTCGGATTCCACCACGGTCAGGTGGGGGATGACCGTGTCGAACAGGCCGCCGTAGGGCGGCCAGTCCGGCCAACGGGCCGTCGCGGCCGCGGTGAGGCGCAGGAATGGCTCCGCGGTCTCGGGTTCCAGCCACAGGACGCCGTCGAACCGCCGCACGGTGGCGAAGCGGACGCTGAACGGCTCGACCGTGCTGGCGATCCCGGCGAGGTCGGCCCGGACCACAGGCGCCAGGTCGACAATCGGCAGGAAGGGGTACAGGACCGTGACGTGCGGTCGGGCCCCAAGGGACGCGGCCAGGTCCCAGCGAAGGCGGATGCGCGCGACGGCGGGCGGCAGGGCCAACGGGACCGCGATGCCGCTGGGCCGGGTTTCGTCCACTCGCGGAGGGTACGCTCCGTCGGTGAGCTCGTCCCGCCAGGCCCGCGCCGCAGCCCTGGGTGCCGGCCTGTGGCTCGTGCTCGCCCTGGCGCTGAGTGCGTGCCTGTCCGGCGTCGACTCCGGCACCACCCGGCCGCCGACCCACGGGCTGCCCGTCGTGGCGCTCGCGGATCTCCCGGCGGAGGCGGTGGCCACCGTCGCCCTGATCCGGGCGGAAGGTCCGTTCCCGTTCCGCCAGGATGGCGCCGTGTTCCAGAACCGGGAAGGGCTCCTGCCCGACCACCCGGCCCACTACTACCGCGAGTTCACGGTCCCGACACCGGGCGCCGATGACCGTGGCGCGAGGCGGATCGTGGTCGGCGCCGGGGGCGAGATGTACTGGACCGCGGACCATTACGATTCGTTCGCATGGATCGACCCGTGACGCCCGATCTCCACGCGCTGCTGGCCCCGGAAGGCGGGGGCGGTCTCGTCGAGTCCGATAAGCCACTGGACACGGCCAGCCTGGCCGCCACGGCCAACGAGTACGGAGCCCGATTCGTCCAGCTCCACGGTCCGGCCGCCAAGACCGACGTGCTGGACGCCCTGTACAAGCACCTGGGCGCGGCGGACTGGGCCGGGCGGAACTGGGACGCGCTCGAAGAGGTGTTGGCCTCGCCGGAGCCGGCCCACGCCGGACCGGTGATCGTCGCGTGGCACGATCCGGGGCACCTGGACCCGACCGATGCTCGCACCTTCCGCTCGATCGTCGCCTCGGCCGCGGAGCGCCGAGCTCAGGCCGGGGACGGGGCGCTGCTCGTCGTCGCCGGTCCCACCCGTCCTCCGGAGGCCACCGTGTCCACCGTCCCGCCGATCATCCAGGGCCTGGGCAAGGTCCACCACGTGGCCCTCATCGTCGCCGACATCGAGACGGCGCTCGGCTTCTGGCGGGACGCCCTGCACGCCCCGCTCGAGACGGTGATGGACATCGAGCATGACCGGGTCCGGATCGCCTTCCTGACCGCCGGCGAGTCGAAGATCGAGCTCGTCCAGCCGACGGACGATACGACCGGCGTCGCGCGCTTCCTGGCAAGCAAGGGGGAGGGGTTCCACCACGTCTGCTTCGAGGTCGACAACCTCGCCGAGACGCTCGTGCGCCTCGAGATCGACGGCCTGGAGCTCATCGACTCGGCACCGCGGCGCGGCGCGGAGGGTCCCGTCGCCTTCATCCACCCGCGATCCTGCCATGGCGTGCTCGTCGAGCTCATCGAGGCGCCGGGCGGACCGTCCTGGGCGTCGCTAGGGTATGGCTGACACCGTCACGACCAAGGAGACCGGACCATGATCACGACGACGACCCCCTCCATCGAGGGCCAGACCATCAGCGCGTACCTCGGCATCGTCACGGGCGAGGCCATCCTGGGCGCGAACATCTTCAAGGACCTGTTCGCCGGGATCCGTGACATCGTCGGCGGCCGTTCCGGCGCGTACGAGCAGGAACTGGCCAAGGCGCGGACGATCGCCCTCGAGGAGATGACCGCCGTGGCGGCGTCACTCGGCGCGGACGCCATCGTCGGCATCGACCTGGACTACGAGACGGTCGGCCAGGGCTCGATGCTCATGGTCACCGCGTCCGGAACGGCCGTCCGCCTGGGCTGACGGCCGGTTCGCTCTGGGGTCAGTCGCCGAAGGGGCGAGAGCGCTTCCGGTCTTCCTTGGCGGGCTTCGGCTCGCGGCCGGGCCGCGGCGGGCGCGGCATGGTGCCGGGTGCCATCGGGGCGGGCGGCTCGACCGGACCGCGGGCGCGGGCGCGGGCGACGTCCTCGGTGAAGGCCTTGGCCACGGCTGGCGTCAGGCTGCCCAACCAGGCGGCCTCGATCTCCTTGACCCGGGTCGTTTCGACGGCTCGGCGTTCGCGTTCGCTGCGGGCGTGCTTGACCATGAAGATCCCTTCCGGTCGAATGCCGGACGGACGGGCGGGTCCGCTCGCGGGGCTATCGACTCCGCGGAGTGTAGCCGGGTTCAGGCCGAGGGCTTGGTGGCGAGGAGCGAGAACATCAGGGGGATCTCGCCCTTGGCGTCCGCGGGCAACCGGAATCGACCCGTACCAGGTCCCGTCTCGACGAGGAAATCGGCCCCCCAGTCGAGCTCGGGAGACTCGCGCAGCCATTCGAGGCGCAGGCCCGCGTCGATGAGCGCGGTGACGATCTCGCCCAGGCCGTGGTCCCAGCCGTGCTCGTGCTGGACGCCGACGTCCGCGTTCGGGTCGGCATACGAGCCCTGGACGTCGAAGATCAGCGGGTCGCGATGCTCCCAGTACGGGTAGGCGAGGCGCAGTTCCCCGGGCGCGACGCCCTCGTTCTCGAACGCCTGGACGACCGGATGGATCTCGCTGATGTAGAAGCGGCCCCCGGGCTTGACGAAGTGGGCCACGACCCGGGCCCAGTCGGCGATGTCGGGCAGCCAGCCAAGCACGCCGCGCGATGTGTAGACGATGTCGAACGTCTGGTCGAGGTTGGCCGGCAGATCGACCAGGTTCGACTCGATGAAGCGGGCATCGGCGAAGCCCAGGTCCGTCGCGAGTTCCCGGGCGAGCCGCACGGCCGCAGGCGAGAAGTCAGCGCCGGTGACGACGGCCCCCAGGCGGGCCCACGAGAGGGTGTCGATGCCGAAATGGCACTGGAGATGCAGGAGCGACTGCCCACGCACGTCACCGAGCGCCTCGACCTCCTCGTCCCGGAGTCGGATGCCGCCCTGGCGGAACCCCTCGAGGTCGTAGAAGTCGCCCGTCGCGTGGACCGCGGTCCAGGCATCCCAGAGCTGGCGATTGACCTCGTAGGAGGTGCCGTGATCCGGTGATTCGGGGCGATCCCCGCTCACAGGGCCCACAGGAAGACGACGTCCGGCGCTCGATCCGCCGCTCGGCAGAAGGTCACGACCTGGGCCGCGAGCTGCCGGATCCAGGGCTTCTCCTCCCGTGGCAGCGGCCCGAACTCCTCCTCCAATCGATCGATCCAGCGGCCCGCCACGGCATCGATGCGGGCCTCCGGGATGCCGGCGACGGCCATGACCCAGGCGGGATCGACCCGCTCGATCGTCAGGGCGTCGTCGTCGGTCGCGCGCAGCTCGAGGCGCGCGTCGATGAAGTCGGATGGGGCGTCCGAATCCAGGGCGGAGCGGGCCGCCTCCGCGCAGAGATCGAGCCACGTCGGGTCGCTGCCGCCGCCCAGCGGCAGGTGCGCGGCGTAGCGGTCGCCATCGGGCACGGTGCCACCGACCTCGGCCGCGCCGAGCATGACCAGGATGTCGCTCGCCGTTCCGGCGATGAGCTCCATGCGCGGCATGTCGTCAGGCCTCCGGCCGCGTCGTCGAGGCTAGCCGCGGTAGCCGGCGTCGCGCAGCAGGGCTGGCAACTCCGTCGGCGACCCGGCGACCCGGAACCCGGCCGCTTCGAGCGCCTCGACCTTGCCGGCCGCTGTGCCTGCGCCGCCCGAGATGATCGCGCCGGCGTGGCCCATGCGCTTGCCCTCGGGGGCCGTGCGGCCGGCGATGAAGGCGACCTTGGGGACGCCCTCGAGGTGCTCGGCGGCCCAGGCAGCCGCGGTCTCCTCTGCTGCGCCACCGATCTCGCCGATGAGCACGATCGCGTCGGTCTCGTCGTCCGCGGCGAACAGCTGCAGGACATCCAGGAAGGTCGTGCCGATGATCGGGTCGCCCCCGATGCCCACGCACGTGGACTGACCGATGTCCGCGTCAGTCATCGCCTGGACGGCCTCGTAGGTGAGCGTGCCGGAACGGCTGACGACGCCGACCCGACCCTCGCGGTGGATCGAGCCCGGGATGATCCCGACCTTGGCCCGACCGGGCGACGTGGCGCCCGGACAGTTGGGCCCGATGAGCCGCGCGCCGTGGGCCTTGACCATCTCGACCGCGGGGATCATGTCCAGGACCGGGATGCCCTCGGTGATGCAGAAGATCGTCTTGATGCCGGCCGCCGCGGCCTCCATGACCGCATCCGGTGCGCCGGCTGCCGGCACGAAGATGAGTGAGGTGTTGGCGCCGGTCTGGCGGACCGACTCCGCGACCGTGTCGAAGACGGGGACGGATCCGTCCAGGGCGGTCTGGCCACCCTTGCCCGGCGTCACGCCCGCGACGACGTTGGTGCCGTAGGCCTGCGAGGCCCCGGCGTGGAACGCACCCTCACGTCCGGTGATGCCCTGGACGACAAGGCGGGTCTCGCGCCCGACGAGGATGCTCATGCCGCCGCTCCTGCGGCCCGCGACGCCGCCACGGCCCTTTCGGCCGCTTCATCGAGGGTGGCCGCCGTCTCGAACTTGGCTTCCTCGAGGAGGACCGCCGCCTCGGCGCCGTTCGTGCCGACGATGCGCACGACCATCGGTACGTCGCGTGTCTGCTGAGCGCGGGCTTCGATGAGGCCGCGGGCCACCTCGTCGCCGCGGGTGATGCCGCCTAAGATGTTGACCAGGATCGCGTTGACCTTGGGATCGGACAGGATGAGGGCCATCGCGGTCGCGACCTTGTCGGCTCGAGCCCCGCCGCCGATGTCGAGGAAGTTGGCGGGCTCGCCGCCGGCCCGCTTGACGAGGTCCATCGTGGTCATCGCGAGTCCCGCGCCGTTGACCATGCAGCCGATGGTGCCATCGAGCTTGATGAACGTCAGGCCGGCTTCCCGGGCGGCCTTGTCCTCGGGCGCTTCCTCGTCGGGGTCGCGCAGCTCCTCGAGGCCGGCGTGGCGGGCCAAGGCGGAGTCGTCGAGGGTGATCTTCGCGTCGAGGCAGACGAGCCGCTCGACAGCGGTGCCGTCCGGACCGGCCTCGCGGATGATGGCCAGCGGGTTGATCTCGACGAGGTCGGCGTCGTAGGCCTTCATCGTGGCGACCAGGCCCTTGGCGATGCGGACCGACTCCTTGAGGTGACCGCCCAGGCCGATCGCGAACGCGAGGTCCCGCGCCTGGAAGTCGAGCAGACCCAGGTTCGGGTCGGCGTGGCGGCGGATGATCGCGTCGGGGTTCGTGGCGGCGACCGTCTCGATCTCCACGCCGCCCTCGGCGGAGCCGATGAGCAGGATCCCGCGCTCCGCCCGATCCAGGACCGCGGCGAGGTAGAACTCCTTGACGATGTCCGCGGCCGGCCCGACGAGGACCTTGCGGACGGTCATGCCCTTGATATCCATGCCCAGGATCGCGCTGGCGACCGTTTCGGCGTCGTCGGCCGAGCGGGCGAGCTTCACGCCGCCCGCCTTGCCGCGCCCACCGACCAGGACCTGGGCCTTGATGACGACGGCCTCTGCGCCGGCGGCCAGGAACCGTTCGCTGGCGGCACGGGCCTCGGCCACCGTGTGGGCGACCTCCCAGGGCGGGACGGGCAGGCCTTGGGCGAGGAGCAGCGACTTGGCGTCGGCTTCCTGGAGTTTCACGCGGACATCACGGGTAAGCAAACTCCGCTTTCGCACGGACGGCGGGCGAGATGGGCCGGCCGGTGTGCCCTTCGATGGTACCGGAGGGGCCCGGTGTGTGGGGCGGGAAGCGGAGGTCGCGCGCCGCACCCGGTCTCTCGACTTGACACGTCCGGAATGGGTCCGGATACTGGGTCCATGACGACCCGGATGAAGCGGACGTACAACCTCGAAGAAGCGACCGTACGGCACGTGCGTGAGCTGTCCGCCGACTACGGCGTGGCGGACAGTCAGGATGCCGTCGTGGAGCTCGCCGTCGAACGGCTCTACCGCGAGGCCCTCGATCGGGCGGAGGAGGCCGTGTGGGCGGCCGCTGCGACGACGCCCGAGTTCGCCGAGGAGATGCGCGGACTCGCCGCGGACCTCGATCCGGGCGACCGCTGGCCGGCCTGAGGTGAGTGCGCCTGCCCGCTGGGGCATCGTCCTGATCGACCTGGACCCAACGGTCGGGCACGAACAGGTCGGCACGCGACGGGCGCTCGTGGTGTCGCGCGAGCCGTTCCACCGCTCAGGGATGGCGACCATCTGCCCGATCTCCGCCCGGCCGCCGCGCTACCCGGCTGAAGTCGCCATCCCGTCCGGCGAGGCGGGGCAGACGCTGGATGCCGCCATCCTGTGTCACCAGGTACGCACGATCGACCTGCGGCGCGTGACGGCGCTCCGCATCGGCGGGCGGGAACGCGTCGTCACCGATCCGGCCATCCGGGCGACCGTCCGTCAGACCCTGGCCCGTCACCTCGGCCTGGATCTCCCCGCCGAGCTCGACGGCGCGGCCTGAGGCGCGTTCGGCGGGGGCCGGCGTAAGGCGGCTACAATCGGCGCATGGCCCATCGAGTCACCCTCATCCCCGGCGACGGCATCGGTCCGGAGCTGGCGGAAGCATCGCGCCGCGTCCTGGATGCCTCGGGCATCGCCTTCGAGTGGGAGGTCGTGGACGCCGGCGAGGGCGTGATGACGGAGTACGGCACTCCGCTGCCGGAGCACGTCCTGGAGTCGATCACCCGCAACCGCATCGCCCTCAAGGGCCCCATCACGACCCCGGTCGGTGGGGGGTTCCGAAGCGTCAACGTCGCGCTCCGCCAGTCCCTTGGCCTCTATGCCAACCTGCGACCCGGCCGCTCGATCAAGGGCCTCGATACCCGCTACGAGGACGTCGACCTCGTCATCGTCCGCGAGAACACCGAGGACCTGTACGCCGGCATCGAGCACATGGTCGGCCCCGATGCGGCGGAGAGCATCAAGATCATCACTCGAGCCGCGTCGGAGCGGATCGCCCGTTTCGCCTTCGATTACGCAGTCGCCAACGGTCGGCACAAGGTCACGGCCGTGCACAAGGCGAACATCATGAAGCTGTCCGACGGCCTGTTCCTGGAGAGCTGCCGGACCGTTGCCGCCGACTACGCCGGCCGCATCGAGTTCGAGGACCGCATCGTCGACAACATGTGCATGCAGCTCGTCCAGAAGCCCGAGCTGTATGACGTGCTCGTCCTGCCGAACCTGTACGGCGACATCGTCAGCGACCTCGTGGCGGGGTTGGTCGGCGGGCTGGGCGTGGCGCCGGGGGCCAACATCGGCACGGAGGCGGACGTCTTCGAGCCGGTCCACGGCTCCGCGCCCAAGTACGCGGGCCTCGACAAAGCCAACCCGACGGCCATGATCCTGAGCGGCGCCCTGATGATTCGGCACCTGGGCTACCCCGACGCCGCCCAGCGCGTCGAGGACGCCGTGCGTGACACGATCGCCGAGGGCGTCTCGACGACCTACGACCTGGGCGGTCCGGCCGGGACGGCCGCATACGCCGACGCCATCATCGAACGGTTGGTCGCGGGCGCCGACGCCGCCCCGGCCCCCGTCATCACCGCCTGACCGTCCGCACCGGCCGGCCCAGCGACGACATCGGAGGTTTCATGCTGGTTCGCTATCGGGGTGGGGAAGGGATGCTCGCCTGGGCATTCCACCGCATCTCCGGTGTTGCCATCTGGCTGTTCGTCATCCTGCATGTCGTCGACATCTTCCTGGTCGGGGTGGCGCCCGGCGCCTACGACACGCTGCTGTTCATCTACGCCACGCCGCCCGGCATCGTCATGGAGTGGCTGCTGGGGGCGGCGGTCCTGTACCACGCCCTGAACGGGTTGCGGATCATCATCCTGGACTTCTGGCCGCGGCTGACCCGCTTCCAGCGCGAGCTCTGGTACCTCAATTGGGTCATCTTCGCGCTCGTCGGGATCCCGGTGACCTGGGTGATCTTCGGCCAATTCGCGCGGTCGATGGGCTGGTGGCCGAAGTGAGCGCGCGCTACGGGCGCTCCGGGCGGGTCAAGCCCCAGGGCGATCGATTCGAGACCGCCATCTGGTACGGCATGCGCTTGTCAGGCCTTGCACTGTTCGTGCTGGTCCTGACCCACTACCTCATCCTGCACGTGCTGTACGACCCGGCGGAGCAGAGCGCGTCGTGGATCGCTGAGTTCCGCTGGAGCAGCACGTTCTGGCGGGTGTTCGACTGGTCGATGCTCATGCTCGTCCTGTTCCACGCGTTCATGGGTATGCGCGTCGTCATCGGCGACCTGGTCGGCGGGCGGCCCGCGGCGCTACTCCGCTACGGGCTGTACGGGCTGGCCCTCTTCCTGTTCGTGATCGGCACGTACGTCGTCGTGACCCTCCCCAACGTCGTCCCGGCCGGCTGATGGCCATCCAGCACGACGCGCTCATCGTCGGAGCCGGCGGAGCGGGCCTGTGGGCTGCCGTCGAACTGGCCAAGGCCGGGGTCGATGCCGCCGTCCTGACCAAGCTCTATCCCACGCGCTCTCACACCGGGGCGGCCCAGGGCGGCGTGTGCGCCGCGCTCGGCAACCTCGAGGAGGACCACTGGGAGTGGCACATGTACGACACGATCAAGGGTGGCGATTACCTCGTCGACCAGGACGCCGCGGAGATCCTGGCCCGCGAGGCGATCGAGACCGTGATCGAACTCGAGCACATGGGTCTGCCCTTCAACCGGACGCCGGAGGGCAAGATCGACCAGCGCCGCTTCGGCGGCCATACCCGCAATTACGGGGAGGGCCCCGTCCGCCGGTCGTGCTTCGCCGCCGACCGGACCGGGCACATGATCCTGCAGACCCTGTACCAGCAGGCCGTCAAGCACGGCGTCACGTTCTACGACGAGTACCACGTCGTCGATCTGCTCACGGAGGGTGGCGACCTGGGCGATGGCGGTCGCGCGGCGGGAGTCGTGGCGTACCGGATCGCGGACGGCTCGCTGCACACCATCAAGTCGAAGGCCGTGATGCTGGCGACCGGCGGCTTCGGGCGCATGTTCCGGATCACGTCCAACGCCTGGTCGCTGACGGGCGATGGGGTCGCGCTGGCCTATCGCCATGGCATCCCGATGCAGGACATGGAGTTCTACCAGTTCCATCCGACGGGCATCGTCGGCATCGGCATCCTGTTGTCGGAGGCCGCCCGCGGTGAGGGCGGCATCCTGCTCAACGGGGAAGGGGAGCGCTTCATGGAGCGCTACGCCCCGACGATGAAGGACCTGGCGCCACGGGATATGGTCAGCCGCTCGATCTACCAGGAGATCCGCGCCGGGCGCGGCATCGATGGCAAGGACTACGTCTACCTCGATGTCCGCCATCTCGGCCGCAAAGTCATCGAGGAGAAGCTCCCCGACATCACCGACTTCGCCCGGGTCTACCAGGGCGTGGAGCCGATCACGGAGCCCGTGCCGATCCAGCCGACCGCGCACTACGCGATGGGTGGTATCCCGACCGACGTGCTCACCCGGGTCACCCGCGATGCGGCCGGGACCGTCGTGCCGGGGTTGTACGCGGCGGGCGAGACGGCCTGCGTATCGGTCCATGGCGCGAACCGCCTGGGCACGAACTCGCTGGTCGACCTGCTCGTCTTCGGCCGGCGGGCCGGGCGCCAGATGATCGCCGACATCGGGGGCGTCGGGATGCCCGACGTGGCCGCCGACGCCGCGGAGCCGCTGCGCGCGGAGATCGAGGCCCTGCGCACGTCCACCGGCCGGGAGTCCGTGCCGCGCATCCGCGAGCAACTGGCCGACGTGATGATGGACAACGTCGGGGTGTACCGCGACGAGTCGCTGCTGATGGCCGCCCGCGCCCGCGTCCAGGAGCTGCGCGCCCGATACGCGAAGGTCGCCATAACCGACAAGGGTCGCGTGTTCAACACGGACCTGCTCGAGGCGCGCGAGCTTGGCTACCTGCTGGACTGTGCCGAGACGACGGTCGTGTCCGCCCTGGCCCGCAAGGAGAGTCGCGGCGCCCACGCCCGCGAGGATTACCCCGAGCGCGACGACGCGCAGTTCCTGACCCATACCCTGGCGACCCGCACGAAGAGCGGGCCGCGGCTCACCTACAAGCCCGTCACCATCACCAAGTTCGAACCGAAGCCACGGGTGTATTGACAGCCGACATGCAGGTCGACCTTCGCATCCTCCGCTACGACCCCGAGCGCGACGAGAAGCCGCACTGGGAGGCCTACCTCGTCGAGTGCGACCCCAAGATGGACCGGGTCCTGGACCTGCTCCACCGGGTGAAATACGAGCAGGACGGCTCGCTCACGTTCCGGCGTTCGTGCGCGCACGGCGTGTGCGGCTCGGACGCGATGCTCATCAACGGCCGTAACCGGCTCGCCTGCAAGCTTCGGGTCGAGCAGCTGGGCAAGCGCCGGATCACGGTCGCGCCGCTGCCCGGCCTGCCCGTCGTCAAGGACCTGGTCGTCGACATGGACGGCTTCTTCGACAAGTTCAAGAGCGTGCAGCCGTACCTCATGAACGACGAGGAGGTGCCGGCCGACGGTCGCGAACGCCTCCAGTCGCCGGAGGACCGGGCCCGCTACGACGACACGACCAAGTGCATCCTGTGCGCCGCGTGCACGTCGTCGTGCCCGTCGTTCTGGGCGCAGCCCGCGTATGTCGGCCCGGCGGCCATCGTCAACGCCCACCGCTTCATCTTCGACTCGCGCGATGACGGGGGCGACGAGCGCCTGGAGTTCCTGTCCGACGCCGACGGAGTGTGGCGCTGTCGGACGATCTTCAACTGCACCGACGCCTGCCCGCGCGGCATCCACATCACCCAGGCCATCCTCGAGGTCAGCTCGGCCATCGCGGGACGGCGGCCCTGAGCGACACGCTGTTCGGCGAGGTCAGCTCGTCGGATCGCTGGAGCCCGGTCGGCGACGAGGACGGCGACGAGGACGGCGACGGGGACGACCGCGGCCCGGCGGACGGGCGTTCCCGGGGGTTCGTGATCCGGACCGACGGCGCTGCGCGCGGCAACCCGGGTCCGGCCTCGCTGGGGGCCGCGCTGTACGACCTGTCGCGGGCCGATGCGCGCGACCATCGGGCGGCACCAGATGCGTCGATCTCCGAGTACCTGGGCGTCCAGACCAACAACGTCGCGGAGTACACGGGCACGCTGCGGGCGCTCGAGCTGGCCAGGGAGCTGGGCGCGACGGAGGTCCACCTGCTGCTCGACTCGAAGCTCATCGTGGAGCAGCTGTCCGGTCGCTGGCGGGTCAAGGATGCCAAGCTGATCCCGCTCTGGGCGGCGTCCCGTGCGGTCCTTGGCGGGTTCGCGCGCTGGACCGCGGGGCATGTGCCGCGCGCCCAGAACAGCGTCGCCGATGCGCTGGCCAACGAGGCGATCGACCGAGCCCACGCCGGCGGTCCAGCCCGGGTCGTGCGCCGGCCCGGCCCCGGCTGACCGGCGTCCGGCCCCGGCTGACGGGCGTCACTTGATGGGAAGCGATCCGAACCGCCGCTCGCCGGGGTCCTGGCCGCGTGACCGGCCGATCCGCTGGCGAGGCGTCGCCGGCAACCTGACCTGGTTCGTATTCGGAACCGCGGCGGGGGTCGCTCAACTTGCGCTCGTGGTCCCGTTGCTGATCGTGGCGGGGTCGCCGGCCGGGGAGGCGATCGGTGGGGTCGGGCGGATCTGCCTCACGCTCGCGTGGGGCGGGCTCACGCTGTGGGCCGCGTGGTCGTGGGTGTTCGGTCGCTGGCGGGTGGTCGCGGCGCCGCTCGTGACCGCGGCGCTGCTGTGGGTCGTGGCCACGCTCGCGGGGTAGACTCATCGGCGTCAGCGAGGCGGCTGGATGGCTGCGCGTCAACGACAGGGTGACCCGTCGAGGGCGTGAGGAAAGTCCGAGCTCCGCAGCGCAGGGTGGCGGGTAACGCCCGTCCGTCGTGAGACGAGGACCAGTGCCACAGTGACGATGCCGTCGACCGGCTTTCGGGTCGGTCGGCGGAGTGAAACGCGGCAAACTCCACCCGGAGCAAGGCCAAATAGGAGGGCGCAACCCGGTGGCGCGCAAGCGTCGACGGGGGAGAGGTGCGCTGCCCAGCCCTCGGGTCGGCCGCATGAGCCGTCGGGTGACCGGCGGCCCCAGATGGATGGCCATCCCCGGCCCATCGCCTCGTGCGCTGGGACGGGACAGAACTCGGCTTACAGGCCGCCTCGCTGACGTAGATCCCCGCTTGCGCTGAGGCGCGCCACGCTCCGACACCGCCAGATGTCGCTCAGCAGAACCTTGAGCGCCCTCGATGAGCCTGGCGCGGCCGATCCTGTCGGCCTAGCCCGTGGGCTATGCGCGGACACGCACGGCGCTGCATAGACGGCCTCGACGGTGGTGGTCGCGGGCCGTGGCGATCGCCGGTCTCTGCCTAACGTTCCGTGTGGCGACGTTTGGCGGAATCGCGCCCGCGCGGAATCGCGCCCGCGCGGAATCGCGCCCGCGCGGCAACGCTCCGCCCGGGACTCAGTCCTCGTCGGGTCGGAACGTGTGCGGCGCGGTGCAGGCGTTGCAGATCGGCGTCGCCGACTCTAGGTCGCCCAGCGGGATCGGGATCTTCCGGTCGGGGAAGAGGCACTCCACGTCGTACACGCGATCGCTGCCTGCCTCGACATCGATCAGGCGCCGGAATGTGCAGCGCTTGATGCGGTGCGGCGCCAGGTGATAGGCGTCGGGCTGCGGCGTGAGGACCGGGAGTGGCAGGGCCATGATCGTGGGCTGGGGCCTCGAGGACAGACGTGGGGGTGGCGTCGAGTCGACGTTCGCGACCGAGCCTAGCATCGGCCGCAGCGGTACGGCAACGCGCGAAAGGTACTACGCTCAGACCCGTTCCACCCAACGAACGCAGGGAGCACGCGTGGCCGACGACGCTGGACCGCCCCCGAGACGTCGCCTTGGGCGCCGCCGTCCGATCGAGACGGACGCGCCGAATTACGCCGCCGCGACCGAGCCCAGCGGGGATGTCCAGCCTGGCGTCGAGCCCGACGACGCGGCCGACGCGTACGCTGCGGCCGAAGCTGCTGCAGCGGCCGAGGCGGCGGTCATCGATGCTGCGGTCGATGCGATCGATGCGACCGGTGGATCCGAGCCGCTGGAGCCACCCCTGAGGCGCCGCCTCGGGCGCCGGGCAGCCATCGAATCGACGGTCGCCGAACCCGAGCCGCTCGCGACCCCGCTGCGACGTCGCCTTGGGCGCCGGGCCGCCATCGAGTCGGCGGCGCCGCCGATCCCGGTCGCCGCCGAAGATCCGAGTGCCGGCCGACCGAGCGAACCCATCGAACCGACGGCGGCCTGGCTGCCCATGCTCGACGATCGATCCCCGAATGCCGCGATCTGCCCGTTCCTGCGCGCCGTCGACGACCAGGGGGTGACGCGCCCGCCGACCGAGGCGCCGGATCCCTTGAATCGGTGTGCCGCCCTGCGCGAGGCCGTGCCGCAGTCGCTTCGCCAGCAGGAACTCGTGTGCCTGACCGCCGGGCATGTCAACTGCCCTCGCTATCTACGCGGTGCCGCGGCGGCGTCCGAGGTCCCGACCACGGTCGTCCGGGCGGGTCGGGCCCTGACGCCGGCCGTCCTGGGCTCGATCGCCGTCCTCGCCCTCGCTTTCACGGCGTCGGTCGCCTTCGTCGTCGCCCGCGGTGGCCTTGATCTGACCGCCGCCGTGACGCCGCCGCCTTCGGCCTCGGCCGTGGCCGCTGCGCCAAGTCTTGACCCGACCCTGGCGCCCACCATCGCGCCGGTCACGACCCCGACGACGACGCCAAGCCCCATCCCGACGCCGAGTCCGACGCCAACCCCCGCACCCACGCCCAGCCCGACCCCGACGGCCGAACCGACGGCCTCGCCAAAGCCCACCTCGGATCGATATGCGCTCCTGAAGCCCTGTCCGGACACGCCGAAGTGCTGGATCTACACGGTCCGCCGCGGCGACAACCTGTTCAGCATCGCGAACTACTTCGGCGTCTCGCTCGAGTCGATCTACGACCGCAACCCGTGGACGCGAACGCAGAGCCTGCGGGCCGGCCAGGAGCTCCGACTCCCGCCTCCGACGCGCTGACCCCGGGCCGGCTGGCCGGCGCCCTCCGGTCCGCGCCGCCGGCCCACGTGCTCACGCACAGCAAGCGTCTCGACTCGAACGACCACGGCCGCGTCGCCGGTTGCCCGCCTGACGACCGACTGCGGGTCCGCGGGTGCTTGTTCATCGCTGAGCGCGTCATCTGACCGAGCGGCAACCAGGCCGCAGGCCCGGCTCGGGCGCTGCTCAGGCGCTGCTCCGCCTGGAGCCTCACTCTCATCCGTTTTCCGCATTGACGCGCGCCCGTTCTCGGGTCAGAATGCAGCGAAGTGGTCCAAAGTGGTGGAAAGTGGGGAGTCACACCGCCACCGCCCGAGAGGACCGACCGATCCGGCCCGACGCGGCCGCGCTGACACAGGGGAACCCGACGGGTGTTCACCGGCGAGTACCGGCACACGGTGGACGACAAGGGACGGATCGCCGTCCCCGCGAAGTTCCGCGTCCAGCTGGGCGGCGGGGCCGTCGTCTCGCGCTGGCTTGACGCGTGCCTGGCCATCCACACGCGCGCCGGCTGGGATGAGCTCGCGGAGAAGGTCGCCGCGTTGCCGATCACGGACGCGGCCTCACGCCGGTTCCAGCGCTTCGTCTTCGCCGGCGCGGCGGAGGTGGAGCTTGACCGGCAGGGGCGCGTCCTGCTGCCGGCCTTCCTGCGCGACCAGATCGGCC